>NZ_JBMDKO010000026.1:0-75444 GCF_057809755.1 Pseudomonas sp. FG13
GCGCCGGAAGTGGGGCGAATTATAGAGACTCAGAATCTGCCGTCAACACCTATTTTCATGTTTCTGTCATATCGCTCAAAAACCCCCATAAACAAAGAGGCCGGCGCTTAAGCGCCGGCCTCTTTGTTTATCCATTACAAACTGGGAAACGCGAACTGCGAAGCTTCATGGCTGGCGCGTTGTGGCCAGCGCTGGGTAATGGCCTTGCGACGGGTATAGAAGCGCACGCCATCCGGGCCGTAGGCGTGCAGGTCGCCAAACAACGAACGCTTCCAACCGCCAAAGCTGTGATAAGCCACAGGTACAGGCAGCGGTACGTTGACGCCCACCATGCCCACTTCAATCTCGTCGCAGAACAACCGCGCCGCTTCGCCATCGCGGGTGAAGATGCAGGTGCCGTTGCCATACTCGTGATCGTTGATCAGTTGCATGGCCTCCTCCAGGCTGTTGACCCGGACAATGCACAGTACTGGGCCAAAGATCTCTTCTTTATAGATGCGCATCTGCGGCGTCACACGATCGAACAGGCAACCCCCCAGGAAGAAACCGTCTTCGTGACCCGCCACGCTCAAGCCACGGCCATCGACTACCAGCGAAGCACCCGCCGAAACACCGTCTTCTATATAGCCGCTGACCTTGTCGCGATGCTGACCGGTCACCAACGGCCCCATGTCCAGACCGCAAGAAGTACCGGCACCGATTTTCAACGCCTGGATCTGCGGCACCAGCTTGGCTACCAGCGCATCCGCTACCTGATCGCCCACACAGACAGCCACCGAAATCGCCATGCAACGTTCGCCGCATGAACCATAGGCCGCCCCCATCAACGCGTTGACTGCGTTGTCCAGATCGGCATCCGGCATCAGCACCGCATGGTTCTTCGCCCCGCCCAATGCCTGGACGCGTTTACCGCGACGGGTCCCCTCGGCGTAGATGTATTCGGCAATCGGTGTCGAGCCGACAAAACTCAGCGCCTTCACTTCCGGCGCCTCGATCAGCGCATCCACGGCAACCTTGTCACCATGCACGACACTCAACACGCCCTCGGGCAATCCGGCTTCCAGCAGCAATTGTGCAATCAGCAGTGTCGAGCTCGGGTCACGCTCGGATGGCTTGAGAATGAAGCAGTTGCCGCAAACGATCGCCAGCGGATACATCCACAGTGGAACCATCGCCGGGAAGTTGAACGGGGTAATACCCGCCACGACGCCCAACGGCTGGAAATCCGACCAGGCATCGATGTTCGGCCCTACGTTGCGGCTGTATTCACCCTTCAGGACTTCCGGAGCCGCACAGGCGAACTCGACGTTCTCGATACCCCGTTTGAGCTCACCGGCGGCATCCTCCAGGGTCTTGCCGTGCTCCTCGCTGATCATTTGCGCAATACGCGACTCGTTCTGCTCCAGCAACTGTTTGAAACGAAACATCACCTGGGCACGCTTGGCCGCCGGTGTCTTGCGCCAGGCCGGGAACGCTGCGGTGGCGGCATCGATGGCCTGTTGCACGGTCGCGCGATCGGCCAGCGACACCTTGTGGATGGCCTGGCCAGTGGACGGATTGAAAACGTCCGCTGTACGCGTGTTGTCGCTTATCAGTTCGCCATTGATCAGATGCGGGATGAGACTCATGGGGACTCCAGAATTTTTATCCACAGGCGCCCGCGACCGGACGCCTGTTGTTGAAGATGATAGGGAGGCAGTCAGTCGAGCTTGTTCAACACTTCACCGACCGCGTCGAACAGACGATCCAGATCCTGTGGCTTGCTGTTGAACGTTGGTCCGAACTGCAGCGTGTCGCCACCGAAGCGCACATAGAATCCGGCCTTCCACAACGCCATGCCGGCCTCGAACGGACGGACGATCGCATCGCCGTCTCGCGGTGCGATCTGGATCGCGCCGGCCAGGCCAAAGTTGCGGATGTCGATCACGTTCTTCGCACCTTTGATCCCATGCAGAACCTTCTCGAAATGTGGCGCGACTTCGGCCACGCTCTGCACCAGGTTTTCCTTCTGCAGCAGATCCAGCGCCGCCAGCCCCGCCGCGCACGCCACCGGGTGCGCCGAATAGGTATAGCCGTGAGGAAATTCCACCGCGTACTCAGGCGTCGGCTGGTTCATGAAAGTCTGGTAGATCTCGGTGCTGGCAATGACTGCCCCCATGGGAATCGCACCGTTGGTGACTTGCTTGGCGATACACATCAAGTCAGGTGCCACGCCGAAACTGTCTGCACCGAACATCGAACCCGTGCGGCCGAAACCGGTGATTACTTCGTCGAATACCAGCAGGATATTGTGCTGGTCGCAAATCTGCCGCAGACGCTTGAGATAGCCCTCAGGCGGAACCAGTACACCGGCGGACCCGGCCATCGGTTCAACGAAGACGGCCGCGATGTTGGAAGCGTCGTGCAGTTCGATCAGCTTCAGCAACTCGTCGGCCAAGGCAATACCACCTTCCTTCGGCATGCCACGGGAATAGGCATTGCTCGTCAACAAGGTATGAGGCAGATGATCGACGTCCGCCATCGCCTGGCCGAACAGTTTGCGGTTGCCACTCACGCCGCCCAGGCTGGTCCCGGCGATGTTCACGCCATGGTAGCCGCGAGCACGGCCGATCATTTTGGTCTTGGTGGCCTGGCCCTTGAGACGCCAGTAGGCGCGCACCATCTTCACCGCCGTATCGGCGCACTCGGAACCGGAGTCGGTGAAGAACACATGATTGAGGTTGCCTGGCGTCAGGCTGGTGATTTTTTCCGCCAGTTGGAACGACAGCGGATGGCCATACTGGAAGCCCGGCGAGTAATCGAGGGTGCCCAGCTGTTTGGCGACCGCGTCCTGGATTTCCTTGCGAGTGTGTCCGGCCCCGCAGGTCCACAACCCCGACAGCGAGTCATACACCTTGCGCCCATGTTCATCGACCAGCCAGCTGCCTTCGGCGCCGACGATCAGACGCGGGTCGCGCTGGAAGTTGCGGTTGGCGGTATAAGGCATCCAGTGGGCATCGAGCTTGAGCTGACTGGCCAGGGAACTGGCCGCGTGTTCGGGCATGTTCATCGACAAAACCTCGCAAGATATGAACGGTATCGGGGCGGAAAGCCTAGTTGCGGCTAAGTTGCCACGACGATAAAGTCGGTGAAATCCAACTTTTCTAACGTTCAGTCAGTGGACCACTAAACTATGAGTGCTCGCCGCCCCGATCCACTGGCCCAGGTCAGCGACTTCGATATTCGTCTGCTGCGCATCTTTCGTAGCGTAGTGGAATGTGGGGGATTCTCCGCAGCAGAAACGGTGCTGGGTATCGGCCGCTCGGCCATCAGCCAACAGATGAGCGATCTTGAACAGCGCCTGGGCCTGCGTCTGTGTCAGCGTGGACGCGCGGGGTTCTCACTGACGGAAGAAGGTCGTGAGGTCTATCAGTCGGCCCTGCAACTGCTCAGCGCGCTGGAAAGTTTTCGCACCGAGGTCAACGGCCTGCATCAACACTTGCGCGGCGAACTGAACATCGGCCTGACCGACAATCTCGTCACCCTCCCCCACATGCGCATCACCCATGCCCTGGCTCAATTGAAGGAGCGCGGGCCCGACGTGCAAATCCAGATTCGCATGATCGCCCCCAATGAAGTCGAACAAGGTGTTCTCGACGGCCGCCTGCACGTCGGCGTGGTCCCTCAGGCCAGCGCCCTTTCCGGGCTGGAGTACCAGCCGCTCTACAGCGAACGCTCATTGTTGTATTGCGCGGTCGGACATCCCCTGTTTTATGTGGACGACTTGCAGCTCGACGAAACCCGCCTCAACAGCCAGGACGCCATCGCCCCCACCTTTCGCCTGCCGGTCGACATCCAGGCCCATTACCAGGCGCTCAACTGCACCGCCAGTGCATCGGACCGCGAAGGCATGGCATTCCTGATTCTCACCGGTCGCTACATCGGCTACCTGCCGGATCACTACGCCAACCTCTGGGTCCAGCAAGGCCGATTACGAGCCCTGAAACCCACGACGCGATTCTATGACCTGAGCCTGGCTTCGGTAACGCGCAAGGGCCGTCGTCCTCATCTGGTGCTGGAGAGTTTTCTCGAGAGTCTGGCCGCGACTCGCTAGTGCATTCGCCTTTTGTGGCAACAGCACTTGTCGGATCGGTGCCGGTGCGCTATCAACGCATTTGCTTGCCCACAGACCCAGCCCGGAAACGTCCATGACCTTTGAAGTCCCAGCACACGGTGGCAAGCCCACTGGCCGCATTCGTCAGAAGAACGAAGAGACCATCCTCAAGGCTGCTGAAGATGAATTCGCTCGTCACGGATTCAAAGGCACCAGCATGAATACCATCGCGCTGAACGCCGGGCTGCCCAAGGCGAACCTGCACTATTACTTCACCAACAAGCTCGGGCTATACGTGGCGGTGCTGAGCAACATCATCGAGTTGTGGGACAGCACCTTCAACACCCTCACCGCCGAGGATGACCCGGCCGAGGCGTTGACTCGCTATATCCGCGCCAAGATGGAGTTTTCCCGTCGCCAACCCCAGGCGTCGCGGATCTTCGCCATGGAAGTGATCAGTGGCGGCGAGTGCCTGACCGAGTACTTCAACCAGGACTACCGCGCCTGGTTCAACGGCCGCGCGGCGGTGTTCCAGGCCTGGATCGACGCTGGCAAGATGGACCCGATCGACCCAGTGCACCTGATCTTCCTGCTCTGGGGCAGCACCCAGCATTACGCCGACTTCGCCACCCAGATCTGCCGCGTGACCGGTCGCAGCAAATTGAGCAAGCAAGACATGATCGATGCTGGCGACAACCTGATCCGCATCATTCTCAAAGGCTGCGGCCTGACACCCACCCTCTAAGACGCTCATGCCTTTTACTCTCGTTGGCTTTTGCGAATACCGCGAAGAAATTCGTAAAAGCCGCTTCATCACCTTCGCCGCCCCCATCACCAGCCCCGCCGATGCCCAGGCCTTTATCGAACAGCACAGCGACCTGAACGCCACGCACAACTGCTGGGCCTGGAAGCTGGGAGATCAATACCGCAGCAACGACGATGGCGAACCGGGGGGCACCGCCGGACGCCCGATCCTGGCGGCCATTGAAGCCCAAGCCTGTGACCAGGTCGTAGTGCTGGTGATCCGCTGGTATGGCGGTATCCAGCTGGGGACCGGCGGACTGGCCCGGGCCTATGGCGGTGGTGCGAACAAGTGCCTGCAAAGTGCCGAGAAGCTGGAACTGATCAGTCGCGTGCCCCTGCATTGCACTTGCGGGTTCGCGGAACTGCCCCTGGTGAAACTGCGGGTTGCCGAGTGCGGTGGCCTGGTCAATACGGAAGGGTTTACCGCCAACGGCGTGGAATTGCAGTTGGCGGTGGGTGAAGGTCAGATCGATACGCTGCAAAAGCAACTGGCCGATTTGAGTCGCGGCCGGATCCTGCTGGAGCGTTAACCTTTATTTGCCCACACCTGCTGTGCACCCGGCTGTGGATAACCTGAGCACATCCGCCTGTAACCCTTCTGTCATGCGGCTTTGCGGGGGTTGTTCATTTTTCGTCCAAAGCCTCGCCTGTCGGCTAAATAAGCCAGCAAAACAAACGCTTGCAGCGAGTTATCACCTTTGGAAGAAAGTCGCCCCGCGCTTATGCCCGAGTTTGCGGCTTGCGCACAATAACTGTGGAGCAAGCTGTGGATAACCCGTTCATGGCTCACGCGACCCCAAGAAGAGCATGGCTCCCAGGCGCTTGTTCATTTTTTAACCATTCGTTAACGACTGATCACGCTTCCAGCTTGAGCCCGTGTTCTCGCCACGCACGGGTAACAGTTGGACAACACCCCACACCAGCTCGAGGAACAGAAATATCCACACCAGCGCACTGGCGCCGTGCAGCAGCGCGTAAAACATCCAGGACGCAAACAGGAACCGCCCTGCCGCGTCATACCGCCCATACAGGGGGCGCGGATCCCGAATCCGCAGCACCGCCCATATGCAAACGATCGAGCCCAGCAGATTGGCCATCAACAGATGCATAGGCGCAAACGTTGGCAGCTCGCCAGGCAGGTCGAGCATTTGGGTCACACCCAGCAACCAGCCGTGCAGGGCGGCGAAACTCCATGGCGTGGCAAACGCTGCGGTTACGATCAGGTCGTACCAGGCGCTACCGAGCACCACGCGACGATATTGCGGTGAAGTCCACATAGGCATTGCTCCATCTAATCAAGGAGCAAAAAGACTAAAGCCTGGGGTATGCTCCAAGGTCAAGCTTTCTGGAGATTGCCATGCGGATCGGTGAACTAGCCCAGGCCTGTGCCGTCAGCCGCGACACGCTGCGCTTCTATGAGCAGCTCGGGCTGATTGCGGCGGGACGCAGCGCCAATGGGTATCGCGACTACCCCGAAGACATGGTGCAACTGGTGCTCTATATCAAGACAGCCCAACGCCTGGGCTTTACCCTCGGCGAGATTGGCAGCAGCGTCGCCTCCGTGCAGCAGGCACCCGACCCGGACCACGCCGTGGCTCAGCTGCTGCTGAACAAACTGAACCTGATCGAAACCCGCATGACCGAACTCGACGCGTTGCGTCATGAGCTGAAACAACGGCTCGGGCGACGCTGTCCATTAAATCCGTGACCCTTCTTTCAAGGATACCTTCCATGAATTCGGCAAAAAACGCATTGATCATCGGCGCCTCCCGGGGCTTGGGCCTTGGCCTGGTGAAGACATTGCTGAGCGATGGCTGGAACGTGATCGCCACCGTGCGCAACTTGCAGAACGCAGAGGCATTGAAGGCGCTGGGCCCGGTACGGATCGAGAAACTCGACATGGGCGACCAGCAAGCCGTCATTGCCTTGAGCCAACAACTCAAGGGCGAAACCTTCGACCTGCTATTCGTCAACGCCGGTGTCAAAGGCCCCGATAACCAGGCTCCCGACGGCGCGACCCTGGCCGAGGTCGGCCAGTTGTTCTTCACCAACGCGGTGGCGCCGATCAACCTGGCTCAGCGATTCGTCGGACAGATCCGCGACGGCAGCGGCGTGTTGGCGTTCATGAGTTCGGTGCTGGGCAGCGTGACCATGCCCGACGCGCCGGAACTGGCGCTGTACAAGGCAAGCAAGGCGGCCCTCAATTCCATGACCAACAGCTTCGTCACCCAACTGGGCGACCAGACATTGACCGTCCTGTCGCTGCATCCGGGCTGGGTGAAGACCGACATGGGGGGTGAAGGAGCGGACATCGATGTCGAAACCAGTACTCGCGGCTTGATCGACCAGGTCAATGCCTTTGCCGGCCGGGGTGGGCATCACTTCGTCAACTACAAGGGTGAGACGATTCCCTGGTAATTCCACGCACAACCTGTGGGAGCGAGCCTGCTCGCGAAAGCGGAGTGTCATTCAACCGCCCTGTCGACTGATACATCGCCTTCGCGAGCAGGCTCGCTCCCACATTTGAACTCAATTGGAGCACTGGATATGTGCGCCGCAACCTGAGTAAACTCTGCACCTCGCCCCCAAGGCGACCCTGGATCAGCAGACAGGGCATCACTGAGCTGGCTAACCTGAACCCACTTTCAGAGGAGCCGGCCACCATGCCTGCGACCCGTACCTGGTTAAAAAATCCCCTTGCCGTATTCACCGCCAATAGCCTCGACGCCCGTGGCGGCCTGGTCCTGCAGGACGGCGTGATCGTCGAACTGCTGGGTGTCGGCCAGCGCCCCGCCCAACCCTGTGATCATGTCTTCGACGCCCGTGAGCATGTAATTCTTCCCGGGCTGATCAACACCCATCACCACTTCTACCAGACCCTGACCCGTGCCTGGGCACCGGTGGTGAACCAGCCGCTGTTCCCATGGTTGAAAACCCTCTACCCGGTCTGGGCGCGGCTGACGCCGGAAAAACTCGCCTTGGCGACCAAAGTGGCCCTGGCCGAACTGCTCCTGTCGGGCTGCACCACGGCGGCCGATCACCATTACCTGTTTCCCGAAGGCCTGGAAGATGCCATCGATGTACAGGTGCAAAGCGTGCGTGAACTGGGCATGCGAGCGATGCTGACCCGCGGCTCCATGAGCCTGGGCGAAGCCGACGGCGGCCTGCCGCCACAGCAGACCGTGCAGCAAGGCCAGGTGATTCTCGACGATAGCCAGCGGTTGATCGACCGCTACCATGAACGCGGCGACGGTGCGCAGATCCAGATAGCCCTGGCACCCTGCTCGCCGTTTTCGGTCACCCCCGAAATCATGCAGGCCAGCGCCGCTCTGGCAAATCAACTGGACGTCCGCCTGCACACCCACCTGGCCGAAACCCTCGACGAAGAAGATTTCTGCCTGCAACGCTTCGGCTTGCGCACCGTGGACTACCTGGACAGCGTCGGCTGGCTCGGTCCGCGTACCTGGCTGGCCCACGGCATTCACTTCAACCCCGAGGAGATCGCCCGCCTCGGCGCTGCCGGCACCGGTATCTGTCATTGCCCAAGCTCCAACATGCGCCTGGCCTCGGGCATTTGCCCCACCCTCGAACTGACTGCCGCCGGTGCCCCGCTGGGCCTCGGCGTGGACGGCTCGGCCTCCAACGATGCCTCGAACATGATCCTCGAAACCCGCCAGGCGCTGTACATCCAACGCCTGCGCTATGGCGCGCAAGCGATCACACCGGAACGGACACTGGGCTGGGCCACTCAGGGCTCGGCAACATTGCTTGGGCGCAGCGACATCGGCGAGTTGGCAGTCGGCAAACAGGCCGATCTGGCGCTGTTCAAGCTCGATGAACTGCGCTTCTCCGGCAGCCACGATCCGGTTTCAGCACTGTTGTTGTGCGGCGCGGATCGAGCGGATCGGGTGATGGTCGGGGGGCAATGGCGGGTCATCGACGGTCAGGTCGAAGGCTTGGATTTGAAAGGCTTGATCGCCGATCACAGCCAGGCGGCGCGGGAATTGATCGCGGGCGTCTGATCGGATGCTATCGCGGGCAAGCCTTGCTCCCACAGGTATCAGGACACATCTGTGGGAGCAAGGCTTGCCCGCGATGCGCTTCTAAAGGCCGAGCAGCGACAACATGATAAACGTCGCAAACAGCACGAAGTGGGTCATGCCTTCAATGGCATTGGTCTCGCCGTCATTGAGATTGATCGCGCTGACGATCAGGGTGATGAAGATCATCACCGTCTGCACCGGCGTCATGGCCATCTGGAAAGGCTGACCGGTGTAAAGCGCCATGGCTTCCATCACCGGCACCGTCAGGATCACCGTCGACAGCGACGCCCCCAGCGCGATGTTCACCACCGACTGCATGCGATTGGCGAGGGCGGCGCGCAGGGCGGTGAGAATCTCCGGTGCCGCAGAGATGGCCGCCACCAGAATGGCCGTGACCACCGGCGGCGCTCCCGAGCCCTCCAGCCCCAGGTCGATGGCCTTGGACATGACTTCGGCCAGCGCACCGATCACTACCACGCCAAACACCAGCGCACCGATGGAAAACGCCAGGCTGATGGGCTTCGGCTCGGTCTCCACCGGCTCTTTGCGGCGACGTTTTTCCGGATAGCTGTAGCTGAAAAAGTAACTGTGGGGACCCACCTGCATACGCAGGAACAGCGTATACAGCACGAGCATCGCGCCAATGGTGAACGCCGAATATTGCTTCCAGTGTTCCTGGGGAATGAACTCCGGCACCACCATCGATACGCCCATGGCGGTGAGGATCATCACGCTGTAGCTGCGCGCCGAATCATCGTTGTAGACCTGCTCGCCATGTTTGAGCCCGCCCATCAGCGCGGCAAGCCCGAGAATGCCATTGATGTCGAGCATCACCGCCGAATAGATCGTATCGCGCACCAGGGTCGGCGATGCTTCGTTGCTCATCATGATCGCCAGGATCACCACCTCGACCAACACTGCCGACAGGGTCAGGATCATCGTGCCGTAAGGATCGCCGACTTTTTCCGCCAGCAACTCGGCGTGATGAGCCACGCGCATCGAGGCCGCGACGATGAAGCCAATCAGCAGCAAGCCACCGACCAACGCCACGACCTGCCCACTGCCCAACAGCCAGTGCTCCAGCGGGTAGGCGACTACGGCGGCGAGCAGGGCCAGCACCAGCAGCTTTTCTTGCTTGATCAATGTGAACATCACAGGCCTATAACCGTGCACGGGGGTATGACCTACTAGACTGTAGGGGGCCGTGAACGTTTCGTCTGCTGTGACGTCCCCTTATGGATCGGCCCAGGGCTCTTCGCGGGCCGGTTCTGCTTCCACAGTGGATCGGCCGGTCAGGTTTTTCCAGACATTGCGGTCAGCCCCTGTAGAATGCCCACCATCGATTCACTGATGAGAAAAGCACATGTACGACTGGCTGAACGCCCTGCCCAAGGCAGAACTGCACCTGCACCTGGAAGGTTCGCTGGAGCCCGAGCTGCTGTTCGCCCTGGCCGAGCGCAACAAAATCGCCCTGCCGTGGAACGACGTCGACACCTTGCGCAAGGCCTACGCCTTCAACAATCTGCAGGAATTCCTCGACCTGTATTACCAGGGCGCCGACGTGTTGCGCACCTCCCAGGATTTCTACGACCTGACCTGGGCCTACCTGTTGCGTTGCAAGGCGCAGAACGTGATCCACACCGAACCGTTCTTCGACCCTCAGACTCACACCGACCGCGGCATTCCGTTCGAGGTGGTCCTCAACGGCATCGCCGCCGCCCTCAAGGACGGAGAACAGCAACTGGGCATCACCAGCGGCCTGATCCTGAGCTTCCTGCGCCACCTGAGCGAAGAACAGGCCGAGAAAACCCTCGACCAGGCGCTGCCGTTCCGCGATGCCTTTGTCGCCGTCGGCCTGGACAGTTCGGAAATGGGCCATCCGCCCAGCAAGTTCCAGCGGGTGTTCGACCGGGCCCGCAACGAAGGTTTCCTGACCGTCGCCCACGCCGGCGAAGAAGGTCCACCCGAATACATCTGGGAAGCCCTGGACCTGCTGAAGATCCAGCGCATCGATCACGGTGTCCGGGCCATCGAAGACGAGCGACTGATGCAGCGGATCATCGACGAGCAGATCCCGTTGACGGTATGCCCGTTGTCCAACATCAAGCTGTGCGTGTTCGACGACATGTCGCAGCACAACATCCTCGACATGCTCGAACGCGGTGTGAAGGTGACGGTGAACTCCGACGACCCGGCGTACTTCGGCGGCTACGTCACCGAAAACTTCCACGCCCTGCACACCCACCTGGGCATGACCCAGGACCAGGCCAAACGCTTGGCCCAGAACAGCCTGGATGCGCGGTTGGTGAAGCCTTAGCTTTCATCAACTATCCCTGTGGGAGCGAGCCTGCCCGCGATTTCGGTATGTCAGTGTGACAAGTGTCCACCGACCCACCGCTATCGCGAGCAGGCTCGCTCCCACAAGGGGATGGTGTTTAACCGCCCACGCCTTCGCTCAACTCCTCCAGCGTCTTGCCCCGCGTCTCCATCCCAAACAACCAGACCACGCCAGCCGCCACCGCGAAGCACAGTGCGCCCAGGCCAAACACGCCGCCTTGCCCGGTGATGGGAAATACCAGCCCGGTCACCAGAGGCCCCAGCAACGAACCGATGCGACCAATCGCCGAGGCGAAACCCGAACCCGTTGCCCGTGCCGAGGTGGAATACAGCTCCGGTGTGTAGGTGTAGAGCACCGCCCACATGCCGAAGAGGAAAAACTGCATCAGCAATCCGCTACCGATCAGCAGCCCGACGTTGCCGCCGAACACCGCGCTCTGCCCATATAGAAAGGCCATCGCGCCGCCACCCAACAGGGTGATGACACACACCGGCTTACGGCCCCAGCGCTCCACCAGCCAGGCAGCCATCAGGAAACCGGGAATCCCGCCCAGGGAAATCAGCACGGTGTAATAGACCGACTGGGTCACGGCAAACCCCGACTGCTGCAACAACGCGCTGAGCCAGGACGTCAGCCCGTAGAAGCCGAGCAAGGCAAAGAACCAGACGCTCCAGATCATCATCGTGCGTTGGCGATACAACGGCGACCAGATCTGTCCCAGCGCCGAAAAGAACGTGCCCGGCGTAGTCGCCAGCCTCGGCAGGCGAACCGGCTCCGGCAGGTGCTGGCTCCCCAGCGAGGCCCGGACCTTGTCTTCGATCCGGCGCAGCACGGCATCCGCCTCGTCATTCCTCCCGGCCTGCTCCAGCCAACGCGGTGACTCGGGGATAAAGAAACGAATAGCCAGGACAAACACCGCCGGTACGGCCAGGACCAGGAAGATGTCACGCCAGCCGACTACCGGCAGCAGGAAATACGAGAGCACGCCCGCCGCGACGAAGCCCAGCGGCCAGAACCCGTCCATCAAGGCGATGTAACGGCCCCGACGCTTGGCCGGGATCAGTTCCGAAAGCATCGACTGGGCAATCGGAAACTCCATGCCCATGCCGATACCCAGCAGGATGCGAAACAGCGTCAGTGTCTCGACGTCCTGGGCCGTGGAGCACAGATAACTGGCGACACCCCACAGCACAATGCTCCATTGGAACACCGGTTTACGTCCGAACCGATCCGCCAGCATGCCCGACAGCGAAGCGCCCACCACCATGCCGAAAAAGCTGGAGCTGGCCAGCAGACCTGCCTGGGCCGTGCTCAGGCCAAACTCGGTTTTGATCGAGCCGAGCAGGAACGTCATCATCGCCAGGTCCATGGAGTCGAAGAAGAACGCCAGGGCGATAATGATGAAGATGACCCGGTGATAGCCGCTGATGGGCAGCCGCTCCAGGCGTTCGGCCGCGCTGTACCCGTGATTGTCCATGTTGCATCCCCCCAGTCCGATAGTTTCTCGGGCGAGTGTGCGCGAACCTTGCGGGTGGCTATTGCTGAATGCGACCTGTCGACAGGCCTAGAGCGCCATTTCCAATGAATCCTGCCGGGCGAATCGATGGATTTCCTGCTGGCCGAGCACGGTTACCTGCAAGGCCCGCGAGTCGTTGGGCAGGTTCAGCCAGCCAGACTGCATGAACAGTTGCAGCAAGGCAGCCCCCAGCGCGCCCCCCAGGTGCGGGCGGCGCTCGCTCCAATCCGGGCACGCGCAGGCGATGCGGGCATTGCGATGGGCCAGGGCCTGGATGAACAACCCTCGCCCGGCCAACTGGCTTGCGCCTTTGTGGGTGACGATCACCCGCTGCTCGCATTGTTCGATCCACCCGGCGTCCAACAGGCGCTGGTACAGATCGGCCGCCAGGGTGCCGCCCAGGTGATCGTCGCAGAGCCGGGCTCGCAACAACGAGGCGGGGGCCGACGGCGCCTTGTTCGATATGACGCCGCGCTTGAAGACATCCGGAATCTGCCGTGGTGCACTGGCCAGGGTCGCGCTGGCCAGCGCTTCGACAGCCGCGCCGATCTCCGGCGCGGCAAGACGGAAAAACCGCTTGCGCCCCCTGGCTTCCACTTTCAACAGGCCACCGGCGGACAGGCGTCCCAGATGGGCGCTGGCCGAGGATGGCGATAACCCGGCCAGCAAGGCCAGTTCTTCAGCCTGCCGGGCCGTGCCGTCCATCAAGGCCCACATCATTGAGCTGCGCTTGGGGTCGGCCAGCAGCGTGGCGATCTGGCTGATGCAAGGTGCATGTTCCATGTATTCACTCCCTGTTGAATCATTCGTCTACTGCTCTTGGGCATAGTCACCCGTCATGAGGCGCCGCCCAAAAGCGGCTCGACCACCGGAACGGGCGGCATCGATGCATCGACGGGACAGTGGGCTTCAAGCCGGTCTTGCAGCCGTACGCGATGCCGCGCCGATTCAGGCGGCCGCTAGTATAAGCGTGCAGATCAAGCTTTCCTGTCCTCCGGAAACCTTTGGAGGCGATTGTTCGTGAGGGAAAATTCTCTATTTACCCGCGACTATTGGCCGACTGCCGTCGAGAGCGGAAATTGCGCCGTCAATTCACCACAACGGGCCTGGAGCATCTCCCGCAACAGCTTGACGGGCTTGCTCAACTGCGCCCGATGAGCGCACAACAGATTGAGCGGCGCTCGCTCGCAGTGCAGGTGCGGTAAAAGGATCTTCAAACGTCCGGCCAGCACATCGGTCGACACGTCCATCCACGACTTGTAGGCAATTCCAGCACCGGCCACTGCCCAGCGCCGCACCACATCGGCATCGTCACTGAAGCGGTCACCGCTGACGGTGAGGCTCACTTCCCGCTTGCCGTCATGAAAGCACCAGCGGTCATGAACCCGGGTGCCGAGCATGTACGACAGGCAATTGTGTTGAGCCAGTTGCTCAAGCTGATGGGGTTCTCCATGACGGGCCAGATAATCCGGCGAGGCACACAGCACCCGACGGTTGTCCGCCGCGACAGGCAAGGCCACCAGGCTCGAATCCTCCGGATCGCCGTAACGCAGCGCGATATCCACCGGCTGCTTGAACAAGTCGGCAATGCGGTCGCCCAACAACAGCCGCACCGTAAGCCGGGGGTGCTCGCGCTGGAAGTCATCCAGCCAGGGCAGCAGCAGGTTGCGTCCCAGGTCTGACGGCGCGGACAACTGCAAGACACCGCTGACCTGGTCCTGCCCGCGGGTCAACAGCCGTCGCCCCTCATCCAGACTGCCCAACGCCGCCCGGGCATATTCGAGAAAGCCTTCTCCTTCGGCGGTCAGGCGCAGACTGCGGGTGGAGCGCGCCAGCAGGCGGGCACCGAGGTGCTGCTCGATCCGTTTCAACGCGGCACTGGCCACCGCCGCCGACAGATCCATGACCCTGGCAGCGGCAGAAAGACTGCCCAGATCTGCCGCCCGGACAAACAGCTGCAGATCATCGAATCGAAGCATGGCGACTCCATTATCAAAAAAATATTGAAAGAGCCTGTTCTTTTAGCGGGTTTTATCGCGGTGATAAATAGCTAAACATGGATGCCATCGAACTCACCTCACGGAGCCCGTTTCATGAAAGCCATCGCCTACTACCACTCCTTGCCGATCACCGACCCGCAATCGCTGCAGGATGTCGAATTACCGGAGCCCGTCGCCGGTCCGCGCGACCTGTTGGTAGAAGTCAAAGCCATTTCGGTCAACCCGGTAGACACCAAGGTCCGTCAGAACGTCCAGCCTGAAGGCGGCGCAGCCAAAGTGCTGGGTTGGGACGTGGCCGGCGTGGTCAAGGCAGTGGGCAGCGAAGTCTCCCTGTTCAAGGCCGGTGACAAAGTGTTCTATGCCGGCTCCATTGCGCGCGCGGGTGGCAACAGCGAACTGCATGTCGTGGATGAGCGCATTGTCGGCCACATGCCCAAGACCCTCGGTTTCGCCGAAGCGGCCGCATTGCCACTGACCGCCATTACCGCCTGGGAGCTGTTGTTCGAGCGGCTGCAGATCCAGGAAAGCCAGGACGCTTCGGACCAGAGCCTGTTGATCGTCGGCGCCGCCGGCGGCGTAGGCTCGATCCTGACCCAATTGGCCAGCCAGCTCACCGCGCTGAAAGTCATCGGCACCGCTTCCCGTCCGCAGACGCAGGATTGGGTGCGAAGCCTGGGCGCCGACCTGGTGATCGACCACAGCCGACCACTGAGCGTGGTCATGAAGGAAGCAGGTCAGCCCCAGGTCACTCACGTCGCCAGCCTGACCCAGACCGACCAGCACCTGGATCAGTTGGTCGAGGCCCTGGCGCCCCAAGGCAAACTGGCACTGATCGATGATCCCAAGTCCCTGGACGTGACCAAGCTCAAGCGCAAGAGCCTGTCCTTGCATTGGGAGTTCATGTACACCCGCTCGCTGTTCGAGACGGCCGACATGATCGAGCAACACAACCTGCTCAACCGGGTTGCCGAACTGATTGACGCCGGCACCTTGAAGACCACCGTTGGCGAGCATTTCGGCACCATCAACGCCGAGAACCTGCGCCGGGCTCACGCGCTGCTGGAAAGTGGGACCGCCAAGGGCAAGATCGTGCTCGAAGGTTTCTGACCTGGCACTCAGGCTCAAGAGATAGCCTGTGGCGAGGGGATTTATCCCCTCGCCACAACGGTTACTGAAAAAAGATCGGACCGTCAGTCCGAGAGTTGACCATTGTCACAATTGCGATCGCATTCCGGTCTACACTCGAGGCCTTTGCAACGCAATCTTTTACGTGAGGAGGTCAGCAATGAAGATCCTGATAAAAGAAGTGGCAAAATCCCAATGGCAAGTGCGTCTTGACCAGCACGCCGTCACCTTCCGCACCGAGGCCGAAGCCAAAGCCTTCGCTACCACGCTGCAAGCGCGCATCCATGCGCCGCACCACTTCCCCGAACAGCAACAACGCGCGGCCTGCTGAATCAGCCCTGGCGGCTGGCTTGTGCCAGCGCCCGGGCATTTTGCAGGCGGCGGGTCAGCATGGCTGCGCTCACCACCAACAGTCCGCACAGGCTGATGACCATCGCCATGGGCACCGCGGTGCCGTCATGCAATGCCGCCACCAGCGCGGCGGCCCCGGCGGCCACGGAAAACTGCAGGCTTCCCAGCATCGCCGAGGCACTGCCGGCCCGGGCACCCTGCCCGTTCATGGCGCAGGCGGAAGCGTTGGGAAGAATGCAGCCCAGGCTGGCGATGCAGATGAACAATGGAATCAGCAATGGCCATAGACGTTCGGGGTGCAAGGCGCTGACGGCCAGGAGGCACAACCCCGCCGTGAAATAGACCCACACTGCACGGCTCAGCAGGAAAGCCGGGCCACGCTTGGACAACAACCGCGCGTTGACCTGCGCCACCAGGATGAAGCCAGCCGCGTTGGTACCGAACAGCCAGCCGAAGTGTTCGGCCGGTACGCCATATAGCTTGATGAACACGAAAGGCGAGCCGGCGATGTAAGCGAACATCCCGGCGATGGCAATCCCGCCCGTCAGGGCATGCCCCAGGAAAACCGAGTCGGTCAGCAGCCTGCCGTACTGGCGCAACGCCCCCGACAGCGGTGGTCGAGGTACGTGGGCCGGCAGGCTCTCGGGCAGCCACAGGGCCACGGCCGTTGCCGCCATGGCGCTGAACAGGGTCAGGGCGATGAAAATCGATTGCCAGCCATACAGGTTCACCAGCAACCCGCCAAGCATCGGCGCGAGAATCGGCGCCAGGCCCATCACCAGCATCAACTGCGAGAACACCTTGGCCGACCCTACCGCATCGCATTTGTCGCTGACCACGGCCCGGGAAATCACCATCCCGGCACATCCACCCAGGGCCTGTACGAAGCGTGCGCCGATCAGCCATTCAAGGCTCGGCGCGTAGGCGCAGGCCAGGGAGGCCAGGGTGAACAAGCCGACCCCGACCAGCAGTGGAATCCGTCGCCCGAAGCGATCCGCCACCGGCCCGTAGGCCAGTTGCCCGATGGACAGCCCGAGGAAATAGGCGGCCAGGGTCAGTTGGATATGTTTTTCGTCCGTGCCGAAGGCGGTTGCCATGGCCGGGAAGGCAGGCAGGTAGAAGTCGATCGCCAAGGGACCGAAAGCGCTCAAGGCGCCAAGAATCAGAATCGTACGAAGGTTCATCGGGCGTCCGTCGGGCATCAGTCAGCAGCCCGACAGTCTAGCCCTGCCGGGCGCTCTTGAACATTCCGATAGGTCGCTAACGATTAAAAATATTCAAGTGGGGCTGACCTCGTAGCCTTCTTCCTGGATAACCTCGATCAGGGTGTTGGCCGGCAACGAACTCTGGACCCGGACGGTCTTGGCGCCCAGGTCGATCTGTACATCGGCGGCCGGATCCCTGGTCTGTACAGCCTGGGTGATGGCCTTGACGCAGTGACCACAGGACATACCCTGGACATTGAAAGTTTGCATCAGGTGACTCCTTGAGAATGGACGTTGCCGGCAGTTTCAAGCTTGCCATCATGGCAAGGTCAAGTTCTGATAAAAACTGCCGGGCTGGCAATTGCCGTCGCGCTCGGCCAAGCTGCCACTATCAAGGATTCCACACCGGAGGTTCGGCCATGCGCTGGTCAGCGTTCAGCCTGTTTTGCATGTTAGGTTTATCAGCGATGGCCCCCCAGGCATCGGCCGCCGGCGAAGATTACGGTGTGCTGATCATTTCCCGGGAACGACTGGAAGTGTCGACGTCCTGCGAGATCGGCATCTACATCCAGGATCAGCTCACCGCCCGGCTCTTCCAGGAAGACAGCACCTCCTTCAACTTGCCTCCGGGCCAGTTCTCCTTGCGCCTGAAGTTGTTGCCTGGCCAGGCACCGGGTTGCAATCCGGGCATGCTCGCACCGGGTTCCCAGGAGATTACGATCAGGGCCGGTGACATCCTGAAATACCGTATCGCCATGAATGAGCAAGGGATGTACCTCAAGCAGGCAGGGCTCGGTTACTGACCTCACCCGGATCCCTTGTGGGAGCGAGCCTGCTCGCGATAGCGGTATATCAGTGAATAACGTGCTGCCTGACAAAACGCTATCGCGAGCAGGCTCGCTCCCACAAGGATCAGCGAAGGTCTTTTGGATTGGCGCTTGACCTTACCAGCATGGCAAGGTTGATCCTGTAGTCATTCACTACAGGGAGCCCGACCCATGTCCGAATCCACCACTTTCGACCTGCCGATTGCCGGCATGACCTGCGCCAGCTGCGCCGGGCGGGTCGAGCGGGCCTTGAGCAAAGTCGCCGGAACCCGTGCCGTCAGTGTGAACCTGGCGACCGAGCAGGCGCGAGTCCAGGCCTCCGAGCAGAGCCTGCCAGCCTTGATAGAGGCCGTTGAACAAGCCGGCTACCATGTTCCTGTCCAAACCCTGGAGCTGAGCATCGGGGGGATGACGTGCGCCTCGTGCGTGGGTCGAGTCGAACGCGCCCTGGGCAAAATCCCCGGCGTTAACCGCGTCAGCGTCAACCTCGCCAATGAGCGGGCCCACCTCGAACTGCTCGGACAGGTCGATCCGCAAATCCTGATCGATGCGGTGAAACGCGCGGGCTACGAAGCCAGCGTCTGGCAGACCGAGCAGCCCCATGACACTCAGCCCCATCGGCTGAATCGTGAGCGCCTGATCCTGGCGCTGGCGATCCTGCTGTCCGTGCCCTTGGTGCTGCCGATGCTGCTGCAACCGCTGGGTGTGCACTGGATGCTCCCGGCCTGGGCGCAGTTCGCCCTCGCGACACCGGTTCAATTCATCTTCGGTGCGCGCTTCTATGTCGCGGCCTTCAAAGCCGTGCGGGCCGGGGCCGGCAACATGGACCTGCTGGTGGCCCTGGGCACCAGCGCCGGCTACGGCTTGAGCCTGTATGAATGGGTCATTGCCCGCCCCGGCAGCATGCCGCACCTGTATTTCGAAGCGTCGGCGGTGGTGATTGCCCTGGTCTTGCTGGGCAAATACCTGGAAAGCCGCGCCAAGCGCCAGACCGCCAGCGCCATTCGCGCCCTCGAAGCCTTGCGGCCGGAGCGGGCGACCCAGGTGGTCGATGGCGAGGAAAGGGATGTCGCCATCAGTGCCCTGCGCGTAAACGATCTGGTGCTGGTCAAGCCCGGTGAGCGCTTCCCGGTGGACGGCGAAGTGCTGGAGGGCCAGAGCCACGCCGACGAAGCGCTGATCAGCGGCGAGAGCCTGCCGGTGCCCAAACAGCCCGGCGACAAGGTCACCGGTGGCGCCATCAACGGCGAAGGACGCCTGCTGGTGCGTACCCAGGCCCTCGGCGCCGAAACAGTCCTGGCGCGCATCATCCGCCTGGTGGAAGACGCCCAGGCGGCCAAGGCTCCAATCCAGAAACTGGTGGATAAAGTCAGCCAGGTCTTTGTACCGGTGGTGCTGATGCTGGCCTTGGCGACGCTGATCGGCTGGTGGCTTTACGGTGCGCCGCTGGAAACCGCGCTGATCAACGCCGTCGCCGTACTGGTGATCGCCTGTCCCTGCGCCCTGGGCCTGGCGACCCCCACGGCGATCATGGCCGGCACGGGCGTGGCGGCGCGCCACGGGATCCTGATCAAGGACGCCGAGGCACTGGAACGCGCCCATGAAGTGGATACGGTGGTGTTCGACAAGACCGGAACCCTGACCTCCGGCACGCCGCGCATCGCTCATTCAAAAGCCCTGGACGGTGACGAAGCCAGGCTGTTGCAAATCGCCGGCGCCCTGCAACGCGGCAGTGAGCACCCCCTCGCCAAAGCCGTGCTGGATGCCTGCGCCGAGCATGGCCTGAACGTGCCGGATGTCAGCGACAGCCAGGCCCTGCCCGGACGCGGCATTGCCGGCAACCTCGATGGACGCCGCCTGGCCCTGGGCAATCGGCGCCTGCTGGATGAGTCGGACCTGGACGCCGGTTCGCTGGCCGAATCGGCGCAGGCCTGGGAAGCTGAAGGCCGGACCTTGTCCTGGCTGCTTGAACAAGGCGCGACGCCGCGGGTGCTGGGCCTGTTCGCTTTCGGCGACACCCTCAAATCTGGCGCTCTCGCGACCGTGCAAGCCTTGGATGAGCGCCACATCGCCAGCCACTTGCTCACTGGCGACAACCGGGGCAGCGCCCAGGTGGTGTCCCAGGCCTTGGGGATCGTCAACGTGCACGCCGAAGTGCTGCCAGGGGACAAGTCCGCCATTGTCCTTGAACTGAAGAAAAACGCCGTGGTGGCGATGGTCGGGGACGGTATCAACGACGCCCCGGCCCTGGCCGCCGCGGACATCGGCATCGCCATGGGTGGCGGCACCGACGTGGCGATGCACGCCGCCGGCATCACCCTCATGCGCGGCGACCCGCGACTGGTGCCGGCCGCACTGGACATCAGCCGCAAGACCTACGCCAAGATCCGTCAGAATCTGTTCTGGGCATTCGTCTATAACTTGATCGGCATCCCGTTGGCGGCCTTCGGCCTGCTCAACCCGGTGCTGGCCGGCGCGGCCATGGCGCTGTCGAGCGTCAGCGTGGTGAGCAATGCGTTATTGTTGAAATTCTGGACCCCCGAGCACCTGGAGGACAAACGATGAACATCGGCCAAGCGGCGCGCCAGAGCGGGCTGAGCGCGAAGATGATCCGGTACTACGAATCCATCGGATTGCTCAAGGCGGCCCATCGCACCGACAGCGGCTACCGGATCTACGGCGCCGATGACCTGCACACCCTGGCCTTCATCAAGCGCTCCCGGGACCTGGGCTTTTCCCTGGAAGAGGTCGGCAAGCTGCTGACCCTCTGGCAGGACCGGCAACGGGCCAGCGCCGACGTCAAGGCCCTGGCCCGGCAACACATCGACGAACTGAACCAGAAAATCCGCGAACTGGCCGAACTGCGCGACACCCTCCAGGACCTGGTGGAACACTGCCACGGCGACCACCGCCCGGACTGCCCGATCCTCAAGGAACTGGCGTCGGGGTGTTGCAAGGAAACGGCCAACGCCTGACACCCAGCTCCCACAGGAATTGGCGGTGAACACGGATGTTCTATTCACCCAAGATCCGGGGTGGGAGCGGGCTTGCTCGCGAAGACGGCGGCACAGTCAACACCCATGCAAGCTGACCCACCGCTATCGCGAGCAGGCTCGCTCCCACAAGGGACTGTGGTGAGTATCGATGGTGTGCTAGCCCCAGATCAGGGTGGGAGCGAGCCTGCTCGCGAAGACGGCGGCACAGTCAACATCCATGCCAACTGACCCG
The DNA here is from genome assembly GCF_057809755.1 of Pseudomonas sp. FG13. Classification (NCBI taxonomy): domain Bacteria; kingdom Pseudomonadati; phylum Pseudomonadota; class Gammaproteobacteria; order Pseudomonadales; family Pseudomonadaceae; genus Pseudomonas; species Pseudomonas sp. FG13. Next base: position 21,531 of record NZ_JBMDKO010000026.1, read on the forward strand.
CCGCTTTCGCGGGCAAGCCCGCTCCCACAGGGCCTGTGGCAAACCGATAGTCCGTCGACACCGCCGAGCCCCATGGTGGGCTCACAAAAAACCCGGCCTTGGCCGGGTTTCGGGTCAACCGATTATTGCATCCAGGGCGGAGGCGGTTCTTCGGTTTTGCCGGGGGGAGCGTCGTCCGCCGCGCGTACGGCCTGGCGCCGTTCCTCGTCGAGGCGAGCGGCCTCGATCTCGCGCATGATCCCGCCGACATCCGCCAGTTCTTCCGACTCGTCGAACTCGCCGGTCAACACGCTGGCCGGATGCAAGGTGCCCGACTCGTACAGCGCCCACATCTCCTTCGCATACCGAGTGCGCTTGAGCTCCGGTGCAAACCGGCCGAAGTAGGAAGCCATGTTGCCCACGTCCCGCTCCAGCATGCTGAAGGCATGGTTGTTACCGGCCGCATCCACGGCCTGTGGCAGATCGATGATCACCGGACCTGTCGGGGTGAGCAGCACGTTGAACTCCGACAGGTCTCCGTGCACCAGACCGGTACACAACATCAGCACGATCTGGGAGATCAGGAACGCGTGGTATTCACGGGCCTGATCCGGCTCCAGCACCACATCGTTCAGGCGCGGTGCGGCATCGCCGTACTCGTCGGCCACCAGCTCCATCAGCAGCACGCCTTCGAGGAAGTCGTACGGCTTGGGCACTCGCACACCCGCGTTGGCCAGGCGGAACAGCGCCGCCACTTCGGCGTTCTGCCAGGCATCCTCGGTCTCCTTGCGCCCGAACTTCGAGCCTTTCGCCATGGCGCGGGCCTGGCGACTGTTGCGGACCTTGCGGCCTTCCTGATACTCGGCCGCCTGACGAAAACTTCGCTTGTTCGCCTCCTTGTAGACCTTGGCGCAACGCAGCTCATTGCCGCTGCGCACCACATAAACAGCTGCTTCTTTACCACTCATGAGTGGGCGCAGCACTTCGTCGACCAGACCGTCTTCGATCAGGGGTTCAATGCGTTTTGGAGTCTTCATCAGCTTTTATTCTGGGTCCTTTATGACCAAACACGCGAATGACAGCCGTTATACGGCAATCCTTCCTCTACGGGGAGGGGTTGCCGACCTATGAACCTTCGATGCACACACTGTGCCGATAATCGACCAAGCCGAATCATAGCTGACAGCCGCGACGCCGTTGGCATTTGGATGCGTCTGTATTTGCGACAAAATTTACGCCGGGCTGAAACCCGGTGAGCGGATTCAGGGCTTGAACAACTCCCCCGGCGTAACCCCGAACATCCCCTTGAACGCCGCGATAAAAGCCGACGTGGAATCGTACCCACACGACAACGCCGCACTGGTCACGCTCTCGCCATCCTCCAGCAATCTCAGTGACGACAGCAACCGCATGCGCTGACGCCAGGCACGAAAGCTCAGGCCGGTTTCACGCTGGAACAGGCGCATCAGGGTTTTTTCCGAGGTGCCCATTCGTTCGGCCCACATTTGCAGGGTAACGTTCCGCTCAGGTTGTTCGATCAACTCGTTACACAATCCCAACAGCCGGTCATGCCGGGGCAACGGCAGGGAGAAGCCCACTTCCGGCAGCACCGCCAACTGATCCAGCAACACCTGCACCAGCCGTGCCTCCTGCGTATCGCCCTGTGGATAATCGGCCGGCCACTGACAAAACGCCTTGATCAACTCCCGGGCCAGCGGCGTGACCTCCAGCACCCGGCAGCGATCATCGGCCCATGGGCAACTGTCGCGGTGGATATACAGGCTGCGCATTTCCGCCCGCATCGATGTCACGACCTGATGCTCCAGGTCGGCCGGGATCCAGATCCCCCATTGTGGCGGCGCGAAAAAACTGCCAGCGGCGGTGTGCACGCCGAGAACGCCACTGATGGCGTAGGAAAACTGCACCCAGTCATGCCGATGGGCCTGGGTCCACGAACCGGCGCTCAAGCTCTCGACACGGGCATACAACGGCCTGGGCAGTTGCGTCAGGTCAGGAATACGACGTTCGAGCTGCTGATGTCCGTTAGTCGGCATTGATTGGCCTTATGTCGCAAGACGACTGTCAGGACCGACGTTAGGCTAAGTCACCTCTTCTGACAACCTGCGGTGCCCTATGGCTATTTTCAGACACCTCAAGCGCATGGTGACCGACTGGTTCCTGTGCGGCATGTTGCTCGCCACATTGCTGGCGTATTTCTTCCCGGGCTTTGGCGCCACCGGCGGCGCCATGCATGCCGAGTGGGTCGTCAATATCGGCATCTTCGTGGTGTTTTTCCTGCACGGGGTCAACCTGTCCGGCGAACAGATCCGGCACGGCCTGAAGAACACCCGGCTGCACGTGATGGTGCAGGTGTTTACCTTCGTCGTGTTCCCCTTGATCTGGCTCGCCAGCAACAAGCTGCTGGGCAGTCATGTGCCGTCACTGCTGATGCTGGGGTTCTTTTACCTGTGTGCCCTGCCCTCGACCATTTCCTCCTCGGTGGCTCTCACCGGCAGTGCAGGGGGTAACGTGCCGGCGGCGATTCTCAACGCGAGCCTGTCCAGCGTGCTGGGGGTATTCCTGACACCGCTGCTGGTCAGTCTCGTGGTCGGTCGCGGCGATGGTGGTATCGACCTGGGTTCGACCCTGCTCGATCTGTGCCTGATGTTGCTGCTGCCGCTGGTACTCGGGCAGTTTCTGCGGCGCTGGCTGGCCGGTTTTTTCGGCCGCTACAAACGCTACACCAGCATCATCGACAAGCTGGTGATCCTGCTGCTGGTCTACGCAGCGTTCTGCAATTCCATGGTGTCCGGGATCTGGCAACAGCAAGGCAACGGTGTGCTGCTCAGTGCCGTGCTCGGCAGCGCCGTGCTGCTGGCAATCATCCTCTGGATGACCACCCGCACCGCCCGTACCCTGGGGTTCGACAACGCCGATGAAATCGCCGCGGTGTTCTGTGCCAGCAAGAAATCCCTGGCCGCCGGGGTGCCGATGGCGGCGCTGATCTTCGGCAACAACCCAGGCCTGGGGCTGATCCTGCTGCCGATCATGATCTACCACCCGATGCAGTTGATCGTCTGCTCGATCCTGGCCGAGCGGTACGCCAGCCGTCAGCGAGCGTCGGTCACCCGGCAGAACGAAACGCTGCTCAACGCTCGATAATCGCCGTCACACCCTGGCCGGCGGCCGCGCAGATGGAGATCAGCCCCCGGCCCCGCCCTGCGGCATCGAGCAACTTGGCAAGATTGGCCACGATACGCCCACCCGTGGCGGCAAACGGGTGACCGGCGGCCAGAGAGCTGCCTTTCACATTCAACCGGCTGCGATCTATCGCGCCCAACGGCGCGTCGAGGCCCAGATGGGTCTTGCAGTAGTCCGCATCCTCCCAGGCCTTGAGCGTGCATAGCACCTGGGCGGCGAATGCTTCATGGATTTCGTAGTAATCGAAGTCCTGCAGCGTCAGCCCGTTGCGCGCCAGCAGCCGGGGCACGGCATAGACCGGCGCCATTAGCAGTCCTTCGGCGCCATTGACGAAATCCACCGCCGCGGTCTGGCCGTCACGCAGGTACGCCAGAATCGGTAACCCCCGCGCCTTGGCCCATTCCTCGCTGCCCAGCAGCACCAACGACGCGCCGTCGGTCAGTGGCGTGGAGTTGCCGGCGGTCATCGTGCCCTTGGCGCTCTTTTCGAAGGCCGGTTTGAGCGAGGCAAGTTTTTCCAGGGTCAGGTCCGGGCGCAGGTTGTTGTCCCGGGTCAGGCCGAGAAACGGCGTCATCAGATCGTTCTGCCAGCCTTCGGCGTAGGACGCTGCCATTTTCTGATGGCTTTCCAGGGCCAGTTGGTCCTGTTCCTCCCGGGGAATCTGCCAGGTCTGGGCCATCAGCTCGCAGTGCTGCCCCATGTTCAGGCCGGTGCGCGGCTCGTTGATGCGCGGCAGTTCGGGGACGAGGTGTTGGGGACGCAGTTGCAGGAATACCTTGAGCTTTTCGGCAGTGGTCTTGGCGCGATTGGCTTGCAGCAGGATCCGGCGCAGTCCTTCGTTGACGGCGATGGGCGCGTCCGAGGTGGTGTCCACGCCGCCGGCAATCGCGCTGTCGATCTGGCCCAAGGCAATCTTGTTGGCCACCAGCAGCACGGTCTCCAGTCCCGTGCCGCAGGCCTGTTGCACGTCATAGGCAGGAGTGGTGGGTGCCAGCCGCGAGCCGAGCACGCATTCACGGCTCAGGTTCATCTCCCGGGAATGCTTGAGCACCGCGCCGGCGGCCACTTCGCCGATGTGCAGACCATGCAGGTTATAGCGCTCGATCAGCCCCTCAAGGGCAGCCGTCAGCAGTGCCTGGTTGCTGGCGCTGGCATAAGCCCCATTGGAACGGGCAAAAGGAATGCGGTTACCACCGATGATCGCGACGCGGCGTAGCTGTGTCATGAAGAACTCCCCGAGTAGATTGCAATGCGCTGGCGATCCCGAAAAAAATACTACCTGCGCACAAGCTTAGGCTTTATCTCGCCAATCGAACGACTGATTGCCGATCATGGTCCACACTTGGGAGCTCATCCGCCGGAGTACGTTCCATGTCTGACCGTTATATCGACTTCGCCAATTCGCCCATTGGCCTGCGCCTGGTCGGAGCCCTCGGCCTGCCATCGCCGGTACGTCTGGAACGCTGGCAGGCCGGGCGGCTGCGGCCAATCGAGGGCGCGCTGTTGCTGGGCGGCGGGCCGCTGATCGAACCGATCGGTGCGTTCGCCAAGCGCCTGACCGACGCGATTTTCGTCTACGGCGCCGAACCGACCCTGGCCACCGAGTGGATCCCCGGCCACGGCCCGAAAATCAAGGCCGTGGTGTATGACGCCAGCCATCTGACCCAGGCCGATCAGCTCAAGCAGCTGCGGGAATTTTTCCAGCCGTTGATGAAGAATCTCGACCGCAGCGCCCATGTCGTCATCCTCGGTCGAGCCCCGGAAAGTCTCACGGATCCCTTCGCCGCCAGTGCCCAGCGAGCGCTGGAGGGCTTCAGTCGCTCCCTGGCCAAGGAGTTGCGCCATGGCGGGACCTTGCAACTGTTGTACGTCGGCGACGGCGCCGAAACCCAGCTGGAGGGAGCGCTGCGGTTCTTCCTGTCGCCCAAGAGCGCCTTCGTTTCCGGGCAGGTCATTCGCCTCAATGCATGCCAGACCCAGGTCCAGGACTGGACGCGACCGCTCACCGGGCTCAAGGCACTGGTCACCGGCGCGGCCCGCGGGATTGGAGCCTCCATCGCCGAAACCCTGGCCCGTGACGGTGCCGACGTGATCCTGCTGGACGTTCCCCAGGCCAAGGCCGATCTCGAAGCCCTTGCCGCACGCCTGGGCGGGCGCGCCGTGACCCTGGACATCTGCGCCGAAGACGCCGCCAGCCAGTTGATCGAACACCTGCCAGACGGCGTCGACATCGTGGTGCATAACGCCGGCATCACCCGGGACAAGACTCTCGCCAACATGACGCCGGAATTCTGGGACGCGGTGCTGGCGGTCAACCTCAACGCACCGCAGGTGCTGACCAAGGCCCTGCTCGACAGCGGCACCCTGCGGGACAATGGCCGAGTCGTTCTGCTGGCTTCCATCAGCGGTATCGCCGGCAATCGCGGCCAGACCAACTACGCCGCCAGCAAAGCGGGGCTGATCGGCCTGGCCCAGGCCTGGGCGCCGCTGTTGCAAACGCGGGGCATCAGCATCAACGCCGTGGCCCCCGGCTTCATTGAGACCCGCATGACCGCCGAAATCCCCTTCGCCCTGCGCGAAGCCGGACGGCGCATGAGCTCCCTGGGCCAGGGTGGCTTGCCCCAGGACGTCGCCGAAGCCGTGGCCTGGCTCGCGCAGCCGGGCACCGGGGCCGTCACCGGGCAGGCCCTGCGGGTCTGCGGACAAAGCCTCTTGGGAGCCTGACCATGACGATCCAATGGCATGAGGTCAGCAGCGCGCCGAGTATGTCGGGGCTCTACGCGAAAGCCGCGACACGTCGCAAGATCACCGGCAAGACCTTGCCGGAGACCGGGTTGCGCCAGATGCTCCAGGTGGATCAGCAGCGCCTGGCGGCTTATCGCAAGGTTTGTGGTTTTGTCGACAACGGTCTGCTGCCACCGACCTACCCCCATGTACTGGCGTTCGCCCTGCAGATGCAACTGCTCACCGCCCGGGACTTCCCGTTCCCGCTGCTGGGGTTGATCCACCTGAGCAACCGCATCCGCGTGCTCCGCCCCATGGGTGGCGTCAGCCAGGTACGGGCCAGTGTCAATGTCGAACAACTGCAGCCTCACCCCAAGGGCGCGGTGTTCAACCTCGTGACCCGCATCGAGGATCAACTGGGGCCGTTGTGGGAAGCCGAGAGCGAAATGCTCTGCAAGGGCGTGCAACTTGAGGGTGTGCTGGTGGAGCCGCCACCGCAGATGGCTCCGGCGCTGACCGAAGTCACGCGCTGGACAGCCCCTGCGGACATCGGCCGGCAATACGCCAAGGTGTCCGGCGACTACAACCCTATCCACCTGAGTGCCATCAGTGCGCGAATGTTCGGTTTCCCCACTGCCATTGCCCATGGCCTGTGGAACAAAGCCCGGACCCTGGCGGCATTGGACGGTCACCTGCCCGAAGCCAACCTTGAAATCGCGGTGACCTTCAAGAAGCCGGTACGCCTGCCCAGCGAAGTGACGCTGCTGGCGAGCGCGGCGGGGTCCAGTGGGGATTTGCGGTTGGTGGGGTCGGGAGATCTGGAGCACATGATAGGAAGCTGGCGACCGATTGCCTGAGCCAGGCGGTGGCTCAGCCAGCATCCATGTTGACTGGACTGCCGTCATCGCGAGCAGGCTCGCTCCCACATTGGATCTGCAGCGAACAAACATCGGTGTTCAACACAAATCTCCTGTGGGAGCGAGCCTGCTCGCGATAGCGGTGGTCACCGCGGCGGATAATTGGACAGGATACGCCCGACCGTCTCACGCACCGCGCTGTCGCGGTCAGCGGGGTTGGGGGAGCTGCTGAGCAGTTGCTCGTCGCTGCCACGCCAGACCAGCTTGCCGTCCTTGCCATCGAGCAAATCGATCTGCACCGTGGCGACCTTGTAGCTGACGTTGCGGGTTTCGTTGTACATCGGTCCACCCCAGTAACCATTCCAGGGCCCGCCCCAACCGCCGCCATAGTTGGTGGTCACTTGTTGCTGGCGATCCTCGACGATCAGGTAGGCCTGGACCAGGACATCGCCGTGCCCTCCGGCGGCAGGGCGCAGGCCGCGCTGGTCGAGTTGATCGGCTACGGCCTGACGGATGCGCTGTTCTGTCAGGTCACTCCTGATCCGCGGATCATCGGGGCGGTATTGCAACGCCGGCTCTTTCCAGCTCCAGCTTCGATAGGCTGCAAAGTCGCGGCTGGTATCGAAATCATGGTTGACCTGGTTGGTCGCACAGGCGCTGAGCAGCAGGGCAAGGCCCAGTAGAGCAAGACGACGGAACATCACGCTTCTCCTGTTGCGTAATCAACTTGGCGGATAGGCCGACATGGCTTTTTCCACCGCCTCGCGAATGGCATCGGTGTTATCGCCCGGACGGCCAGCCTGAGGGGTTTCGGCACTGGCACTCCACACCGGTTGACCATTGCGGGCGTCGAACAGGTCGACGCGAACCACCACGACCTGCTCCTGATACGTGCGCACGACCGGCACGGTGTTGTACATGCCATAGCCAGGACCGTAGCGGTTGTAGCCTCCGTAGTAGCCCGAATCATAATCTTCCCGAACCTGGCGCAGGCGGGTCTCCAGCCGCAGGTCGGCGCTGACGAACAGGTCGGCCGGCCGGTTGTCATGCAGCGGACGCAGACCACGCTGGTCCAGGGCATTGCTCACCGCCTCGGCCACCTGGGCCGAATCCGCCCACGCGGTACCCGGCGGCAGGCGGCCGTTGAGCCAGGCCCAACTGCGATAGCGTCCATAGTCACGGGGGGCCGCCGGGTATGCGCTGCGGTCGAACACCGTGGCGGCCTCGGGCGGGGCCGGCGGCAGCGGCCTGGAGGTGGCGACATAGGGGTTGGGCCCCTGGCAGGCCGCCAGCCCCAGACATAACATCAGTAACCCTGTACGGCCTTGCATTTCACTCTCCGATCAGAGGGGACGGCAGATCCAGTGCAGATAACGTCCCAGCCCGGCAAACGCGGGATGGCGACGGTGGGCCAGCTCCATGTCCAGCAACTGCGACAGCTCTACACGGCCCTGGAACTCCACCGGCATGTAATCGTGAAAAACCCGCACGCCACTCTGGCTTTCGACCTGCCACAGACCCTCAAGTTGCGCCGCCAGCTCTCGCGGATCAAGGGGTTGTTGCGGCGTCAGGCTCTGTTTTTCACCGGCCATGTCATTTTTGCGCAGCTTGCGGAAGTGCCCCTTGAGCAAGTTGCGATAAACCAGCGCGTCACGGTTGTAGAACGCCAGCGACAGCCAGCCGCCGGGCGCCGTGAGTTGATGCAGCACCGGCAGGATCGTGTGAGGCTCCGCCAGCCACTCCAACACCGCATGACACAGCACCAGGTCGTACGGCTCGGTGAGCTGGCCCGGCAGTGCCTGCCACGGCGCCTGGATGAAGGTTGCCTCCTGGCCGGCGTCGGCAAACCGCTGGCGGGCGCCTTCGAGCATGGGCGCGGCCGGTTCCGCCAGGGTGACCTGATGACCGCGCTCGGCCAGCCACAACGACATATGGCCCAGGCCGGCGCCGATGTCGAGCACACGCAACGGGCGTTCCGGCAATACTTCAAGCAGGTCGGCCTGGAGCACCGCCAGGCGGATCGCGCCCTTGGCCCCACCATAGATTTTTTCGGCAAAGCGCGTGGCCAACTGATCGAAATGACGGTCGCTCATTGGCCGAACCGCCGCTCGCTGTCGGCCAGTTTGCTGCGCACCACGGCGTCCATGTCCAAGCCCAATTCGCTGCACAGCAGCAACAGGTACAAGACGATGTCTCCAACTTCCTGCCCGGCGTGGGCCAGTTTGTCGGCCGGCAGCTGGCGCGACTGGTCCTCGGTCAACCACTGGAAAATCTCCACCAGCTCGGCCATCTCTACACTGGCGGCCATGGCGAGGTTTTTCGGGCTGTGGAATGGCCGCCAATCGTTGCGATCACGAATGGCGTGCAGGCGTTCAGTCAGTTCAACAAGGTTCATCGGGCTCTCCTGGATGCCCATAGCTTCCGGGGGATGACGGGGGAAGGCAAGCGTCTCGATACGAAGCGGCAATTTGCCTCATAATCGAACGATCGCGGCGCCAACAGCTCCTACAATCAGGAACCCAAGGCTCGACTCGATTCTCTTCCATCAGGATGCAAACATGCAGGTAGAAAGCTTTTTCGAATGGCTCGGCCAGGCACTCGGCTCGATAATCCGTTTCATCGTCGACCTGCTGAGCGGCCTGTTCAACACCCTGGCCAACGCCGGCGGCAACTTTGTCGACGGCCTGTCACGGGCGCTGGGCATGGACACCTCGATCATCAGCATCATCGCGCTGATCCTCGGGCTGATGTTGCTGTACTCGGCGATCCGCGCCTTCATGCGTGCCTCGATTGTGCTGGGGATCATCTGGCTGGTGTTGGGGTTGTGGTTGTTGAGTTGGATCATTCACTAGAATCGCGCGTCTCTGTGGCGAGGGGATTTATCCCCGCTCAACAGCTCCTACAGAGCCCCGCGGGGATAAATCTCCTCGCCACAAAAGCCTTCTGTTTATTCCATTCCTTCAGGTGTAGGTCCTGGCTACACCGCCTTGCGCCGCTGCCTACAACTACGCCAGAATCCGCCGGCTTGTGCGCCTTGGGGCCGGGTTTTATTGTTTCTCCGTCGCTGACAAATCAGCGATCGGGTTTAGCAGCTCGGATAACATCAAGGCACGCCAGTGTCGCCATCAGAACAGCCAATCCGCATCGGATTGTCAGCACTATGGCGGCTATGCGTGGGGCACTTCGGTGCGCCGGGTTCCTTGATGCCTGGTCTGCTAACCCGCGTACAGCCGCCACCCAACTCGTTTAGCAGCGAAGGATGACGGCTCCACTCATCAAGGAGATTCACCATGTTCAAGGTCACCCCCAACCCACCGGCCACCGATCCCGCATCCTCCAACGATCCCACCGACTCGACAGCCTTCGACAAAGCCGCCAAACGCGCCCTCGACTTCTACCTCAAGCCCGAACCGCCTGAAGCCCAACCAAACCAACTGTTCACCGTTGCGAACGGCATCGACACCGAATGCCTGCTCGCCAACCTCAGCGAAACCCTGGCCTCGGCCAACGCCATGGCCGGTGACCTGGCCTTTGACCTGGACGGCTCGCGCCGCCACGTGGCCCTGGGCATCCAGCAGTTGATCGAACTGGGCGGCTTACTGGCCAACCGGGCGCTGGACAACGTCGACCCACGCTAACCGAAGCAACACATCACCTTTGTGGCGAGGGGATTTATCCCCGCTGGGCTGCACAGCAGCCCCAAAACCAGGCTCTGCGGTGCATCAGGTAAACCGCGTCAGCCGGGTTTACGACTGCTGCGCAGCCGAGCGGGGATAAATCCCCTCGCCACACTGAATTCGGAGCATCTCGCGTGTTCGGCACGCACTGGAAACGATCACTCAGAGAACCCGCTACAATGGCGCTCCACCAAGGAGCCCCCATGTCCAACCTGCTCGCCGACTGGCGCGACCGTCTCACCCATCGTCGGGTCTGGGCGTTGGCCGCGCCGATGATTCTTTCGAACATTTCCGTGCCGCTGGTGGCATTGGTGGACAGTACCGTCATCGGCCATTTGCCCCATGCCCATCAGTTGGGTGCGGTGGCGGTCGGGGCGAGTTTGTATACGGTGCTGGCCTGGGCCGTGGGTTTCCTGCGCATGGGCACCACCGGGTTCGCGGCCCAGGCGGCCGGACGGGGTGATGGCGCGGCATTGCGGCAAGTGCTGTTGCAAGGCCTGCTGCTGGCGATAGGGTTGGCTGTGGCGCTCGGAATCGTCGGGGTGCCATTGAGTAACGTGGCGTTGCATTTCATGCAGCCGTCCGCCGAACTCAACCAGTTGACCCGGGATTTCTTCTACACACGGCTCTTCGGCCTTCCGGCGGCGCTGGCCAGCTATGCGCTGGTGGGCTGGTTTCTCGGGGCCCAGAATGCCCGGGCACCGCTGGCGATTTTGCTGACCACCAATCTGGTGAACATCGTCCTGAACCTGTGGTTCGTGCTCGGCCTGGACTGGGGCGTGGCCGGTTCGGCCCGGGCCTCGGTGATCGCCGAATGGACCGGGGCACTGGTCGGCCTGGCCCTGGCCCACAAAACCCTGCGGGCCTGGCCCGGACAGATTGTCTGGGCGACCCTGGGGCTGTGGCAGAGCTGGCGGCCGCTGTTGGCCGTGAACCGGGACATTTTCATTCGCAGCCTGGCCCTGCAGTCGGTGTTTTTCCTGATCACCGTACAAGGCGCGCGCCTGGGGGACGCAACCGTTGCGGCCAACGCGCTGCTGCTCAACGGGCTGTTGCTGACGGCCCATGCCCTGGACGGCCTCGCCCACGCCGTCGAAGCGCTGTGCGGACACGCCATTGGCGCTCGCGACCGTTTGGCGCTACGTCGCTCACTGGTAGTGGCCTGCGGTTGGTCGCTGATTGCAAGCATCGGGTTTGCGCTGTTGTTCCTGCTCGCCGGGCACCTGTTCATCAACATGCAGACCGACATCCCCGATGTGCGCGAGACCGCCTACCGCTACCTGCCTTACCTCGCCGCCCTGCCACTGATTGCGGTCTGGAGCTATGTGCTCGATGGCTTGTTCATCGGGGCCACCCGCGCCCGGGAAATGCGCAACGGCATGTTACTGACCCTCTTGCTGGTGCTGCCCTTTGCCTGGGCGCTGCAAGGGTTGGGCAACCATGGCCTGTGGATCACCTTCCTGTTGTTCATGGCGTTGCGCAGCCTGACCCTCGGTGGTTTCGCCTGGCACCTGGATCGGCAGGACCGCTGGCTCGCAGTCCGCGCCGAGTGATGCTTTATTCTTCATCGCCTTGCCACAACCGCCGCAGATGCTCGAGCCGCTCGCGCTGAGAGCCGCCGGCCAGCGCTGGTGTTGGCCGGGCGTCGGGGTATTGCAGGCGCAGCCACAGCCAGCCGTCGAGCACTTCCCGTTCGGTAAACCCCAGTTTCAAGCCCTGCTCCAGGCAATCCCAGAGCGCGCGATAATCACGCCCGGTGGCACGGGACCAATGCCAGGCATGACGCTCCAGCAGGCATTGCTGCAATTTGCGCTGCTGTCGATCGCTGAGGCTGTGCTCGTTCTCCAGTGGCGCCACGGGCAACCCCGGATTGGACAGTTGCTGCCAGCCCTGGCTGCCGATGGCCCGGTCGGCCCAGGTGCCGCCGAACCAACGCAGCAAGCGAATGGGCCCTAGCCAGCAACTGAGCTCCCCTGGGTCGCAGCCGTCGAAGAAATAGCTGGCGGTGTGAGGGTTGTAATAGCTCAACAACGCCTTGTAGTGAGGACCCACGGTCACCGTCAGCATGCGTCGCAGATGCGCCAGCAATTGCGTAGGCGGTGACTCGCTCACCAACAACAGTCCCGGCCAGGCACCCGCGTCGACATGACACAGGCTCGCCAGCGCTGGGGATTGCTGCAAGTCCACCAGCAGCGGGCCGTGCTCCTTGAGCCCATGCCATTCGGTGTCTTCGAACAAGGCAAAGCACCGCGCTTCTGCAAACTGCTCTTGTAGTCGCTGCGCCGCCTTGGGAACGCCGGGTAGGTCGAGCAGCAACCACTGAGGCGTGGTTCCGGACAGAGATGCAGCGCTCATGGCGCGGCACCCACGTCGCGCCGGGTAACCAGCCGGCAGGTACATACCGGTTGGTCACAGGCACTGAAGCTGCCCCCGCCGGGCAGCAGGCAAAGCAACACCAGCGGCTCGGCCGCCTGGATCGCGGACAACAACGCTGGATCGGCTCCGGACGGCCAGGGTGCTTCGTGAGTCGTCGCGTCCGACGGCGCCGCATCGGCCATTACCGCAGTAGCCGGCGTATCAAGGAGCGCGCTGATCATGGGGCGATCCGGGTCGCCCTCGCAGAAACTCACCAACACCTCGGTGCCCGCACCGAAGGTGCCCATCGCGCAGGCGGCCAACTCGGGCGCCAACGGCAGCCAACAATGACTGGGGCTGGCCCCCTCGCCCTGATACACCCAATCGAACTGCACCGCCACGCGCCCGGCCATCTGCAACGCCGGTTCGTCCACTTCCACGACCCATCCACGCTGCCGGCCCACCATGCGCGGCTTGGCAGGGAGCCCGGTCGCCACGAATGGCAACCCCCAGGGAACGGCCTGGAAATGGTTGCCATACCCCCAGGCATCCGCGCGATGCTCGACCTTTGTCAGCAGCCAGCGCTGGTTCCAATCGCTAAAAGGATGCGCCGTGAGCAACAGTATCTGCCCGCTGTACAACCCCATCAGGTCACTGCTGCCTTGGGCGAGCTGTTCCCCCGAGGCCGTGGTTTGCACGTTGAAAGCCTGAACACCCGGAGCCGTCCCGTAGGCAACCTCGTCAACTGGAGAAAAGCCGCCCGCGTTATCGGCGAACACCAGGCAGCGCCCGTCCCGAGCCTGTTCGAAATAGAAGTGAATGCCCGCCTGGGCGCACACCCGCTGGAGAAATTGCAGATCCGACTCGCGGTACTGGGTACAGAAATCCTGCGGAGGGTAATCCCCCTTCAAGTCCAGGCACAGCTGGCGGCCGCCGATGCCATGGCCCTTGAGCACCTGGCGGATGATCTGCGGCACCGTGCAGTCGCTCAGTACCCGCTGGTTGAAGCGCTGCGCCAGGCCAGCCAGCTTCGGCCCGATACGCAGGCGACAGCCGGCGTCGGGACGCTGCTGCACAAGCGCGAGAAGCTGCCCGTGAATCTCCCCGCCCGCCTCCCCGAAACTCAGCCAGACGCTGCGGTATAACAAGCCCGCCAGGTCCGGCGGCGTGTCGCCGGGCGACAACTCCACCTCATAGGCAAAAGGCTCGCTGATGGCTTCGCTACCCATGAAGGCCGACACGACAAAGGGTTCGGGCAGACCGGCTATCTCCAGACGAAATGATGGCTCGTTGGCTGGATCGGACATCGGCGTATCTCTACAGGAGGGGCGGCCGGGGATTCTCGCTGAGAGCCATGGCGGAGTAGAGAGCCCAAGTACAAGTTAGGAAAGGGACTACATGAAATGAGGACAGTATTGAGGAAATGACCCAACGCTCGGAATTAACAGCGGCACAAATAAGAACGCCCTCCGGAACTATCTGAAAAAACTCGCAATGCGCGATGAATTTTCTGACAGCCCCGGAGGGCGATGTCGATCGATCAAAGAGCTGCCACAGAGCCCTGATGCCGATCAGTCAAGCCACAAACCTGTGGGAGCAAGCTTTGCTCCCACAGGGTTTGTGCCGTTTGATCCTTAACTGACTGGCATCAGCCGCAGAGCCCCGTGCTCAAACGGCTTTCATCTGCGCATCAGGACGACAAGTACGACGAACGCGTCAATCCCAGGCGCAGGGCATCGAGGAACTGGGTGCGCTCGGCGGCGCTGATACGGGCGCTGGCACATTTGTCGCGGTAGTGGGTCATCAACTCCTCTGGCGACAGGTGCACGTAGCGCAGCATGTCCTCGATGGTGTCGTGGGTTTCGATACCGGCGTGGTACACGCTGCCGTCGGCGTTCTGGTAGATGTTCACCGAGTCGGTATCACCGAACAGGTTGTGCATGTCGCCAAGGATTTCCTGGTAGGCGCCGACCAGGAAGATCCCCAGCAGGTAGTCCTCTCCGGGATTGAGCGCATGGACCGGCAGGCTGGTCTCGATGCTCTGCTCGTCGACGTACTGCTTGATCTTGCCGTCGGAGTCGCAGGTCAGGTCCTGCAACACGGCGCGGCGCATCGGCTCCTCGTCGAGACGGTGCAGCGGCAGGATCGGCAGCACCTGGCCGATGGCCCAGGTATCCGGCAGGCTCTGGAACACCGAGAAGTTGCAGATGTACTTGTCGGCGAGCTTGTCGTTGAGTTCATCCAGCACTTGGCGATGGGAACGCTGGCGGGCCTTCAACGAGTTGTGCAGGCGACGGCACACGGCGAAGTAGCACTGCTCGGCCAGGGCTTTTTCCGCCAGGGTCAGCTTGCCGTCGGCGTACTGGGTGGCCACGTCGCTCATGTAGTGGGTGGCGCGCCAGTAGGTTTCGGTGACCATCTCGATATCGGTCGGGCCCAACAGGTCAACCAGCCACTGCACGGTTTCAGGCAGCTCCTGCTTGTTGTCGATCACCGGCATGTCGTCGACGTGTCGCTCCACGTCGGTCACCTGCACCACCAGCATCGCGTGGTGCGCGGTCAGGGAGCGACCGCTTTCCGAAAAGATGTGCGGATGCGGCAGGCTCTGGGCATCGCAGAATTCCTTGAGCATACCGACCACGACACCGGCGTAATCGTCCATGTCGTAGTTGATCGAACTGGCGTTGCGCGAATGTGTACCGTCGTAGTCCACGCCCAGGCCACCGCCGACGTCGATGTGATCCACCGGCAGGCCGAGGTTGCGCAGTTCGCCGTAGTAACGGATCGCTTCCTTGAAGCCGTGCTGGTAGTCCGCCAGGTTGGCGATCTGCGAGCCCATGTGGAAGTGCAGCAGGCGAATGCCCTGGTCCAGGCCAGCAGCGCGGAAACGCTCGACCACCGACAGCAACTGTGCAGCGGACAAGCCGAACTTGGACTTCTCGCCACCGGTGTCGGCCCATTTGCTCGACGCCAGGGAGGACAGGCGCACCCGCAAGCCAACCTGTGGCTTGACCTTGAGCGAAGCAGCTTCTTCGATCACCAGGCCGACTTCGGATTCTTTCTCGATCACGATGAAGACGTTGTGGCCCAGCTTCTGGCCCATCAGCGCCAGGCGGATGAACTCACGGTCCTTGTAACCGTTGCAGACGATGGTCCCGCCCTTCGGCGCCAGGGCCAGCACCGCCAGCAGCTCGGGCTTGGAGCCGGCTTCCAGGCCGATGGAGACGTTCTGGGTGGCGATGATGTTCTCGATCACCGCTTCCTGCTGGTTGACCTTGATCGGGTAGAGTGCGGTGTACTGACTCTGATACTCCAGGCGCGCGATGTTGCTGTCGAACGCACCGGTGAGCTGGCGTACGCGGTCTTGCAGGATATCGGGGAAGCGCACCAGCAAGGGCAACGACAGACCGCTCTGGCGCAGTTGATCGACCTGTTCGAACAGATCGATGGGCGAACTATCGGGACCGTTCGGACGAACTTCGACGCGACCGGCGTCATTGATCGCGAAATACCCGGCCCCCCAATGGCGAATCCCGTAAACACTGCGGCTGTCCGCAACTGTCCATTGGCTGCCATCGTCTTTGCGTGTGCGTCGTACGGACATCGAAGTCCCCTATAAAGAAGTCAAAATGCACCATCCGGTCGGAGGCTGGCGCAGTCTAGAGAATGGAAATGACGATTTGCCTGCAAGCAGGGTAGACCCTGCCTGCAACGCTGAGTTTAGAAACCCGTTCAGAACAGGCTCTGTGAAAACCCTATGGGCGACCTCGAACATCGGGTTCGGATCAAGCCGGAGTGGTTTTCACAGAGGCTGCTAGCCGCCGGATTTTTTTGCCTTGAAGCCGTGCTTGACCAGTTCCGCCAGCAACAGCTCGACGTGATCACCCTGGATCTCGATGACGCCGTCTTTCAACGCGCCACCGGTGCCACAGCGTTTCTTCAACGTGGTGGCCAGTTCCTTGAGCGCGTCTTCGGCCAACGGCACGCCGGTGATCGTGGTCACCGTCTTGCCGCCGCGCCCTTTGCTTTCACGGCGCACACGGGCCACACCGTCACCGGCAGGGATGACGGTCTGTTTGCAGATGCAGGCATCCACCGGCTGACGGCAATCGGGGCAATGACGACCGGCGTCGGTAGAAAATACCAGGCCGCCCAGGGCGGCGAAGGATGCGGCTTTTTTGGCCACCGGCAATCCTCTCGGGAGGACAAAGACTGGTCGGGGAGTGCCTCGACCGCGAAGCCCCACTCAGGCAGGGGCAGCGCTACTGAACCGCAGACGTCGGTTCAGCTTGAAAAGTCGCGCAGTGTAACGGCAAAAAGCAGACTTGCTAAGGGCCAATCCGCGCCAATTTACAGCTTCTTTGCGACACCACGCAGATAACGCTCAAGCGCCGCCAACGAGTCCGGGCAATAAGGTTTGTACCGGATTTCATCCAGTACCTGTTCGATCGGCATGAAACGCGCTTCGAGCACCTCTTCGGGCTGCAATACCAGGGGGCCGTCCCACACCGCCGAAAACGCCGAGCACCACAGGCGACTGCCAGGGTCTTCGAAGTAAAAATGGTCATGGGCGGTGAGTGGCACACCGCTCACCCCCAGTTCCTCTTCCAGCTCACGGGCCGCCGACTCGGCATAGGTCTCGTCGGCCTGCACCATCCCGCCCGCCGCCACGTCCCAGAAGCCCGGATAGATCGCCTTGCTCAGGGTTCGGCGGTGGACGCACAGTTCACCCGCCGAGTTGAACAGCATGATGTAGGTGCCACGCCCGATCAGGCCACGCTCGCGCAGGTCCGAACGCACCAGGCTGCCAAGCAGGTTGTCGTGTTCATCGACCCAAGCGATCAGCTCGGCATCCGAGGCCACTCGGTGAGCGGCCTCCCGGTGACTTTCGCTCATGGATCAGCCCTGGTTCAGCAATTGCCGCAAGTCGATCACCGCCGCGTTGGCCCGGGAGATGTAGTTGGCCATGACCAGGGAGTGGTTCGCCAATACACCGAAGCCGCTGCCATTGAGAATCATCGGGCTCCAGACCGGTTCCTGGGAGGCCTCCAGCTCACGAATGATCTGCCGCACGCTGACCGTGGCGTTCTTCTTCGCCAACACATCGGCGAAGTCCACTTCAATGGCGCGCAACAGGTGGGACAAGGCCCAGGCCTGGCCGCGCGCTTCGTAGAACACGTTATCGATCTGCAACCACGGGGTCTCGACGACTTCTTCATCCACCTGCGGTACCTGGCCCGGAGCCGGGACTTCGGTTTTCAGCGAGGTGTTGAGCTTGACCCGGCCGACGCTGGCCGACAGGCGCTGGGACAGCGAACCCAGACGAGTACCGACGTCGCCCAGCCAGTTGTTCAGGTTGTCGGCGCGGGCGTAGAACAACGCGCTTTTCTGAGCGGGATCGGACAGGCGCGCCTGATAGCGGCTCAGGGAATTGATGCCTTCCTGATACTCCGATTCGCTGGAGGGCAGCACCCAGCTGCGGTTATCGAAGTTGAAACGCGGCTCGGCCTTGGCCAGGTCGGCGTCCTCGGCGGACTGGGACTGGGAACGGGCGAAGTCCTTGCGCAAGGCACGACTCAGGTCGCGGACCTGCACCAGCACGCCATATTCCCAGCTTGGCATGTTGTCCATCCACAGGCCTGGCGGAAAACGGTCGTTGGAAATGTAGCCGCCCGGCTTGGTCAGCAGGGTCCCAGCCACGGTCTTGAGCGTCTCGACGGTGGTATAACCGACCACCATTTGCCGGCCGTCCCTCTCGGCTGCCGCCTGGGCATTCTGCTGCACGGGAAACAGGGCGGGCTCCTGGCTCCAGTACCAGCCGATGGCAATGGTCACCAGCAGGTAAAGGCCGATCAGCGTGGCCAGCGCGCGGCTGAAAAACAGCCCACCCAGGTAGCTGCGGGTGTCCGATTTCGGCTCGGCGGCACGGTCAGGTGCGCTGCCCGCGCGGTTTTTCCAGTCCAGCATGGCGATGTTCCTTCAATCACTTGAGTTCACGGTTCGACCACAACCCTACGCCATCGTGCCTGATTTGAAACGCGATAAATCCTGCTCAGATCATTCCGGCCCAGGCGGAGCAGTCGGATGGCAACTATAAAGGAAGCGCGGCAATCGGCCTACGAAACCGACTGGTCACAAACTGAATGTCGCTACTGGGCAGATTATTGACGCACGACACTCATGGGCATGAAAAGAGGTGCTAGCATAGAGCCACCAGTCGACCTCAGCATGCACACAGACCACTAACCTAGTAGTCAGGATATGACCGAGCCAGAAGACCCCAGCCGTGAGCGCCTCAAGCACCACTTTGCCCAGCGGGTAATTCATCAGGCTCGTCAGATCCTGGAGATATGGCAGCGCCTGCAACGCAGTGAGTGGTCCAGCACCGATCTGTCGGAGCTCAGCGAAGCCAATCTGCGCCTGCTGCGTTTCGCCGAGCGCTTCGAACAGCCCGAGCATTCCCAACTGGCCCAGGGCATCAGCCAGTCACTGCAAGCGGTGGACGCCAATCGCGGGCGGTTGAGCAGCCAGCTGATCACCGAAATCAATCGCCTGATGCAGCGCCTGTCCCGTACCGGCCTGCGCCATGGGGACCAGCTCGAACAAACCTTCCTGCCGCCGTTGCGCAAACCCATCTATGTGTTGCTGCAAGACCATGACCGCGCCGAGCGGCTGGCCAAGCAACTGGAGTTCTTCGGCCTCAGCGCCCAGGCATTGGAGAGTGTCGCGGCATTCCGCGCCTCGATGATCGAGCGTTTGCCGGCGGCGATTGTCATGGATGTGGATTTCAGTGGCCCCGGCATCGGCCTGAAACTGGCGGCCGAAGCCCAGCAAGGCCTGGAACAGCCCTTGCCCCTGTTGTTCTTCAGCCTGCTGGAAACCGATACCCCGACACGTCTGGCGGCCGTGCGCGCCGGCGGACAGGAGTTCCTTACCGGCACCCTCGAGGCCTCGAGCCTGCTGGAAAAGATCGAGGTGCTGACCTGCGTCGCCCAGTACGAACCCTATAAAGTGCTGATCATCGATGACTCTCGCGCCCAGGCCTTGCACACCGAGCGCCTGCTCAACAGTGCCGGCATCGTGACCCGCACGCTGATCGATCCGATCCAGGCTATGGCCGAGCTGGCCGATTTCCAGCCGGACCTGATCATTCTCGACATGTACATGCCCGCCTGCACCGGTACGGAGCTGGCGAAGGTGATCCGCCACAATGACCGCTACGTCAGCGTACCGATCATCTACTTGTCCGCCGAGGATGACCTGGACAAGCAGCTCGATGCCATGAGCGAGGGTGGCGATGACTTCCTGACCAAGCCGATCAAGCCTCGCCACCTGATCACTACGGTGCGCAACCGTGCGGCCCGGGCCCGTAACCTCAAGGCGCGGATGGTGCGTGACAGCCTCACCGGCCTGTACAACCACACCCATATCCTGCAACTGCTCGAAGACTGCTGCTTCCGCGCCCGCCGCGAAGGCAAGCCCCTGAGCTTCGCCATGCTGGATATCGACCATTTCAAACGGGTCAACGACAGCCACGGCCACCCCATGGGCGACCGGGTGATCAAGAGCCTGGCGCTGTTTCTCAAGCAGCGCCTGCGCAAGACCGATTTCATCGGCCGTTATGGCGGCGAAGAATTCGCCATTGTCATGCCGGACACCAACATCAACGACGCCTGCGCGGTGCTGGATGAAATCCGCCAACGCTTTGCCGAAATCCACTATCCGGCCCAGCCCCATGACCTGTGGTGCACGTTCAGTGCCGGCCTGGTGGAGATGAGCGAGGACGCCGACAGCCTGATGATGGCCAGCGAGGCGGATGAAGCGCTGTATCGCGCCAAGCATGCCGGTCGCAACCGGGTACAAAGCGCAAGGCAAAGTGCCACTTTTTCATCAGAAACGACTGACACAGTCATAAACCTGTAACTCAAGCGCAATAAATTCAGGCACTTACGATTCTGCCCCCGGTAGACCTTCGATGCGCCTGAAACTGCTGACCAACCTCAATACCCTGCTTTTATTGGCCGTGTGCCTGGGCCTGGGCGCCACGCTCTGGTGGTCCCAGGCCGCCCTGGAACGTCCTTACCTGTTGATGGAGCGCTACCTGGGTCTGTCACGGCAATTCCAGGGCGAGGTCACGCGCAACATCGAGGATTACCTGGCCAGCGGCGACGCCTTGCGCCTCAGCGCCGCCAGCCAGGCCCTCGACACTCTGCAGACAGAACTGGATCAGTTCCCTGGGCAACTGGCCCACACGCTCAGGCCGAGCCTGTCGAGCCTGGATGACTTCAGCAAGACCGACCTGCTGGCCGCCGGCAAGCTGGCCGGCGACCCCCAGGCCCTGCTGTTGCAGGCCGAACGTGAACTGGGCGCCAACCTGGACCAGCTCGCCCAATATGCCAACGGGGCCCCGAGTTACCTGCCTTTGTTGTTCAGCGCATCGCAGCACTTGGGGCGACTGTCCCTTGCGCGGGACAAGCTGGTCAGCAGCGGACGCAGCGAATTGGCCGCCGATGTCGAGCGGGAGCTGGCAAGCATCCGCGCGCAGGCCGAACAACTGGACCGCCTGCCGCTGTTGGGCGTGACAGCCAGCAGCGATTCCGCTGGCGACGATTTCGCCGCGCTGATGGGCCTGGAAAATCAGGAGAAAACCGTCGCCGAAGACGCCGGCATCGCTCTCAAGCGCGAGCTCAACAGCCTGCTCGGACGCTACCCTGCGGAGCTGGCGCGCACCCGCGAACTGATCCAGAAGCGCACCGAACTGAGCAATGCCACCCATGTGAAAACCGCGGATGTGCAGCAGGCGATCGATGCCCTGGAGCCCGTGGTGCGTGCCCAACACGGGCAGATCCAGGGCGAGGTCCGCTTGATCCAGGGTGTGATGATCGGCTTGATTCTGTTGATCGCACTGCTCATCGACACCTTGCAACGACGCCTGGCCCGGACCCTGACGCATCTGGCGCCGGCCCTGTCGACCTGGGCCGAAGGCGACTTCAGCCGAGATATCCATGTAGGCGCCAGCAACCGCGAGCTGCAGGACATCGAAGCGTCACTCAATCGGCTGCGAGCCTATCTGGCGGACCTGGTGGGAACCATTCACCTGAACGCCGAACAGGTCGCTGGCAGCAGCCGGACCCTGGCCGAGCTCAGCGCGGAGATGCACAGCGGCGCGGAGTATCAGGCCGACGACACGGCGCTGATCCGCGACTCCCTGGGCGAGCTTGAAGCGACCATTCAGCAAGTGGCCGGCGATGCCAGCCAGGCCGCCGACGCCAGCCGCAGCGCCGGGCATGCCGTGGAACAAGGGCAGAGAGTCATCGGCCTGAGTCTCACCGGACTGCACGCACTGGTGGGCGAAGTACAAGGCAACGCGCAGATGATCGAACAACTGGCCGAAGAATCGGCCACCATCGGCGGCGTGCTGACGGTGATTCGCTCGATTGCCGACCAGACCAACCTGCTGGCCCTCAACGCCGCCATCGAAGCCGCCCGCGCCGGGGAGATGGGCCGGGGTTTTGCGGTCGTGGCCGAGGAGGTCCGTTCCCTGGCCCAACGCACGGCAGGGGCCACGGCCGAAATCCAGACCTTGATCGCTCGTCTGCAATTGGCCGCGCGCCAGTCAGTCGATGGCATGCGCGCCCAAGTCGAACACGCCGAAGCCACCGCCAACCAGGCACAAGCGGCCGACGGCGCGCTGGATAAAATCGTCGATGCCATCCAGACCATCGCCGACACCGCCGTGCGCATCGCCGAAGTCACCGCCCAACAGAGCGGTGCCGTCAGCGAAATCCGCGATCACAGCGAGCGGATTCACCAACTGGGTGGGGAAAACCTGCTGCGTATCGGCCAGGGACGGGAACAGGGCGAAAATCTGCTGGTGCTGGGTGGGCGCCTGCATACGGCGGTACAAGCGTTTCGTGTTTGATTGCCAGCGACAACCCCGTGTGGGAGCGGGCTTGCTCGCGAAAGCGGTGGGTCAGCTTGCATGGATGTTGGATGTACCGCCGTCTTCGCGAGCAGGCTCGCTCCCACCCTGATTTCGGGTGGATACACCATTCATGCTCACCACCAATCCCTTTGTGGGAGCGAGCCTGCTCGCGATGGCGGTGGGTCAGCTTGCATCAGCGTCGAATGTGCCGCCGTCTTCGCGAGCAGGCTCGCTCCCACCCTAGTCCGGGGTGCCTCCACAAGTTCAGGATGGTCTGCGCCGGCATAGGTGACCGGATCTCTAGACATGGTCACAAATTTCTCGCAAACATCGCTCATCGTGCTGGCTATTGCCGAGAACTGGACAGTCATTAAGGCTTTGCGGCATAGTCGCCGGGTTCTGATACCTGCTCACAGATAACAAGGAACAGCAGATGGCGACCCTTTTGGTCCTGCACGGACCCAACCTGAACCTGCTGGGCACCCGTGAACCGGGCGTCTATGGGGCCGTGACACTGGCCCAGATCAACCAGGACCTGGAGCAGCGAGCCCGCGCCGCAGGCCATCATTTGCTCTATCTGCAAAGCAATGCCGAATATGAATTGATCGACCGCATTCATGCCGCCCGTGGCGAAGGCGTGGACTTCATTTTGATCAATCCAGCAGCTTTTACACATACAAGTGTCGCATTACGTGACGCGTTGCTGGCGGTGAGCATCCCATTCATCGAAGTGCATTTGTCCAACGTGCACAAACGCGAACCTTTCCGCCATCACTCTTACTTCTCCGATGTAGCGGTGGGAGTGATCTGCGGCCTTGGCGCCAGCGGTTACCGACTGGCCCTGGAGGCCGCCCTAGAGCAGCTTGAAAAACAGGCAACAGCTTGAACAACAAGCGTTAAACGCCCCTGACCGACCCTTGGGAGTTGATGATTCATGGATATCCGTAAAGTTAAGAAACTGATCGAATTGCTGGAAGAGTCCGGCATCGACGAGCTTGAGATCAAGGAAGGCGAAGAGTCCGTACGTATCAGCCGCCACAGCAAGACGCCAGCCCAGCAGTTCTACGCTCCGGCACCGATGCAGGCTCCGGCCGCCGCTCCAGCGCCAGCCGCACCTGCTGCCGCCGCCGCTGCTCCAGCCGCTGCCGCCGCTCCAGCGCTCAACGGCACCGTGGCCCGTTCGCCGATGGTAGGTACTTTCTATCGCAAGTCTTCGCCAACCTCGCCGTCCTTCGTTGAAGTGGGCCAGACCGTGAAGAAAGGCGACACCCTGTGCATCGTCGAAGCCATGAAGATGATGAACCACATCGAAGCTGAAACCAGCGGTGTGATCGAGTCCATCCTCGTTGAAGACGGCCAGCCGGTTGAGTACGACCAACCGCTGTTCACCATCGTTTGAACCGCGGAGAGCCTTTGATGACTGCGAAGCTGGAAAAAGTCCTGATCGCGAACCGCGGTGAGATCGCTCTGCGGATCCTGCGTGCCTGCAAAGAGATGGGCATCAAGACCGTCGCCGTTTACTCCAAGGCCGACAAAGAGCTGATGCACCTGGGCCTGGCAGACGAGTCCGTCTGCATCGGCCCGGCTTCTGCCGCGCACTCCTACCTGCACATCCCGGCGATCATTGCCGCTGCCGAAGTGACCGGCGCCACCGCCATTCACCCAGGCTACGGGTTCCTGGCGGAAAACGCCGACTTCGCCGAACAGGTCGAGAATTCCGGTTTTGCCTTCATCGGCCCGAAAGCCGAGACCATCCGCCTGATGGGCGACAAGGTTTCGGCCAAGCACGCCATGATCGCAGCCGGCGTACCGACCGTTCCGGGTTCCGACGGCCCGCTGCCTGAAGACGAAGAAACCGCTCTGCGCATCGGTCGCGAAGTCGGTTACCCGGTGATCATCAAGGCCGCCGGCGGCGGCGGTGGTCGCGGCATGCGCGTGGTACACAAGGAAGAAGACCTGATTTCCTCGGCGAAACTGACCCGCTCCGAAGCAGGCGCGGCGTTCGGCAACCCGATGGTCTACCTGGAAAAATTCCTGACCAACCCACGCCACGTCGAAGTCCAGGTGCTGTCCGACGGCCAAGGCCAGGCCATCCATCTGGGCGACCGCGATTGTTCGCTGCAACGTCGTCACCAGAAGGTCCTCGAAGAAGCGCCGGCACCGGGCATCGACGAGAAGGCCCGCCAGGAAGTCCTGGCTCGTTGCGTCAAGGCCTGCATCGACATCGGCTACCGTGGCGCCGGTACCTTCGAGTTCCTGTACGAGAACGGTCGCTTCTACTTCATCGAAATGAACACCCGTGTTCAGGTGGAGCACCCGGTTTCGGAAATGGTCACCGGTATCGACATCGTCAAGGAGATGCTCAGCATCGCCGCCGGCAACAAGCTGTCGTTCACCCAGGATGACGTGGTCATCCGCGGTCACGCGCTGGAATGCCGGATCAATGCCGAAGACCCGAAAACCTTCATGCCAAGCCCAGGCACGGTCAAGCACTTCCATGCACCGGGCGGCAATGGCGTTCGCGTCGACTCGCACCTGTACAGCGGTTATGCCGTTCCGCCGAACTACGACTCGTTGATCGGCAAGCTGATCACCTACGGGGCGACCCGCGATGAAGCCATGGCGCGTATGCGCAATGCGCTGGAAGAAATCGTGGTTGACGGGATCAAGACCAACATCCCGCTGCACCGCGATCTGGTACGTGACAAAGGCTTCTGCGAAGGCGGCGTCAACATCCATTACCTGGAGCACAAACTGGCCCACGAGGCTTGATGTTCCAAGTGATGTAAAAAGACCCCGGTCCGTTGGCCGGGGTCTTTTTTTGCCTGCCGACCGATCAGCTCAGCAGTACCGTCGAGAAAGCTTGCGCTTCGATCTGCGCCGAAGTCACCGGCCTCCCCTGCCCAGTGCTGATGGCACCGCTGGGATTGGCGACCAGGGGCTCGTTTCGCACGCGCCTCATGAACCCCCGTGCCCGTACCGACACCGGATCGGAGCTCTTTTTCGCTCGCGCCAGCACCGGTATGTAGTAGCGTTCGACTTGGCCGCGCCCTGTCTTGAACACCGACGTCACACCACTGCGCAGGTCCAGCGCGACACCATAGGTACTGCCAAAACAAGAAGAGTACGACCAGTAATCCCACGTGGGTTGCAGGCCCTGGCGCCGCATCGCCGACCTGACCCGCCCGCCGATGTCAGTGCCAGTCAGCCAATCCCCACCCACCAGGGTGGCACGGATATCCTTAGCCACGCCGCCCAGACGCTGCGTTATGTCCCGCAGACAGCGTTCGATCAGCGCGCGGATATTGTGATCAAAGTGAATGACAGCGCCCATTCCGGTGGTCGGGTTGTGCAGCGAAGCGATCACGCAGGTCTGCGCGTTCAGGGAGAACAGATAATTGTCTGCGACGGCCTCGCTGAACCTCGCCACTACCGCCTCGCCCTGCAATGCGCCCCTTGAGACATCCGGGAAGACATGCCCAGGAAACGCCGCCCGCAAGTCATCCACTCGCCCAAGATAAGCCACCTCGCCGTTTCCACCCAGCAAGCCCGGCTTATCGTAGACCCACTTGCCATTCGACATCCTGCGCAGGGGCTCTTGATAAAGCGCCCCGGGATTCCTGGCATCCACCAGGCGCAGACCGTCAAGAGAGGGATGTTTCTTCACTTGGTAGTACCTGCCTTTATGCTTGATAAAGTAGGTGTCCCGCGGCTGTGAAGCACTGGACGGGCTACGCCAGGTGCCCTTGAAAATGCCCTCCTCAGTCACCTCCACCAGATTTGCAGGCACTTTCCTGATGGACTGATGCGCCTTGAAGCGTATGGGTCGTAGCGTCGGATCAGTCTCTTTGGCGGCGGGGGCTGCATGCCTCAAGCGCCGGGCCGACAACGATGCAGGCTTCACCACCTGCCCCAGACGCCTGACAGCGCCCACGATCTGTAGCCCAAACGCGGCGAACAACGCTCCCCAGGTCGCGAACATCCAATGCCACAGCGCGCTTTCCGTGTCACCCTGGACATGCGCCTCGATGGCCTGCCCGGAACTGACGGTAATGAGGGCGATATCCAGCAGCAGGACAAAAGGGGGATACACCATGCATACCGGCGCAGACGCAAAGAGTAGGCCCTTGATGACCTGGCCCTCGATCACTTCGATACGGCTGGTGGTGACATCCTCCACATCAGTGATGCTGCGCTCGATATAGGCATCGAACTCGGCCCGGATGTCGATCACCCGATTGAGTTCGCGCAACGCATCGACGCGAGCACTCGTCGTCGCCAGGGCCGCCAGCGAACGCCTTACCTTTTCCCTGGCCGTGAGCGCCACCCGCCCCACGACATAATCATGCAGTCGTGCAGCGACCCCTCCGGAAAAATCCCGATACCGGCGAAAGGTAACGCCGTCCGGCGCGTCTGGCGTGTACAGCCAGGATGCACGTTTCGGATCGAAGTAGGTGAAAACGTAAACGCCCAATACGACATGCCCATCGACAGTAAACCTGACCACGCCCTCGCGCCTCACCAGCGTCCCCGGATATTCAGGGCCCGACACTGCCACCAACTCACCCAGCAGGGTGACTTGCCGGGTGAGCCACCAGAATTCCGAATCGTTCAACAGGCCCATCCCCTTCGCGACGCGCAGGTCACGGTCCATTCGGATCAGCAGCATGTGGCGGTAGGTATTGCGGCGCTTGATGTAGGCAGGCGAATCGACGTCGAGGAACCTGGCGCGGGTCTCTGCCCCATAGCGCTCGCCCACATAAGCCCGTCGGATATAGAGCGCCAGCTCGGCACTGCGGACCTGCCCCAGGTCCTGCCCGACAGAGGAACGCACACCTTTGCGAGGGTCGTCGATACCCGAGTTATCGTCGTATCCATGGATGACCAGATCCAGCAGGCTCGCGGTCTTCGTGTTACGGCCCGCGAGCCCCGGGCTGTAGTCGATGAGGATCGTCGCGGGATCCACCGACTCAAGTACGCCCCTGCTGCGCAGGTAAGGCGTGATCGCCTGGGCGACGGTGCGCTTGGCGAAGTCCACGAAGACTTCGAAGTCCGCAAGCAGCTCGTTGAATGCCCGCTGATGCAGCAGGAGCTCCTGACTCAAACTGCTGATGTTTCGACGGGAATCAAGCGGCAGTGCAGCGTACCAGCGAGGCGACTCGTCCAACTGCACCTGCGCCAGGTTATGGGCCAACCCCATGGCCACGGCGTCTTCCAGGCACGCCCTGAATCCCGTCGCTCCGGCCCTTAGATCCTTGCCCATGTCCCATGAAATCGGCTTGTCCATCACACGGGCAAAGTATTCCCGAGCCACATCGCGATCATTCGGGGACAGCTGCTGCACCAGGTATTCGCGCCCTGCCTCATTTCGGGTCCATGCGCCGATTTCCACACTCACGGCCCACAGCGACGGCAACTCGATCCACTCCTGGCCATCGGGCTTGGCGGGCGCATACAGCAATAGGTCACCCTGCATGTCGTCGCGGAAAAACAGCAGCAGATCGGCGCATCGCAAGCCGTTTGGCAGTGCCAGGCCGGTGACATGCAGCGGGCTGGCGGACAGGACCGACGCCTCGCCGTCCCAGAGGGCTTTGACCGCGTCATGATTGACCGCCTTCAGATGACCCGCGCAACGCGCAATGAATGCGCTTTGCTGCAGTCGGGCCGTCAGCCAATCGAACATGGCGGGCTTCAGATCAGCCCGACCATATCGATCGGTCAGCGCTTGCAAGTACCCGGCAGGCGCATCCACATCCGCCAACAAACGGCTGACGAACGCCGATGAAAGGGGCTGATTGCGCAGCATCGCGCCGTTTTCCACCAACAGTACCGACACGGCATCCGACCTTACCGGCCCCGCCACCAGCAGGTCACTCAGGCTGTAACGTTGTATGGGCTGATCAACGACCGCTCTCCATTGCAACGTCACCCGAACATTGTCCGGCTCGACGTCCATGTCCAGCTCATGCCTGATATACGCCTTGGCCTGTTGCCGGGCGAAGGCCCGCAACGAGCCCACGCCATCGAGCAACTCATCGACCAGCGCCTGCGCCTGCTGAGTCCGCTCCTGAAGCAGCCGTAGCGATGCTCGCCCGGGTTCATCCAACACCCGCAGCCAATGAGGCAGTTGCAAGCGTGCCAACGCATCGAGATCCCGGCGCTCCTGCTCAGTGGCCAGCGCAGTCGCTTCACTTACGCGACGCCAGGCATCCTGGAGCGTTTCGATGCGCTCCCGCAGCGCCTCGACGTCCAGGCCTGCCAGCTGGTCAGGCTGAAAAATCCTGTCGATGGCCGCCATGTGTTCATTAAGTTTGCGCTGGACCACGCCCTCGAGCGAGGCGTCACCAGCAGTCATCCGCCAATAACGACGCAGGTAGTCCTTGTAGTGCTGAATGCCCCCCCAGGCGACGGACTCCACCACCTGGACAATGACCTCCCGACGCTCGTCCGTAAAACCCGAGTCGGGCCCGCCAGGCCAACGGAACGCCACGTCGTATTCCTCGTCAGGCGCAATCGGCCTGTCATCGATCATCCGTTGCAGCACGGTGTCCAGCAGGGTGCCGATGAAATACGGATCGATGTTGCCTTCCCGGTAACGGGTACGCAGTTCGACCAACAGATACTCCTCCAGCACCTCCAGCAAGGTCATCTGGGTTTGTAGTCGCGTGTCGATAACGGCCTTCCAGCGTGTCAGTCTTTCCAGAACGGCGTGTGCGGTTTCCGCTTGCGGAACAGATACCGGTCCTGCGCCCTTCACCTTGCTTTGCCCCTCGGCAGTGTTGTCCATCACGTTCCTCCCTGTTGTGTGGACCCTCACCTTATCCGCCGTACAACACCTCCATGTCATACATATATATATCGAAACACCACGCCGGACGGCAGCCGCGGCCTGCCACGGGCCACCGGGCTTATCCACTTTGACGGCGACCTGGCGTACACTGCGCAGCTTTCGCAGCCTAGTGACCTGCGTGGCTAATTCGGCTACTCAAATTAGCCACGCAGGTCACTAAGCCTGCTTCCTGTAGATTTATTTCCAAAGGTGCCCGCCATGCCTTGGCTGCAAGTACGTCTGGCCATCAGCCCGGAACAAGCCGAAACCTACGAAGATGCGTTTCTTGAAGTAGGCGCCGTATCGGTCACCTTCATGGACGCCGAAGACCAGCCGATCTTCGAGCCGGAACTGAACACCACCCCGCTGTGGTCCCACACCCATCTGCTGGCCTTGTTCGAAGGTGGCACCGAAGCGGCCAGCGTTCTGGCCCATCTGGAACTGCTGACCGGCAGCCCGTTGCCCGAACATCACAGCGAAGTGATCGAAGACCAGGATTGGGAACGCAGCTGGATGGACAATTTCCAGCCGATGCGCTTTGGCCAGCGGCTTTGGATCGTTCCGAGCTGGCACGCGGCGCCGGAGCCGGACGCCGTCAACCTGCTGTTGGACCCGGGCCTGGCGTTCGGCACCGGCACCCACCCGACCACCGCGCTGTGCCTGGAATGGCTCGACGGTCAGGATCTCAAGGGCTGCGACGTACTCGACTTCGGCTGCGGGTCGGGCATCCTGGCCATTGCCGCGCTGCTGCTGGGTGCCAAAGAAGCGGTCGGCACCGACATCGACGTCCAGGCCCTGGAAGCGTCCCGCGACAACGCCGGGCGCAATAACATTGCCGAAGCACTGTTCCCACTCTATCTGCCGCAGGACCTGCCCCAGGTCC
Organism: Pseudomonas sp. FG13; assembly: GCF_057809755.1. Taxonomy (NCBI): domain Bacteria; kingdom Pseudomonadati; phylum Pseudomonadota; class Gammaproteobacteria; order Pseudomonadales; family Pseudomonadaceae; genus Pseudomonas; species Pseudomonas sp. FG13. The sequence goes on from NZ_JBMDKO010000026.1 coordinate 51,961, forward strand.
AGGCCGACGTATTGGTGGCCAATATCCTCGCCGGACCGTTGGTCTCCCTGGCGCCGCAACTGTCGGGCCTGGTCAAGCCGGGTGGACGACTGGCGCTGTCGGGCATCCTGGCCGAACAGGGCGAGGAAGTCGCTGCCGCTTATGCCGCCGACTTTGACCTGGACCCTATTGCCAATCGTGATGGCTGGGTGCGCATCACCGGCCGTCGGCGCTAGAATGGCCGCTTGTATCCACCGGATAGCCGCATGACCGACAGTTTCGTCACCCAGTGCCCGCATTGCCACACCAGTTTTCGCGTCAGCCATGCTCAATTGAGCGTGGCCCGCGGGGTGGTTCGCTGCGGCTCGTGCCTGCAAGTCTTCAATGCCGCACGGCAACTGCTGGAACAACGGACAGCCAGGGAACCCGCTCCCGTCCCTCCCGCGGCCATTCGGCCTGCCGTCGTCGAAGCACCGCCCCGGGCGATCAGCCAGAAGCAGTGGACCGCCGCGGAGCTGGACCTGGATGACCTGGACAAGGAACTGGCTCGCCTGGAGCGACGCGACAAACGGGCACCGGACTCCTTCGGCCGACGCCGCGAAGATAACCTGAGCGCACAGCGGGACCACCTTTCCGACGAGCAGGAACCCTGGTCCGACAGCCTGTACAGCGAGTCTCCCGCCGAGCGCGCGGAAGCAGTGGCCCAAGTCCCTATCGAACCGTTCGCGCCCCATGAGCCCGTCCGGCCACCACGCACCGAGCCGTCCCTGTCCCTACCTCTGACTCTGGAACCACTGGACCCGGACGATGAACCTGGCGCGCCGCTGCACCTGGCGCCGGACGATGAGCCCGACGAACGCCTCGAGCGCCTGTCCGCCACCGACGATATCGACGACGCCGACGAAGAGCCGGTCCAGTCCCGCAGGAAACGCGAACGCCAGGAGCCTGGAATACGCGCCGAAGTCCTTCAGGACCTTGACGACGATCCATTGCAACTGGACTGGCGCAAGCGCCGCTCGCCCTGGGGTCGGCGCCTGCTGTGGAGCCTGTTGATCCTGCTCGCCGCCGGGGCCTTGGCAGGCCAGTACATCGCCTATCATTTCGACGAACTGGCCCGCCAGGACCAGTACCGCCCGTGGTTCCTGCAGATTTGCCCGACCATTGGCTGCGACGTGCCATCCAAAGTCGACATCGCCAAGATCAAGAGCAGCAACCTGGTGGTGCGCAGTCATCCGGACTTCAGCGGCGCCCTGGTGGTGGACGCGATCATCTACAATCGTGCGCCCTTCTCCCAGCCTTTTCCGCTGCTGGAACTGCGCTTCGCCGACCTTAACGGGCACTTGATCGCCAGCCGTCGCTTCAAGCCCGGAGAATACCTGGGCGGCGATCTGGAAGGCCTGGGGGAAATGCCGCCGCAGACCCCTATTCATATCGCCCTGGACATTCTGGATCCGGGCCCCAAAGCGGTGAACTACAGTTTGAGCTTCCACTCGCCCGAGTGAAGCCACCGGGGGCCAGTCGATTGACGGCAGCTTTCTGACCCACCCCAGCCGGACCAAACCGCTGGCGATAACAAAATAGCTGTTCAGATTTTATCCAATTCGATCTTTATCCAGTCATCGAGAGCGGGTATCATGCCAACCCTTTTTCGAAGTCTCATGATCCGGCCCCACTTCAGGGAAGTCCTATGTCGGCGGTACGCATCGGCCCATACACACTGCAGAACGGTCTGGTTCTCGCCCCCATGGCGGGCGTCACCGATCAGCCCTTTCGTCAGTTATGCAAACGGCTGGGCGCCGGTCTTGTGGTTTCGGAAATGGTCACCAGCGACATGAGCCTGTGGAACACCCGCAAGTCGCGTCTGCGCATGATCCACGAAGGCGATCCCGAGCCCCGCTCGGTACAGATCGCCGGTGGCGATGCACAGATGCTGGCAGAGGCGGCCCGGGCCAATGTGGCGCTGGGGGCACAGATCATCGACATCAACATGGGCTGCCCGGCAAAGAAGGTCTGCAACAAGGCTGCCGGCTCGGCGCTGTTGAAGGATGAGGCCCTGGTTACCGAGATCCTGCAGGCGGTCGTCGCCGCAGTCGATGTGCCGGTGACCTTGAAGATCCGCACCGGGTGGGACCGGGAGAACAGGAATGGCCTGACGGTGGCGAAGATCGCCGAACAGGCGGGAATCACGGCGTTGGCGGTCCATGGCCGCACCCGTGCCGACCTGTACACCGGCGAGGCCGAGTACGACACCATCGCCGCGATCAAGCAGGCGGTGTCGATACCGGTGTTTGCCAATGGCGATGTCGACTCGCCAGAGAAGGCCCGGTATGTGCTGGACGCAACCGGTGCCGACGGCCTGTTGATCGGCCGGGCCGCCCAGGGGCGGCCCTGGATTTTCCGTGAGATCGAACACTTCCTGCGCACTGGCGAAAAGCTCGCTGCGCCGCAAATGTCCGAGGTGGAACGAATTCTGCTGGAGCATCTGGCCGCGCTGCATGCCTTCTACGGAGAAGTCATGGGCGTACGCATCGCGCGCAAGCATGTGGGCTGGTATCTCGCAACCCTGCCGGGCGCCAGGGAGTTTCGCGCCCGCTTCAATCGTTTGGATGGTACGCAAGCACAATGCGCCGACGTTCAGGCCTTCTTCGCTGAACGTTACAAGAGCCTGACAGGGGACGAAGGGGTGGCCGCATGACGATGATGACCGAGACTTTAGTGAGTGGAATAACACCCGTGAGCGACAACGTGAATTTGAAACAGCACCTCAATACGCCTAGCGAAGAGGGTCAGACCCTTCGCGGGAGTGTCGAGAAGGCGCTGCACAATTATTTCGCCCACCTTGAGGGCGCTGCCGTCACGGATGTGTACAACCTGGTGCTTTCCGAAGTCGAGGCGCCACTGCTCGAAAGCGTGATGAACTACGTCAAGGGCAACCAGACCAAGGCCAGCGAGATGCTGGGCCTGAACCGCGGTACCCTGCGCAAGAAACTCAAGCAGTACGATCTGCTGTAAGCATTCAATCAAACCAGAAAGGCGCCCGCATAAAAAACGGTCGCCTTTTTTGCTGACTTCCCTTGCTTTTGATGGAAATTGAAATGACCGACCAGACCACCCGCCTGCCGATCCGCCGCGCCTTGATCAGCGTCTCCGACAAGACCGGGATCCTCGAATTCGCCCGCGAGCTGCAACAGCTGGGTGTCGAGATCCTCTCCACCGGCGGGACCTTCAAGCTGCTGCAGGACAATGGGGTCGCCGCAGTGGAAGTCGCGGACTACACCGGTTTTGCGGAAATGATGGACGGTCGGGTCAAGACCCTGCACCCGAAAATCCACGGTGGGATCCTGGGCCGTCGCGGCATCGACGACGCCATCATGAACGAACACGGCATCAAGCCGATCGACCTGGTGGCGGTCAACCTCTACCCGTTCGAAGCCACCATCAACAAGCCGGGCTGCGACCTGCCGACCGCCATCGAGAACATCGACATCGGCGGCCCGACCATGGTCCGCTCGGCGGCCAAGAACCACAAAGACGTGGCCATCGTGGTCAACGCCAGCGACTACGCCAATGTGCTGGAAAACCTCAAGGCCGGCGGCCTGACCTACGCCCAGCGTTTCGACCTGATGCTCAAGGCCTTCGAACACACCGCCGCCTACGACGGCATGATCGCCAACTACATGGGCACCGTGAACCAGGCCGCTGAAACCCTGTCGACCGAAGGCCGCAGCGAATTCCCGCGCACCTTCAACACCCAGTTCGTCAAGGCCCAGGAAATGCGCTATGGCGAGAACCCGCACCAGAGCGCGGCGTTCTACGTGGAAGCCAAGCCTGCCGAAGTCGGCATCGCCACCGCCACCCAGCTGCAAGGCAAGGAACTGTCGTTCAACAACGTGGCCGACACCGACGCCGCGCTGGAGTGCGTGAAGAGCTTCGTCAAGCCAGCCTGCGTGATCGTCAAGCACGCCAACCCGTGCGGCGTGGCCGTGAGCCCGGACGCCGAGGGCGGTATCCGCCAGGCCTACGAGCTGGCCTACGCCACCGACACCGAATCGGCCTTCGGTGGCATCATCGCCTTCAACCGTGAACTGGATGCCGAAACCGCCAAAGCCATCGTCGAGCGTCAGTTCGTCGAAGTGATCATCGCGCCTTCGGTCAGCGAAGAAGCTCGCGCCATCGTGGCCGCCAAGGCCAACGTGCGCCTGCTGGCCTGCGGCCAATGGTCGGCCGACCGTGCTCCGGCCTGGGACTACAAGCGCGTCAACGGCGGCCTGCTGGTACAGAGCCGCGACATCGGCATGATCGGCAGCGCCGACCTGAAAGTCGTGACCCAGCGCGCCCCGAGCGAGCAGGAAATCAACGACCTGATCTTCGCCTGGAAAGTCGCCAAGTACGTCAAGTCCAACGCCATCGTCTACGCCAAGAACCGCCAGACCATCGGTGTCGGCGCCGGCCAGATGAGCCGCGTGAACTCGGCCCGTATCGCCGCCATCAAAGCCGAGCACGCCGGCCTGCAGGTCCAGGGCGCGGTCATGGCGTCCGATGCGTTCTTCCCGTTCCGCGACGGTATCGACAACGCGGCCAAGGTCGGCATCACCGCCGTCATCCAACCGGGTGGTTCGATGCGTGACAATGAAGTGATTGCCGCCGCTGACGAAGCAGGCATCGCGATGGTCTTTACGGGCATGCGCCATTTCCGTCACTAACATCGATCGATGTGGAAGCTGAGTTTGTGTGGGAGCAAGGCTTGCCCGCGATAGCATCACCTCGGTGCGCCTGATAAACCGAGTTGCCTGCATCGCGGGCAAGCCTTGCTCCCACACAGGCTCGCTTCCACAGAAGAGCAGCTTCAGCGCTGCATACAGAATCAGCGTCATCCGAGGTTTTTGAAATGAATGTTTTGATCATTGGCAGCGGTGGCCGTGAACACGCCCTGGCCTGGAAAGTGGCCCAGGATCCGCGCGTGGAGAAGGTTTTCGTGGCGCCGGGCAATGCCGGTACCGCCATCGAAGCCAAGTGCGAGAACGTCGCCATCGACGTGCTGGCCCTGGAACAATTGGCCGACTTCGCCGAGAAGAATGTCTCGCTGACCATCGTCGGCCCGGAAGTGCCGTTGGTCGCCGGTGTCGTCGACCTGTTCCGCTCCCGTGGCCTGGACTGCTTCGGTCCGACCGCCGGCGCCGCACAGTTGGAAGGCTCGAAAGCCTTCACCAAGGATTTCCTGGCCCGGCACAAGATTCCGACCGCCGACTACCAGAATTTCACCGAAATCGAGCCGGCCCTGGCCTACCTGCGGGAGAAAGGCGCCCCTATCGTGATCAAGGCCGATGGCCTGGCGGCCGGTAAAGGCGTGATCGTGGCCATGACCCTGGCCGAAGCCGAAGACGCCGTGCGCGACATGCTGGCCGGCAATGCCTTCGGTGACGCCGGTTCCCGGGTCGTGATCGAAGAATTCCTCGACGGCGAAGAAGCCAGCTTCATCGTCATGGTGGACGGCAAGAACGTCTTGCCGATGGCCACCAGCCAGGACCACAAGCGCGTCGGCGACGGCGACAGCGGCCCGAACACCGGCGGCATGGGTGCCTATTCCCCGGCCCCAGTCGTCACCGCCCAGGTGCACCAGCGTGTCATGGACCAGGTGATCTGGCCAACCGTGCGCGGAATGGCTGAGGAAGGCAACGTTTACACGGGTTTCCTCTATGCTGGCCTGATGATCGACAAGGCTGGTAACCCAAAAGTCATCGAATTCAACTGCCGTTTCGGCGATCCTGAGACCCAGCCGGTGATGTTGCGCCTGCAATCGAGCCTGGTCCTGCTGGTCGAAGCCGCGTTGGCCCAGGCGCTGGACAAGGTCGAAGCGCAGTGGGATCCGCGCCCAAGCGTTGGTGTCGTATTGGCGGCCGGCGGTTACCCGAGCGACTACGCCAAGGGCAGCGAGATCCGTGGCCTGGAGGCTGCGGCCCAGTTGGAAGGCAAGGTTTTCCACGCCGGGACCGCGCTGAAGGACGGCCAGGTCGTCACCGCAGGCGGTCGCGTGCTGTGCGCCACCGCCATGGGAGCCAGTGTCGACGCCGCTCAGCAGCAGGCCTACAAGCTTGCCGCCGAGATCGATTGGGAAGGTTGCTTCTACCGTAAGGACATTGGTTATCGTGCCATTGCCCGCGAGCGTGGCGAAAATCTGGAATAACCCGGCCTTTCAGCCAGGCAGGGCTCCGTGGCCCTTGCCTGTCTGTCCGGGCGCCGCGCATAGTTATAATCTGGCATCAACCTAAGAAGGGATTTCGCCGTGCGCTGGCTCAGGATTGCCATAGGCTTTACCGTCACCCTGCTTACGCTGCTCTGCATGCTTTCGGCCCAGGCCGCGCCAGGCAGTGGCTGGGCGGTATTGCTCGACGAACAGGGCGACCTGAAGCTGAGCGACATCCGCTCCGCCCGCTACACCAACCAATTCAGCCCCATCGACCTCGACCGTATCCGCGCCGCCGAGCCTGATGGCGCGCTGTGGCTGCGCTTCCGGCTGGCACCCGACAAGCATGAGCAGATCCTGCGCATCTTTGCGCCCGACCTGTCGCGCTTGAATCTCTATGTGCTGGACGGCGACGCCCTGATCGATCAACAGATCACCGGCAATGCCCTGCCCCGCAGCGAGCATTCGGTGCCCAGCAGCGATTTCATGCTGGCCCTGCCCCGCAGCGATAAACCGCTGGACGTCTACCTGCGACTGGCATCCCGGCATGAGCTGCGCCCGCACATCACCCTGCAGCCGGCAATCGTGGCCGCGGCGGATCAGAACCAGACCCTGATCTATGGCTGGTTGTTCGGCTGCATCGCCATGCTGATCCTGCACAACCTCACCCGCTACGCCTACACCCGCTCACGCAGTTGCCTGTGGTTGGCGGCTTGTGAGGGGCTGCTGATGCTCAGCCTGGCATTGCTGCTGAACCTGGCGGGGGGCTGGTTACCCGACTGGCCGGCGGTGCAGACTCCTGGTGCTTATCTGGCCCTGCTGCTGACCGCGCCATGCGGCCTGATGCTCGCCTACCGCTTTTTTGCCCCCCTGGGACCACACCCGCTGAACCGGCTGCTGCTGGGGGGCATCGTGTTCATCATGCTGTGCAGTCTGTTGCTGTTGTTCGTCAACACCCTGCCGCTCAACATCATGACCTATGCGCTGGTGGCCTTGGCCGGCCTGAGCATGCTGTTCGTCAGCGCCTGGCACTGGCAGAAGGGCTACCGCCCCGCACGGCTGTTTGTCGCGGCCATGGTGGTTTTCAACCTGGGTACGCTGATCATCCTGCCCGCCCTGCAAGGCCTCACGGAAGTCGCGCCCCAAGGCCTGATCGTCACGCTGCTGGTGTTCATCTGCATCAGCGGCCTGCTGATGAGCGTCGCCCTGGGCGAACGCCAGCGCTCCATCAACGAAAGCCGTTTCAGCATCAGTCGCGACCTGGCGGCGAGCAATGCCGAGATCAATGCCAAGGCGGAATTCCTGGCCAAGATCAGCCACGAGATCCGTACCCCGATGAACGGCGTGCTGGGCATGACCGAGCTGCTGCTGGGTACGCCGCTGTCGGTCAAGCAGCGCGACTACGTGCAGACCATCCACAGCGCCGGCAACGAGCTGCTGACGCTGATCAATGAGATCCTCGACATTTCCCGGCTCGAATCCGGTCAGATCGAACTGGACGATGTGCAGTTCGATCTCAATGCCTTGATCGAGGATTGCCTGAGCATCTTCCGCGCCAAGGCCGAGCAGCAGAATGTCGAACTGATCAGTTTCATCCAGCCCCAGGTACCGAGGGTGATCAGCGGTGACCCGACGCGGCTGCGCCAGGCGTTGCTGAGCCTGTTGGAAAACGCCTTGAAGAAGACCGACGAAGGCGAGGTGCTGATCGTCGTGGCCCTTGACGAGCGCAGCAGCGAACCGCGCCTGCGCATTGCCGTACAAGACAGCGGCGTGCCCATGGACGCCGAAGAGCGCGACACGCTCATGCACGCCGAGCTGCACAGCAAGAACTTCCTGTCGGCCACGCGCTTGGGCGGCAACCTGGGCCTGGTCATCGCCCGCCAGTTGATCATGCTGATGCACGGCGAGTTCGGCATCAAGAGCGGAAGCAACCAGGGCAGCACCTTGTGGCTGACCCTGCCGTTGGATCCGGATCGCCTGGAGCACCCGACCTCCGATCTCGACAGTCCGTTGCAAGGCGCGCGGGTGCTGGTCGTCGATGACAATGAGACCTGCCGCAAGGTGCTGGTGCAGCAATGCAGCGCCTGGGGCTTGAATGTCAGCGCGGTGCCATCGGGCAAGGAAGCCCTGGCGCTGCTGCGCACCAAGGCCCACCTGCGGGATTATTTCGACGTGGTGCTGCTGGACCAGAACATGCCCGGCATGACCGGCATGCAGCTGGCGGCCAAGATCAAGGAAGACCCAAGCCTGAACCACGACATCCTGTTGATCATGCTCACCGGCATCAGCAACGCACCGAGCAAGATCGTGGCGCGCAACAGCGGGGTCAAGCGCATCCTCGCCAAGCCGGTGGCCGGCTATACCCTCAAGACCACCCTCGCGGACGAACTGAACCAGCGCAACAAAGGCCATGCCCCCAATGTCCCATTGAATGCCGGTCCCGCCGTGCCGGTGAAAGTCCCCAGCGACTTCCGCATCCTGGTGGCCGAAGACAACAGCATTTCCACCAAAGTCATCCGCGGCATGCTCGGCAAGCTCAACCTGCAACCCGACACCGCCAGCAACGGTGAGGAAGCCCTCAAGGCCATGAAGGAACGGCGCTACGACCTGGTCCTGATGGATTGCGAAATGCCGATCCTCGATGGATTTTCCGCCACCCAGCAGCTGCGAGCCTGGGAAATGGGTAACCAGCGAACCCGCACGCCCATCGTGGCGCTCACGGCCCACATCCTGGCCGAGCACAAGGAGCGGGCCCGTCAGGCCGGGATGGACGGCCACATGGCCAAACCGGTGGAGTTGTCGCAACTGCGCGAGCTGATCGAGCACTGGGTGGCCCAACGCGAACAACAGAACCGCACGGCGCAAACGTCCTGAGCCGACAGACGTCACACTGCCTGATAGACTTCCGTCCTCTTTCTCCGCCTTGAGCCCCGACCATGCTCCATGTGCTGTTCAGCGTTTACCTGAAGATGCTGGTGCTCTACAGCCCCTTCTTCGTGTTGTCGTGCTTTATCGGCCTGACCCGTGGCTATTCGCGCAAGGAGCAGCGACGCCTGGCCTGGAAGGTCGCGATCGCGACACTGATCTCCAGCGTCCTGCTGTATTTGTTCGGGCGGGTGATTTTCACTGTGTTCGGCATCACCGTGGATGCATTCCGTATCGGCGCTGGCAGCGTGCTGTTCATTTCAGCGCTGGGCATGGCCCAAGGCAAGTCGGCTGTACAGACCGACAATGTCCAGCAGGACGTAACCATCGTCCCGCTGACCATTCCGTTGACTGTCGGCCCCGGCACCATCGGCGCGCTGCTGGTGATGGGCGTGAGCCAGCCGCACTGGGACGACAAACTCATGGCTATCATCAGCATCGCCCTGGCCAGCTTCACCGTCGGTGTCGTGCTCTACCTGTCCAGCCGCATCGAACGGATCCTGGGTGACCAGGGCTTGCAGATCGTCAGCCGCCTGATGGGCTTATTCGTCTGTGCGTTGGCGGCCCAGATCATCTTTACCGGCGTGAAAGGCTACCTGGTGCCATAACACCACTGACCTGTCAGCCTTGCTTGCGGCGGTTGAAGCGCTTTCGCAGCACTTCCCTGCGATGTTCCCCCAGGTACTCCTCGATGTCCGACCTGAACTCTTCGTAACGAGCCGGGTTGAACGTCACGAAGGATTTACCGCGAAAGATGTCCCGCGCCGACGATTGCCAGTTCACGAAAAGAACACCGCCGTTATTCGAAGTGCCGGTCTGCCTGATCGAGGCGGACGAGGCGATCAGGATGCCGTTGGCCAACTGCTCACAGGGAATGACGGAGAGGCGAGCGCCCTCGGGTGTCTTGACCTGGCTGTTGAACAGATTGATGGTTTGCTTATCCTGCTTCAGCCCGTCGATCGTGGTGTTCACCACAGCACCGAGCATCGATGCTGCCGGGACACTGGCCTTCACGCCATCGATGATCCCCTTGACGATATCGCTGATCACGAAGTCCATGTCCACGCGCTGGGAACTCTCGGAGTAGCGGGTATAGCCGTCATCGGCCACGAAACATCCGAGGTCATGCAGGCACCGGATAAATGCGTCGTACCACGCCAAGGTGTTCTTGCCGCCCGGCACTTCAAAGTTGGCCTCCATGATGGCCATGGTCATCAGATTCTCCATGATCGCCATGTTGGTGAGCGACATGTTGCTGCCGTAGCCTACCAGCGCGTTTCCCAACATCAGCGCGTCCAGATCCCTGGTCGGGCTGTCCAGTAGTGCTGCGGATCGACGCACACGCCGACTGGGAGAAACCAGCGCCTTGCGCCTGTTGATGCGCGCGCCGATCAATTCAATGCTCTGCTCAATACTCACTTCACTTTCAAACTGTTTCATATAACTTCCTTGGTTATGTAATGACCGCTCCTGCGGACAAGCTGCAATCTAAGTTACCCTTTAGTAAAACTGCAACTTCAGGCCCATTACAACATATGTAGCCTTCCTAGCCTCGGCCTCCCAACAACATTCTGATTTAAATCAACTCATTTACTTACTTGAATCCACCGACCACCGTTGTATTTATAAAAGACAACTTTTACGGAGACTCACCCATGAACAACCCATCACTGACCGGCCTGGTCACAGGTCCTAACCTGCTCTCCTACATCGAGACACTTTCCCTGCAGGATCACAACGACATCGCGGACTGCAATAACATTGCCACCCGCTCAGCCGACCTTGGTCATCACCGCTATACCGATTCGAAAGGCTGGTTCGAAGAGTATGTACGCACGTTGAATTTCCTCGGCTGGTCGCTGTATGACGACACCATCTTCACCCGTACCCGGCACCTCGTCTCCGGCTCGGTGGCGGACTTCCTGGTTCAGGGCGCCCAGGCCATGAAGGATTCACGGCAGGCGAACGCAATGATCGATACCCTCGATGCCCTGAAAGCCGATCAGCCGGCGATGCTGTCCTTCGACAAGGAAACCCGGCACGGCGAAACGTTTCAGATCATCCCGGCCCGCTACGACTCGCGGAACGACGTCCATATCGCCGTCTACAAGCTCGAACTGAGCGTGGATATAAAAAAACACAACTTTCTATTTTGGGACTGGGAAAAGCGCTCGGCAAAAATCATCCAGCAACAGGCATTCTTCAAACTGGACAGGATTCATTTGAACAATAAAAGAACCCTCATAAAGAAGAAGCTGGACGAACATCTCATGAGGCGATTCAACTTGAAAAGGAATCGCCCCATGAGCATTCAATAATCGGCTCCGCTTTATTGAGCGACCTGATTAATCCACTGCATTACTTTCCAACTTCTTCGAAACGCTCAGCAGTTCTTTCAGCAAGATGCTATTGCGGGGATTCGGCTGGGCGTCCAAGCGCCGTATCAACTTTGAAACGGCATAACGTCGATGCCCCCCGAAACTGAGCAAGACCTCACCCCGCAAGTTGATATCGCTGGCATACACCTCACGAATAATCACACTGTGTCCACTATCAGGATCAATGATCACCAAGTGCTCATCGACAATGCTCAGCAACAGCCGGTCTGGGTCATCCAGCTCCCAGATCAACTTGCCAGGTTCTGCAGATACGCCGTCCAGGGAGGGCCGGCAGTTGAGGACGACCGATTCGAGCCTCAACCAGGCCGCCTTCGTCAGCCGGTAACTCACGCTTCCCTGCCCCAGGCACAGGACCAAGGTCGTGACATCGTCCGGTAGCAGATCGTCGATCTTCATCTTTTCCCCGCCGACAACCAGTACCTCGCCATCACGCCGGACGTAACCGAGGGGCCCCGCCTCTACCATGGCCGGGTAGCTCAACAACTTGCCATTACTGTGCTCATGAAGCAGCACGTTGTCCTGCCGCTGGGTCCCCAGTAAATCGAAGGCCCCTGGAACCTCGGTCCTGGGCACCCGAATCAAGCGCTTAAGCTCAGTGACGAACCATTGCAGGTCGCCAGGATCCTCCACAGTCAGCAACGCGTTACGAAACGGCTGGTTCGCCAATTGCTCGAGCATCTCCTGCTTCCGGCCATCCTGGGCAATGACCCACTCACGAGTCACACCCGTGATCAACGCTGGCTCCCGACTCCGCAACGAAACCACGACACCTTCGGGCGTCACGCCACGCAGTCCGATACCGTCGACCGTCACCTCGACAAATCGCCAGGGTGCCCATTCACGCTGCGCCTTGGGTAACGCGTCGGCCTGCAACACTTGCGTGCCCAGTCCAAAGACCGACTCAAGCTGCTGCGGATCGATGAACGCCTGACGATGGACTTCCCCCTCGGATACATCGAACAGCCAGGCCGCCTCGCCATCCGGAGTGACGCTCAGCAGGCGCATTTCCTTCCCATGCCCCGGTTCAGCCAGCAGCAGCCTGCTGCCGATGTACCAGGCACACAACGTCGCGTCACCGCTGAAGCTGGTCAGGCCGACAAGGGCCAGACGCTCGGTGTCGTGTCGTCGGGCCAGCGGCTCCAATGCAGACCACCAATGCGCCCGATTCTTGAACCAGGGCGCGTTCATGCCCCCCAGGCTCAGTTCACCCTGGTCCGTGAGGGTGTAGAACAACCCATTGGAAGTCAGCACCAGGTAGCCTCCGTCGATGGCGATGATATTTTCCAACTTCTCGTACTGCTTCCACTTGCTCGACCACTGCCACTTACCGGCCACCAGGGTCCGTCGCCGACGGCACAGTTCCTTTCTGAGCCTGTCGTACACGATGAACACATCGCTGCCGTCCTCCGGCGTGAGCAACGTCAGATCCGTCATGTTCTTGATCGAGTCCGGCCAGCCACGCAGATGGTTGTGTTTCGGCGCGGGGCGGATGATCAGTTGGTCACTGCGGCGAACCCAGGCCATGTCCCGCCACTGCGCGTCGATTTTCCAGCAGACCGACACAAAGGGGGCCGGCTGCCAATCGACGGTGGCGTAAGTCGCCTCATTATCGACATACGGTGTAGAGGGGTAACCGCTGCCCAGAACCTGGCTCCAGTCGGCCAGTGTTTCGCTGGCACTGAAGACCGATTCCAGCGCCGGCCCTTCCTCCCGAGTCACCGAACTCAGCAGCAATTGCCCATCATGGATGACATAGACCAGCACATCGCGGGTCTGGTCCGCACGGCTGATTTGCTGTGCGACATGAATCACCCCCTGGGCGTCGGCCTCGACGCTGCGGATGCTGGTCGCCGCATTCTTTGCGCCCCGTAGCCAATAGCGATGGCTCAACAGTCCAGTGTTCGCATCGACCTGCCAGATGATCAGGCCCTCCGGTTCATGGAAATAGGCACTGTCGCCTGCCACCGCCCCCAGCAGTGCGTCATCGGTACCGGGGATCTCGTTACGGATGTACAGGAAACGGTCCTCCTTCGCGTCATACCAGGCCGTGACGTAACGGGGCTCGTCGGGCTTCTCGAAGGGAATCAGGTAGCGGTGGACCGGCGTGTAGGGCATCGCCAGGCGGTGTCCTTGCGCCAGGCGCTTGAGGTGTGGCTGCAACGCCTGTCGATCCATGCCCGCAGGCACGTCCTGCTCGATAAGCGTGAGTTTGCGTTCGCTCAGCTCGACTTGGAACACCTGGTTGCCAGCGATCCGCAGCAGCACGTCATGAAAGCCCGTTCCCGTGAAGCTCACCTGGACGGCGCCCACAAACAGTTTCGCGTAGCGCTCGATCCGGATATCGCCCTCAGTGGCCCAGGGCGCATCCAGCACCCAACCCGAGCGCTGTCGGTTCAACGACTCGAGTGTGAGGCTCACGCCGGGATTGAGGCCCACTGCGCAACGCTTGCCCGCGCCTCGGATCCGGTAGCTGACTTTTCCGTGCCACACCGTTGGGAGCACCGGCACCACCAGCGAACGCTCGGTCTCATCGAGCAACACGTCGATCACGGTTGGCCGGTAATCCGGGAGCATGCGGTACAGGATGTAGTCGCTCGGAAACGAATAGAACGAAAACAGGAACAGCCATCCACCATCCGCCTTCTTTTTCTCCAGTCGCCGTGCCGTGTCGAACCCGGTGTCATGGCGCAATCCCGCGAATGGCAGCGCCTTGTACTCATAGCGGTAACAGGTTCTCGGCACGCAAGGCAGTACGATGGCCTGGCCGGCGGACGGGGTGAACTTGACTCGCTCGGTCAGGCGCAGCTCCCAACGGATATCGATCGCCCGGTCATAATCGTCATCGAACGTCGGCACGCCGAAATGATCCCGCAACGGATACAGCCTCGGGCTGTCCAGGGCGAGTTCGCCGCGGACCAGATCCAATGTGCCGACAATCAGTGACGGACGTGGCAACCAGGCGTCGCTGCGAGCGTCAAACCGGTAGGCCTGGAGATGGGCCTTGGTCAGTTCGTCGAAGAACAGCCCGACCTGCCTGGCCTCTTCGGCAATGGCGGCGAACCCCTGGACCACGGCCGTCACCCCTACCGCCAAGCCGCCCAGGATCACGGCAGCCCCGCCAAGAAACGCTCCGGCAGTGGCGGCGCCGACCGTGAGCGCTCCCGCCGACAACATCAGCCCGGCCGAATCGAAAGCCAGTTGAGTACCGAACCGGGTACGTTCGATCTCATTGGACGCGGTCAACAACTGATAGATATCGAACCCGACATTCGCCAGTTGCAGCACGCCTCCGGTCGCCTCGCTCACGCTGGAACCCACCGCCGCCTTGACCACTGGCGCAACAGTGCGGGCAATCAACTTCTCTTCCGCCAGCGCCTGCCGGACCAGGCCTACCAAGCCTGCCACATCGGTTACGTTGCCATGCACCAGTTGTGCGTAATTGACATAGACATGCAGCCGCACCGCCAGGGACAGAGGACGGTCCGGCCCTTCCCGCTCAGTCAACGCGGACATCAGCGCCTGTATGCTGAAACCGGCATTGAGGGTGTGAACGCTGCCCACTTCGGCAGGCTCGCTCGGGACCAAGGGTTTGTTGGCCAAGGCCAGAAAACGCTCCGAGAGGTAGTTCTTGATTCGCAGGAGTCGATGGTCGTCGGACATGACCCGCACCAGTTGCCCGGGGTTTTTCGGATCGATCAGGTTGATCCGATACGACCCGTCCGAGGTGATTTCCAGGGTTTCGAACAACGGCACAAGTTGCGGCGCCAATTGGTTCTGCTGCCGGAGTTGGCTCGTGACCTCCGCAATGCGTTGTCCCCACCAGTGACCATCCAGGGCCAACAGACTGCTGCCCAGTCGAGAATTGTTCATGAGCGATTGCCCGCGGGCACTGGCCCAGCGCTGCCTGACTGGGGGTTGCGAATGTCCAGGCAGGGCACCCGGTTGCAGCAGTTCCGAGACCCGGATCGAACCGGGCAATGAGGCTTTCGAAACGCGCTCACCGTCCAGCTCGATCAGCTCGAACGTCGGACGGGCCGCCTCCCCATACGCCGCATAGTGAACGGCCATTTCCTGCTGGATAAAGAACCGCTCCAGCGCCTGCCTGAATCGAGTGGCATGCTCGAACTCGAAGACGCCGAAATTCGGATCGTAGAAGTGATAGGTGCTGCGCTCACCGTCGAAGGTCCTGGCCACCAGCATGGCGTGGTTGTCGGAATTGAGCATCAACGTGCCGGTGGTTGTCCTGGCTTGCAGCGTCTCCACGACCCGCTTCAGATCCGAGCGCCCCAAGGCATTGCCGACGTCACTGAGCTGCACTTCACGCAACGCTTCCACACCTTGCAGAAACGTCACGCAATCGCCTGCCTCAGGCTCGATGGCACCCAGGTAGAAGCGTTCGCGCAGGGTGTTGACCGCCGCCTTCCCCGATGTCATGGCCGCCGCCATGACCAGGGCCAGTGGATAACAGCGCCCACCCACCCTGTCACCTTCGCCCTGAAGCAGCAAATCCTGGGGGACAAGCTTGATCGTGTCGGCCTCGAAGCCGTCCAGGACAGTCGCCAGGCGCTCGGTGATCCGGTCACGGTACTCAAGCTTCGCCACCTGCTGGATCCGGGCAACGTGCCGCCCCCACTGGCGCAGTGTCAGGGGCTGCTCCAGCGCCTGCTTCTTCAAGCCCAGGGCGGTTTCGGAATGCCCGGGCGGCCCACCGCTCGGGTCGGCCAACCCGGCCTGGAAAGCCGGCGCCTGAAGCTTGAACAGGACACGCTCGATCGTCGCGTAGTTGCCCGCGATGCCGCGCTCGTCGAGGTTGTTGGCCAGGTTGTCCAATTGTGGGCGAGCCGCCTCGAAGCTGCGGTTATCCAGCGCCTGCGCGCCGATCAACGCCCCTACCAGCAGGCGTTGCAACGGGCTCAGTTGAGCCACTTCGAAACTGCCCTTGGCCAGACGGCCCAACAGTTCAACGATAGACAAGCGCTGGGTCTGCGCATCGCTCAAGGAGGCCGGGGGCAGCAACTTCGCGCTCTGGTCGCGGATCGACTGGCGCTCTGCAAAACTCAACACGATGGCCTTATCGAAAGTCACCACGCCGGTATGACTGCGATTCATCGTGCTCATGAAGGTGTCGCCCAGCTCATCGGCCAGACGCTGCAGCAGCTCGGTGGATAACACATGACGCCCTTCCAGCAGCGGCCAGCCTTCGTCGAACTGCAGCGAGCGGTACTTGAGCAGCTCTGCCATGTCACCGGCATAACGGGCCTTGAAGCGGCCTTCCTTCCAGCGTTTTTTCTCGTTGTCGAGCCACTGGGTGGTGTCACTTTCGTTCTCTTTCCAGGAATGGTCCTGCTCTTCCTCGGTGGCCAGGTTAACGCTGGTGACCGCCGGGATGGCGGCTTCCGCTCGCCACCGTTCAGCCGTTCGAGGCGTGAAATGCGCCCTCAGGTGGGCCGCCATGCCCTCGAGCATGGCGCCAGGTCCGGTCAGGTAGATCGTCACTTCGCTCTGGGGGCGGATTCCATCGCTGTAGTAGGTGGCGGCAGCCTGAACCAGCAAAGACGTGGTCATTTCCACTTCCGGTGGCAACTCATGCAAAGCACCAAACACCTGGGTCGCCGCCTGCTTTGCAACACGAGCCATGGCGTCGACATCGGTAAAGGCGACGTTCTGCTCATCGGCCAGGCGGGCAGTGGCATCGACGATTTCATAGTTGAGCCTGAAACGATCGAGCACGGCCTTGAGCATCGCCGACCCCGGGTGGGCCATCAGAAATGCGTTGCTCAGCGAGTTCCGTACCACAACGGCGCGCAGCTCGTATGGGCGAGCCAAGCGCTCCACCGGCATGCGAAAAACGCGCTCCAACTCGGGTTTGCTGTCCGCGAAGCTCTTGAGTGCCTCACGACTTTCCAATGGAATCTGCTCCAGGTAGTCCATGTACTGGTTGCGCAAGGCCTGGCGACCCGGCATCCAGTCGGGATTGCGATCAAGCAGCAGCTGCAGCGTGCCCAGAAGCGCATCGGTCTTGAACCCGCGAATATCGACTGACCCCAGTTTCTCCAGCAAGGGTGGCAGACAGTCGACGTCGGCATATCGGCCGCCCTCCATGAGCAGCGCCTCGGCGCGCACGACATCGGAGGCTGAGGCAAAATTGCCACGCAGGCTGATCTCGCGTTCGTAGATATCCTTCAGTTGAAGCCCTTCACCCCGGGCCAGATCACGCAGCGCCAAGTTCCCTTCGGCCAATGCCTGGAGGCTGCGCCGGTTATCGGCCTTCAGGGTATCGAGTCGCGCCTTGTCCTGGCCATAAGCTCGAACCAGCAGGTCCACTCTCGCAGCATCGGCACTGCCGCCGCTTTCCACCGCCTTCTTGATATGGGCATACATCTGTTGCTTGAGGACGATGGCACGCTCTTCATAAAGGTCACCCAATTCAGATGCATCGGTACTGCCCTTCCCACCGTTGGACATGGCGTCCGCCTTGGCGGCTTCGACAATAATCCGGTTGGTTTCATAGGCCAGCAGTGCATCACTGTCATACCAAAGATAAAGTTGATGGCCGGCAGCGCCCATCACGTGCTTCCAGATATTGATGTAGTCGCGCTGAATACTGCCAATACCTCCGCCGAGCCAGGCAAAGTGCAATTTTTTCGGTACTTCCGTGGCCGCTACTTTCAATTGATCGAGACTGTTTTGCAGGCGCGCTTCAAAATCCTCTACCTGGTTTTGAATGTGCGCCAGATCCCCAGCAGCGGAGCCGCCAGTTGGCGTCAGTTCTGCCGCACGGCGCCGACGACTGCCCTGCAATACCATCAACGCCTGCTTGAGCAGCCCCAGCG
Source organism: Pseudomonas sp. FG13 (assembly GCF_057809755.1). Taxonomy (NCBI): domain Bacteria; kingdom Pseudomonadati; phylum Pseudomonadota; class Gammaproteobacteria; order Pseudomonadales; family Pseudomonadaceae; genus Pseudomonas; species Pseudomonas sp. FG13. The sequence continues at coordinate 70,281 of NZ_JBMDKO010000026.1, forward strand.
GTTCCAACAGGTATGATGCATCCTGCACGGCGATACAGCCGGAGTAATATCGGAGCACCGCATCATATTGATCATCGCCCTTGTAGGGCGCTAACGCCTGTTCAAGATCCTTCAGTTTCAGTACACCCTTGAAATCGACATAACCCGCCGCCGATGAAAACCCGCTCTCACTCATAACAACACTTCCATTTATCGTATATGAATAGCCGAAGCCATTTTCAGGCAACGACAGCCCACCCGTGCATCCAGGCACCTGGGCATTAAACTTTAAAAAATGCAACGCTCTCGATAAGCGCGAATAAAAGTAACCTGGCACCCGGTTACGGCTCAACTAATAAGCAATCCAATAAATTTCCAAATAAAAACAAACTTCATGTTACAGGCGCAGCATACCTGCAACTTGAGGGCAAAGACCGGCTATATATAACCAAAGACCATCAGTAACTAGTAGCCTGTACGGTTAATTTGAGTAAACGAATTAGCCACACAGGCTACTAGCATTTTCGAGAAACGACGGCAGCCCGAGCGGACTGCCGGGTTGTATCAGAGCGGTTTGTTGCCATACCAGCGCGGCGTGTACACCCACTCGCCGCCGTCGGCACGGGGAAACACGCAGGTGGTCGAAGACCCGACCAGGACCATGGTGCGCATGTCGACCTGGTCCGGGGTCAACTGCCCCAACGTCGTGACACGCAGGGTCTGGCCCGGACGGCCGATGTCACGCCCCAGGACCACCGGCGTCTGCGCGGTTCGATGCTGGGCGACGATCTCCAGCGCCCGTCCCAGTTGCCAGGGCCGGGAACGGGAGATGGGGTTGTAGAAGGCCAGCGCGAGATCCGCTTGTGCCGCCAGATCCAGGCGCTTCTCGATGATCGACCAGGGCTTGAGGTTGTCCGACAGCGACAGCACGCAGAAGTCATGACCCAGCGGCGCGCCGGCCTGGGCAGCCGTGGCCAGGGAAGCCGAGACGCCTGGCAGGATCTGCAGGTCGACAGCGTGCCAATGGGCATTCGTCGACTCATGCAGCGCTTCCAGCACCGCCGCAGCCATGGCGAACACCCCCGGATCGCCGGACGACACCACCACCACGGAGCGTCCCTGGGCCGCCAGTTCGAAAGCATGGCGGGCGCGTTGCAGCTCTTCGCGGTTGTCGGTGCAGTGTTGCACCTGATCGGCCCGGAACGGCCCGGCCATGCGCACGTAAGTTTCGTAGCCCAGCACGTCGTTGGCGCGGTCGAGTTCGGCGCGCACCGCCGGCACCATCAACTCGGCTGCCCCCGGGCCCAGGCCGATCACCGCCAGGCGCCCCCGTGGACGGCCGATCCGTTGCGGATCCAGGGGCTGTTCGGCCACCGCGATGGCCAGGCTGCCCATGAGCCGAATCGAGGCCGGCTGGCCGAGGGTCTCGCTCAACCATCCGGCGATGTCGCCGCTGGCGCAAGCGAAGCGCAGCGGCACGCCCAGGCCCGCAGCGGCTTCGTGTAACTCCGGACGGGTCATGTCGCTGTCCGCCGCCACCAGGCAGGCCAGTGACTGCACCGCGAGGCCGGCCTGACCCAGGGCATCGCCAATGGCGACCGCTATGTCCGTCATCCCGACGTCCAGCGCCACGGCTACGTTGCGTGGATAGATACGCAACTCATCAACGGCGGGCACACCGGCAGCGCTGTCGATACGGATGGCCAGGCGCGCCTGTTGGTCCTGGGGCAAGTGCGCCTGATCCAACCACGGCGCGGCCCCTTCGATGCGCACCGGCTCACCGGCCAGCAGATCGGAGACGAAGCGCTTGCCCTGCTCCAGATCGTCGAGACGGTAGCCACTCGGCGGATTGAGCAGGCAAGTGCCGAAACGCAATTCGCCGCTGGTGGTGATCGCCGGGGCGACTTGCAGGGCGGTCGCGATGTCCCGGGCCATGACGTTGACCCCGCCCAGGCCACCGAGCAATGGCACCACGGCACTGCCGTCTTCGGCCACCGCCAGCACGGCGGGCTCGACGCCTTTTTCCAGCAGCAGCGGCGCCAGGGTGCGGATGACGATGCCCGCCGCGCACAGGGCGATGATGGGGGTGTCCTGCTGATAGAGCTCGCGCAGCGTCGCGCCGAACTCCAGGTAGTGACGGTCCACGCCCTCGACCCGCCCGGCCAGGCCGTGGATCAAGGCATCGGGATAGCACTGCTGGACCCGCCGGGCCGTTGCGAGGCTGCCCGGGCCGAGGATGACGATTGCCGGTGCCTTGAACGTCATCCCTGCCACCGTTCGCCCGGCACGATGATCAACGAGAAATACGGCGAGGACATTGGCTCGACTTCATCCAGCGGCACGATTTTCTGGTTGGCCATGGTCGCCCGTTCGACGTACAACGCCCGGCCATCCAGGCCCAGTTCCCCGAGCACCTGGCGGACCTTGGGGAAATTGCGCCCCAGCTTCATGATCACTGCCGCATCGGCATCGGCCAGCCGGCGCTTGAGTTCGTCATGGGGCAGCACACCCGAGAGCACCGACAAGCTCTGGTTGCGGTACACCAGCGGCGCGCCGAGCACCGAGGCTCCGCCCAGCATCGAGCAGACGCCGGGAATGACTTCGGCGTCGTAGTGCTCGGCCAGACGATCGTGCAGGTACATATACGAACCGTAGAAGAACGGATCGCCCTCGCAGATCACGGCCACGTCGCGACCGGCATCCAGATGCACGGCCACCTGTTCGGCGGCGGTGTCGTAGAAGTCGGCGATCACCTGCTCATAGGACAGCGGCGCCGGCAGCACTTCGGTAGTGACCGGATACACCAGCGGCATCAGCGTCTGCGCTTCTTGCAGGTGCATTTCGATGATCCCGAAGGCGTTGCCCTTCTTGCCCTTGGCGACGAAGTACGCCACCACGGGGGACTCGCGCAACAGGCGCAAGGCCTTGAGGGTGATCAGTTCCGGGTCACCGGGGCCCACGCCGAGGCCGATCAGACGTCCACGCTGCTGCATCATTCAATCTCCGTAGCGAGGGCATTGACGGCAGCCGCAGCCATGGCGCTGCCGCCGAGTCGGCCTTGCATGATCACGAACGGCACGCCACGGCTGTTGGCCGCCAACATCGCCTTGGACTCGGCGGCGCCGACAAACCCGACGGGGAAGCCCAGGATCAACGCGGGTTTCGGGGCGCCGGCGTCGAGCATTTCCAGCAGGTAGAACAGCGCGGTGGGTGCATTGCCGATCACCACGACGCTGCCTTCCAGATGTGGGCGCCACAGCTCCAGGGCCGCCGCCGAACGGGTGTTGCCCAAGTCGCGAGCCAACTGCGGCACGCTCTCGTCGCGCAAGGTACAGATCACCGGGTTGTTGGCCGGCAGGCGTGCACGGGTCACACCTTCGCTGACCATCCGCGCATCGCACAGGATCGGCGCGCCGGCAGCCAGGGCCTGACGCCCGGCCGTGCCCGCGCCCTCGGAAAACTGCAGCCCATCGACCGCCTCGACCATGCCGCAGGCATGGATGACCCGTACCGCGAGTTTTTCCAGATCGGCCGGAATGCGCGCCAGGTTGGCCTCGGCGCGAATGATCGCGAAGGAGTTGCGATAGATCTCCTGACCGTCGCGGATGTAATCAAGCATCAAAGGGGGCTCCGGGGGCGAGCGTCGAGCCATTGGCCGACCGCTTCAATAGTCAGATTGTGCGCCTGCAACGCGCCAAAACCTGGCTGCGTGGCATCGCGAAAATAGAGGTCGTAACGACCGGGAGCGACCGCCAGCAAGGTGGCGGGCGCGATGTGGGCCGCCGCGCATGAGCGCGGGCACCCGGATAAATGGACTTTCATCCCGTGGCCCTGGCGTTGCAGCACGTCGGCCAGGCGCAGGGCATCGGCCTTGGTGTCGGCCAGCGCCTTGCCGCAGCCACTGGAGCCCGTGCAGGCGATGAGATGCGCCAACGGTTGTTCCGCCGAACACAGCAGGCCCAACCCTTCGAGCCGCGCCAGCACTTCATCCGCGTCCTCGCGGTGTACGTTGGGCAACAACAGGCTTTGCCATGGGGTGAAACGAAGGCTGCTGTCACCCTTCTCCCGGGCCAGTTGCGCCAGGCCTCGCAGCATGACGGCGTCGAGTCGGCCAAGGGGCGCCGCGGCGCCCACGTAGACACGTTCGTCATGTTGGGGTTGGATGCCGAGGTGCAATCCATCGATGGCCCCCTCGCGCTGCCAACCGGAACACGGTTGCAGCGAGACCCGGCGGGCCAGTGGCTGGCTGAATCCAGTGTCAGGAAGCTCTGCCAGCAGGTGACGCATGCGTGTCTGGTCTGGGCGGGCCAGGTCGAGAAACAGCTCCAGCACCGCCAGCACCAACCCATGTCCTTCGGCCAGGGGGACCGCGCCTGCCGGCTCATCCAGGGGCGAGCCCGCCAACCCGAACGCCAGCCAGGGCTCGCCGTGACGCATGAACGCCGACAACCACAGGTCATGGTGATGATCGAGCATCGCCAGCGCCTCGCCGCCGTCCAGTTGCACGGCGAACTTGGCCGACAGTTCATGGAATCGTTCGTGGGTCTGCAGGCTGAGCAGGATCTGCGCAGCCAACGGGCGGGTGTCCAGCAGCATCTGCCGGTCAATGCCGGCCGCGGGGCTGAGCATCAGGTTGCGCACATCGTCGCCGGCCGGCGTGTGCGGGCCGAGTCCGGCGGCCAGCAATGACTCGATCAACGCGGCGTGCTCAGGGCCGATCCCGCGGATCTGCAGATTGGCTCGGTTGGTCGCCTCGATCACGCCACCGGCGAACCGCTCGGCCGCCAACGCCACGGCTTCGGCCTGATCCGCCTGGATAGCACCGCCATCGAGCTTAATCCGGCAGATGCCCCCGTCCAGCGCCTGGACGACACGCAGCAACCCCGGGCAACCCGAGGGGCGTATGGCGTTGGAGGATGGACGTTCGTTCAAGGGAAAACCGGTCAGCATCGGCGAAGGACCGCCATTATGCCTGCTTTGCCGGGGGGCATGAAAAGCTTGCCCGTCGGATTATGTGCAGCGTCGCCAGGAATGCGAGGCGCGAGCTGGCTGGTGATAGCGGTCTGGCTGGCAAGGTGGGGCTGAATGGTCCGACGCCATCGCGAGCAGGCTCGCTCCCACAGGGAATCTGCGGCTGGCACAAATTAAGTGGGCAACCTCATTCAAATGTGGGAGCGAGCCTGCT
>NZ_JBMDKO010000027.1:0-73995 GCF_057809755.1 Pseudomonas sp. FG13
CGGCACGCGATGGCGGTGTATCAGACAACACTCATTCGTCTGACCCGGCGCTATCGCGAGCAGGCTCGCTCCCACATTGGATAGGTATTGAATCCGGAGGTTGGGGCCGGGCTCAGTCCGGCCGTACCACTTTCCCGGTGGCCAGGTCGCGAATCACGCTGGGGTTCTTGCGCCCGCCCAGGTTGCCGCCGAGTACCAGGTCGATCTGCCCGCGGAAGTACTGCTCGACGCGAATCCGCGTGCGCGCTGCCGGGCGGCCTTGGGGGTTGGCCGAGGTGGACACCAGCGGCCCGACCAGCGAGCACAGGTCCCGCACGGTAGGGTGATCGCTGACCCGCAGCGCCACCGTATCGTGCACCCCGGTGATCCATTCCGGCAGCAGGTTCTGGTGCGGTACCAGCCAGGTGTTGGGTCCCGGCCAGGTGCTGGCCATGCGGTCCATCCAGGTGTCGGGGAAGTCTTCGAACAGGAAGTCGAACTGGTGGATGTTGTCCGCCACCAGGATCAAACCCTTGTCGGGCAACCGCGACTTGATCGCCAGCAGGCGCTCCACCGCTTCCTCGTTCCATGGATCGCAACCCAGGCCCCAGACCGCTTCGGTTGGATAGGCAATCACCGCCCCGGCGCGAATTTCTCGCGCGGCTTGTTGCACACGCCAACTGTTGACCATGAAAGATTCTCCGCAACACAAGATAAGGCTGTGCGCAGTTTACCGATCTTCCCCATAAAACCTAGCGCGTGCGCGCAAACCAGCGGCCGTTGTCACAGGTGGCACGTCCTTCCATCTCCAGTTCGGTCAGCGCCGCCAGCACTTTGGGCAATCCCCAGCCACTGGCCTCGGCCAACGCTTCGCTGGTGAGCGGTGCGGCATGGAGCAGGCGCAACAGCGGATGGCTGACAGGCGCCGGCTCCAGGGCCGGCGGCAGGCGTTGCCACCCGCGCAAGGCTTCGAGAATGTGCTCCACGGTTTCCACCAGCGCCGCACCGTCACGGATCAATTGATGACAACCCCGGGCACCCGGGTGATGGATCGATCCCGGAATGGCGTACACCTCGCGCCCCTGTTCCGCCGCCAGGCGCGCCGTGATCAGCGAACCGCTGGCGACGCTGGCTTCAACCACCAGAACACCGAGGGACAAACCGCTGATGATCCGGTTGCGGCGCGGAAAATGGCTGGCGTGGGGTGGGGCGTCCAACGGAAACTCCGAGAGCACCGCGCTGCCTTGGGCAATCATCGCGTCCGCCAAGCGGCGGTTGCGCTGTGGATAAAAATTTTCCAGGCCGGTGCCGAGCACCCCGACGGTTTGCCCGCCGACATCCAGTGCCGCCTGATGGGCCGCTGCGTCGATGCCCAGGGCCAGGCCGCTGGTGATGACAAAACCGGCGCTGGCCAGGCTGCGGGAAAACGCCGCGGCCGTGTCCATCCCCGGACGCGAGGCGCGGCGACTGCCCACCATCGCCAACTGCGGTTTTTCCAGGATGGTGGGGTCGCCAGCGGCGAACAGCAGCGGTGGCGGATCGCTGATCTGTGCCAGCAGTGCCGGGTAGTCAGGCTGGTCCCACATCAGCAAATGCTGGCCCGAACCCTCCAGCCAGGCCAATGCGTGGGCGGCGCCGTCGCGCACATCCGGGTTGCGCCGGGCTTCGGCGCTCGCCACGGGCAACCCCAGCGCCCGCCATGCGCTGGCCGGCGCGCTGAGGGCTTTGGAAGCCGAGCCGAAGGCTTCCATCAGGGTCATGAAACGTTTGGGTCCCAGCTCCGGCAAGCGGTGCAGGCGCAGGCGAGCCTCCAGTTCCGCAGGGGAAACCGGGGGGCATTCAGGCAATGTCATGTGATCAATCCTTGATCGTCATATATCCCGTTCAAACGGGAACAAGCTGTGGATAACTCTGTTGGTAAGTTGTGAGACCCGTTATGGATTGCGCACCTTGTCGAGCACCGCCAGCGAGCGCGAGGCATACAGCACCAGGCCGTAGCTGAGCTTGTCGTAGGTGCGGAACACCATCAGCAGGCCGGCCCGTTCGTCGGGGATCTTCACCGGTTCGCCGGTGACGCGGTCGCGCACGGTTTCACCGGTCTTCATCACTGCCAGGACATTGCCCTCGGCCAGCCCGTCGCGCCGGCCCTTGTTCAGGGTGACCACATCCAGCGCGCCGATCTGGGTTACGCCCCGTGGCACGTCGAGGATCAGCCCGTTGATGTCCGTTTTCGGCGCGCTGGGCATGAATGTCGAATTGATCGAGCGTTCTTCGCCGCTGAACAGTCGATCGCCGAGGCGTACTTCCTGGGTGGTGCGTTGCAGGGTGAGGGTGGTGACGTCGCCCTCGGCCGCCACGACTTCGGCGCTGCCGATGTCGTCGGCGTTGATGCCCAGTAACTCCTTGGTCTGCGGATCGGTGTAGATCTTGCCCTGGCGGAAGATGCCGTAGGCCGACTGGTCGGTGTCGAATGCGCCGCGGGCGAAGATCTGGTCCCCGGCGCCGCTGAGCACCCGTTCGGCATTGCCGGCGACGACGTAGGGCGCCTTGTTGAAATCCGCCGCCGTGTCGACGATGCGGTTGCTCAGCAGGAAGCTGTTGATGGCCTGCAACGGGATGCTCGGGATGGCATCGGCCACCGGCGAGCTGCGGATCCGCGGCGACAGCTTGATGGTGCCCCGGGAGGCGCCGCGATTGAGGGTCAGCCGTGGCTGGCCATTGACGTAGACCAGTGACAGGGTATCGCCGGGGTAAATCAGGTTCGGGTTCTCGATCTGCGGGTTGGCCTGCCAGAGTTCGGGCCATTTCCACGGTTCGCGCAGGTATTTGCCAGAAATGTCCCACAGCGTGTCGCCAGCGACCACGGTGTATTGCTGCGGGAAACCTTCCCGAAGTTGCACTTGCCCGTGCGCGATACCGGCCGAGGCCAGGAGCAGCAGGGCGAGTAGTGATTTCCTCATGCGGTGAATCCCTTTATCATGTGCGTTCGCGTAAAACGCCAGAGCCCCCGTGGCTCGCTCCGTATCAAGAGCAACGTTTTACAACGGTAGCCTGCATCCCAATACACGCCAGGCCAGCCACCCGACTTTACCTCACACGTGCATTTATCAAGCTTATGGCCATTTTGAACATTCTCGAATTTCCGGACCCGCGCCTGCGCACGATTGCCAAACCGGTGGCCGTAGTGGACGACGAAGTGCGTCAGTTGGTCGATGACATGTTTGAAACAATGTATGAAGCGCCAGGCATCGGCCTCGCCGCGACCCAGGTCAACGTGCACAAGCGTATTGTCGTCATGGACCTCTCCGAAGACCGCAGCGAGCCACGGGTGTTCATCAACCCCGAGTTCGAAACCCTCACCGACGAGATGGACCAATACCAGGAAGGCTGCCTCTCGGTACCGGGCTTCTACGAGAACGTCGACCGTCCACAGAAAGTCAGAATCAAGGCTTTGGACCGTGACGGCCAGCCATACGAACTGCTCGCCGAAGGGTTGCTGGCGGTGTGCATCCAGCATGAGTGTGACCACCTCAACGGCAAGTTGTTCGTGGATTACCTGTCGACCCTCAAGCGTGACCGGATCAAGAAGAAGCTGGAAAAGATCCATCGCCAGAATGCTTGATGCCCCCTTCAAAGGCTTGCCGCGGCAAGCCTTTTTTCTTTATGCGACTGTTGTTGATTGAGAGCTTCCATGACTGAGCCACTGCGCATCGTCTTTGCCGGCACTCCCGAGTTTGCCGCCGAACACCTCAAGGCCCTGCTGGCCAGCCCCCATGAAATCATCGCGGTCTACACCCAGCCGGACCGGCCGGCCGGCCGCGGGCAGAAACTGATGCCCAGCCCGGTCAAGCAACTGGCCCTGGAAAACGGTTTGCAGGTGTTGCAGCCGCCGACCCTGCGTGATGGGCAAGCCCAGGCCGAACTGGCCGCGCTGAAGCCGGACCTGATGGTGGTGGTTGCCTATGGCCTGATCCTGCCCAAAGTGGTGCTGGACATCCCGCGCCTGGGCTGCATCAACAGTCACGCCTCGCTGCTGCCGCGCTGGCGCGGTGCGGCGCCGATCCAGCGCGCCGTGGAAGCGGGCGATGCCGAGAGCGGCGTGACCGTGATGCGCATGGAGGCGGGCCTGGACACCGGGCCGATGCTGCTCAAGGTCGCCACCCCCATCAGCGCCGAAGACACCGGTGGCAGCCTGCACGACCGCCTCGCACTGATCGGCCCGCCGGCCGTGGTCGAGGCCATTGCCGGCCTGGCCGCCGGTACCCTGGAAGGCGAAGTGCAGGATGACAGCCTCGCCACCTACGCGCACAAATTGAACAAGGACGAGGCCCGCATCGACTGGAGCCGTCCAGCGGTCGAGCTGGAGCGGCTGGTCCGCGCCTTCAACCCGTGGCCGATCTGCCACAGCACCTTGAACGGCGAAGCGGTGAAGGTACTGGCCGCCCAGTGCGCCGAAGGGAAGGGCGCTCCGGGGCAGATCCTCGAAGCCAGCAAGGACGGTCTCGTCGTGGCCTGTGGCGAGCAGGCACTGTGCCTGACCCGTCTGCAACTGCCCGGCGGCAAGGCGCTGAACTTCAGCGACTTGTTCAACAGTCGGCGTGAGAAATTCGCCGTTGGCAGCGTCCTCGGCCAAGCGGTGGAGGCTTCATGAACCCGCGTCTGGCCGCCGCCAAGGCGCTTGCCGCCGTGCTCAGCGGCAAAGCATCGCTCAACAGTTCCTTGCCGACCCAGTTGGACAAGGTCGAGGACCGTGATCGCGGTTTCACCCAGGACCTGGCGTTCGGCACTGCTCGCTGGCAGCCTCGGCTGTCGGCCCTGGCGGCCAAGCTGTTGCAGAAACCATTCAAGGCCGCCGACGCCGACGTCGAAGCGCTGCTGTTGGTGGGACTTTACCAATTGCTCTACACCCGCGTGCCCGCCCACGCCGCCATCGGCGAAACCGTGGGCTGCGCCGACAAACTGAAGAAACCCTGGGCCAAGGCCTTGCTCAATGCCGTGTTGCGTCGTGCCCAACGGGAAAGCGAAAGCCTGCTGGCCGAGCTGGAGCATGATCCGGTGGTGCGCACCGCTCATCCGCGCTGGTTGCAGAAAGCCTTGAAGGCGTTCTGGCCAGAGCAATGGGAAGCCATCTGCGCGGCCAACAATGCCCATCCGCCGATGATCCTGCGGGTCAACCGTCGCCACCATACCCGCGATGCCTACCTGGCCTTGCTGGGCGAGAATGGCATTCCGGCCCGGCCATGCGTGTACAGCCGCGACGGCATCCTGCTGGAAACCCCGGGCGATGTGCGCGCCCTGCCGGGCTTCGCCGACGGCTGGATCAGCGTCCAGGACGAAGCCGCCCAACTGGCCGCCGACCTGCTGGAGCTGGCGCCTGGGCAACGGGTGCTGGACGCCTGCTGCGCACCGGGGGGCAAGACCTGCCACATCCTCGAAGCCGAGCCGAAACTGGCCGGCGTGGTGGCGGTAGACCTGGAAGCCAAACGCCTGGTGCGCGTGAAAGAAAACCTCGAGCGCCTGGGCCTGGACGCCGAGCTGATCGCCGCCGACGGTCGCGACACTGCAGCCTGGTGGGATGGCAAGCCATTCCAGCGCATCCTGCTGGACGCGCCGTGTTCGGCCACCGGCGTGATCCGTCGTCACCCGGACATCAAGCTCACCCGCCAACCGGACGACATCGCTGCCTTGGCGCTGCTCCAGGGCGAGTTGCTCGACGCCCTGTGGCAGACCCTCGATGTCGGCGGCATCCTGCTCTATGCCACCTGCTCGACCTTGCCGACCGAGAACACCGAAGTGATCGAAGCGTTCCTCGCCCGCACCCCCGGCGCCCGGGAACTGGACATCGCCACCCAGGCCGGCCTGAAACAGCCCCACGGCCGCCAGTTGCTGGCCCAAGAGGGCGGGCACGATGGGTTCTACTACGCCAAGCTGATCAAGATCGCCGCCGCACGCGGCTAAGACCGATTCGATAGGAGTGAACGGATGAAAATCATCATCCTCGGCGCAGGACAGGTCGGCGGTTCGCTGGCGGAGCATCTGGCCAGCGAGGCCAACGACATCACGGTGGTCGACACCGACGGCGAACGCCTGCGCGACCTCGGTGACCGTCTCGACATCCGTACCGTGCAAGGGCGGGGTTCCCTACCGACCGTGCTGCGCCAGGCCGGCGCCGACGATGCCGACATGCTGGTGGCCGTCACCAACAGCGACGAAACCAACATGGTCGCCTGCCAGGTCGCCCACACCCTGTTCCACACCCCGACCAAGATCGCCCGGGTGCGGGAAGCGGCCTACCTGACCCGCGCCGACCTGTTCGACAACGAAGCGATCCCGGTGGATGTGTTGATCAGCCCCGAGCAGGTGGTGACCAACTACATCAAGCGCCTGATCGAGCATCCCGGTGCCCTGCAGGTGATCGACTTTGCCGAAGGCAAGGCGCAGCTGGTGGCGGTCAAGGCCTACTACGGCGGACCGTTGGTGGGGCAGCAGCTGCGTCAGTTGCGCGAGCACATGCCGAACGTGGAAACCCGGGTCGCGGCGATCTTCCGCCGTGATCGTCCGATCCTGCCCCAGGGCGATACGGTGATCGAGGCGGACGACGAGGTATTTTTCATCGCCGCCAAGGCGAATATTCGTGCGGTGATGAGCGAAATGCGCCGTCTCGACGAGAACTACAAGCGCATCGTCATCGCTGGCGGCGGGCAGATCGGCGAGCGCCTGGCCGAAGCCATTGAAAGCCGCTACCAGGTGAAGATCATCGAGATGAACCCGGCCCGCTGCCGCTACCTTTCGGACACCCTCGACAGCACCGTGGTGCTGCAGGGCAGTGCTTCGGACCGCGACCTGCTGCTGGAAGAAAACATCGCCGACGCCGACATCTTCCTGGCCCTGACCAACGACGACGAAGCCAACATCATGTCGTCATTGCTGGCCAAGCGCCTGGGGGCGCGGAAAGTGATGACCATCATCAACAACCCGGCCTACGTCGACCTGATCCAGGGCGGCGACATCGACATCGCCATCAGCCCGCAACTGGCAACCATCGGCACCTTGCTCGCGCATGTGCGTCGCGGTGACATCGTCAGCGTCCACTCCCTGCGCCGTGGCGCGGCCGAAGCCATCGAGGCCATTGCCCACGGCGATGCCAAGTCCAGCAAAGTGATCGGCCGGGCCATCCGCGACATCGGCCTGCCGCCGGGCACCACCATCGGCGCGATCATCCGCGACGAAGAAGTGCTGGTCGCCCATGACGACACCGTGATCCAGACCGGCGACCATGTGATCCTGTTCCTGGTGGACAAGAAGCACATTCGCGATGTCGAGAAGCTGTTCCATGTAGGCTTGAGCTTCTTCTGACCCTGGATGTGCAGTGCCGATCGTTCCCACGCTCCGCGTGGGAATGCAGCCAGGGACGCTCTGCGTCCCCTCAAGAGCCGAACGCAGAGCGTCCGTAGAGGCATTCCCACGCAGAGCGTGGGAACGATCCTGACCCAACCAACAAGGAAGCCCCCATGCTCGAATCCCTGGAAAAAATGCTCGCCAAGGGTGTGGATAACCCGCTGCTGCGCTTCGGCCTGGGCAAGGGCTATCTCGACCTCAACGAATTCCCCCGCGCCGCCGAACACCTGCAACGCTGCGTCGAACTCGACCCCAAGTATTCGGCCGCCTGGAAACTGTTGGGCAAGGCTCACCAGGGCCAGGGCGACTTAGCGGCTGCGCGCAGTGCCTGGGAACAAGGCCTGGAAGCCGCCCGCGCCCATGGCGACAAACAGGCCGAAAAGGAAATGACGGTGTTTCTCAAGAAACTGGACCGCCATTCCTGATACACCCCACAACGCCTTCAAAGGCCAACTGCCCGCGGCGAGGGCGTTTTCTTCAGCGGTGTGAGCTGGTAGCAGAGGCCGTTGTTGCCTCGGTTGTGCTCACCGGCGGCATTGGCGTGGGCAGCCATGCCGCCCAATGCGAGGGCAAAAGCGGTCAGGTAGGTCTTGAGTTTCTTCATAGTGACTCCTGTTTGCACGATGATTGCGGCTTTAATGAGGGCCGTGAAGCTCAGCTCCCTTCGTTGTTGCAGGTGTCTGCCTGCTTGAGGTACGTCAGGGACCGCTGCTCACCCATCGAATCGAGGTAGTTGATCTGCGCATTTACCAAGCCGCAGGTCTGGCCGCCGTCCTCAGTTAGCGAGACCACTCGCTTGATGTCCAGGTGCGTGCCGTAGGTGTAGGTCTCGCTGGCGGCTTTGTCCTGGGCCAAGGCGGGTAATGCGGCGGCGCTCAGGGCAGTGATCAGGCAAGCGGTAGCGATGGTTTTCAGTTTCATGGTCGTTTTCCTTCAATGAGTTCGATGGTTTCATCGAGGCGATTCATGTTGTCTCGATGGAGCTCATTTAAGGCCCGTGAGGTATCTCGGCCGTGTCGAGAAACACCTCGGTTGGATGCGTTACGTATCTGAGGTGGGTTGCGATACAGAGCGATACAATCGCTGCTGTTTTGGCTGGGCTCTGGCTTAATCTCGGGCTGGAAAAGCAGAACCGCGCTGCCCTGCCAACCGGCAACCGGGCATCGTCACACTGCGCACTCGATGCGCGTATTTCGGAGAGCAGGGCATGGAACATGTCGATCACGTATTGATCGTGGATGATGATCGCGAGATCAGGGAACTGGTCGGCAACTACCTGAAGAAGAACGGTCTGCGCACCACCGTGGTCGCGGATGGCCGGCAGATGCGGGCCTTTCTCGAAACCAACCAGGTAGACCTGATCGTGCTCGACATCATGATGCCGGGGGACGATGGGCTGCTGCTGTGCCGCGAACTGCGCGCCGGCAAGCATAAGGCGACCCCCGTGCTGATGCTGACGGCGCGCACCGACGAGACCGACCGCATCATTGGCCTGGAAATGGGCGCCGACGACTACCTGGCCAAGCCCTTCGCCGCCCGGGAGCTGCTCGCGCGTATCAATGCCGTGCTGCGGCGTACCCGCATGCTGCCGCCCAACTTCGTCGTCACCGAAAGCGGTCGCCTGCTCAAGTTCGGCCGGTGGCGCCTCGACACCACCGCCCGCCATCTGCTCGATGAAGACGACACCCTCGTCTCGCTGAGCGGCGCCGAATACAGGTTGCTGCGGGTGTTCCTCGATCATCCTCAGCGGGTACTGAGCCGCGACCAGTTGCTCAACCTGACCCAGGGCCGTGACGCGGACATCTTCGACCGTTCCATTGACCTGCTGGTCAGCCGCGTGCGTCAGCGCTTGCTGGATGACGCCCGGGAACCGCTCTACCTGAAGACGGTGCGCAATGAAGGCTACGTCTTTACCTTCGCCGTCGAAATGCTCGAGGAGCAGGCATGAAGCTCGCGTTGCAATGGCCCCGCACGCTGGCCTCGCGGCTGTGGCTGGTGTTCCTGGTCGGTCTGATACTCGCCCAGTCCCTGACGTTCGCAGCCCAGTACTACGAACGTTACCAAAGCACCAAGACGGCCATGTTGGGCAACTTCGAACACGACACGGCGACCTCCATTGCCATCCTCGACCGTCTGCCTGCCGACGAGCGCCTGGCGTGGACCAAGCGTCTGCAGCGGCGTAACTATGATTACTTGCTGCGCGAACATGACCCGGGCATTCCACTGGCCTCGAACGATCTCGCGGCGACAGCGGCGCAATCCCTTCAGGTCTCGCTGGGCAGCAACTATGACCTGACCTTCGTCGAGATCCCCGGGCCGCAGCAGCATTTCCAGGCCCAGGTGCGACTGGCCGACGGCAGCCCGGTCACCATCGACGTGCGCCCCTCGGTCAAGCCGTTGTCGCCCTGGTTGCCCTTTGTCCTGGTTGGTCAGCTGGTGTTGCTGATCGGCTGCACCTGGCTGGCCGTGCGGATCGCGATACGCCCCCTCAGCCGCCTGGCCGAGGCCGTGGAGAACCTCGACCCGAACGCACACCCCGTGCAGTTGGATGAAAGCGGCCCACGTGAGGTGGCCTACGCCGCCCGGGCCTTCAACAGCATGCAGGCGCGGATCGCCGCTTACCTGAAGGAGCGCATGCAACTGCTGGCGGCCATTTCCCATGACTTGCAGACGCCCATCACGCGCATGAAGCTGCGCGCCGAGTTCATGGACGACTCGCTGGAGAAAGACAAACTGGGCAACGACCTGAACGAAATCGAGCACCTGGTGCGCGAAGGCGTGGCTTATGCGCGCAGCGTCCATGGGGCGACCGAGGCCAGTTGCCGCATCAGCCTGGACTCCTTTCTCGACAGCCTGGTGTGCGACTACCAGGACACCGGCCGGGAGGTCAGCCTGCGCGGCACGAACGGCGCGGTCATCGAGACACGGCCCCATGCCCTGCGCCGTATCCTGGTGAATCTGGTGGATAACGCGCTGAAGTACGCCGGCACCGCCGAAGTGGAGATCAGCGGCGACGCGAGCACGGGCGTTACGATCAGCGTGCTCGACCGGGGCCCGGGCATTCCCGAGGAAATCCTCGCCGAGGTGGTCAAACCGTTCTATCGGGTGGAAAGCTCACGCAACCGCAGCACCGGCGGCACCGGCCTGGGTTTGGCCATCGCCCAGCAGTTGACTGTCGCGATTGGTGGGGCACTGAGTCTGCGCAACCGCGACGGTGGCGGTCTTTGCGTGACCCTCGACTTCGGCCTCAATCGGTAGGCCATGCTGGCTGCACATCAAGTGCAGCCGCTACCGGCGGGACGCATAGACGTGCGTTTGTAAGCCATTGTATCTAGCGCATTCGCGTACTCAAAAGAACGTATAACCGCCGGTTGTCGAACATAGGCGGTATACATCTCCTTGCAAGAATTTTCCCCATCGAATCGCCATCAGGCCCCCTGAATGGCGAACCCATACGACAGGAGATCTTGCCATGCATACCCCATCCTACCGCCCCCAGGGCTGGCAGCTGTTCGGCCTGGTCGCAGCCCTGGTGGTGGCGATGAGCATCACGGCAGTCGCTGTCCAACCCGACCTGGTCGAGGGACTGCGCAGCGCCATCCGCGCCACCGCCCGTTCCTCCTTCGCACTGTTCCTGATCGCGTTCACCGCGTCGGCCTTCGCCGTACTGGTGCCTTCGCCGCTTTCCAAGGCACTGGTTCGCGAACGACGCTTCATCGGCCTCGCCTTTGCCTTCTCGCACCTGGTGCATGCTGTGCTGATCTACGCCTATGGGCAGCTCAATACCGAGTTCTGGCCGGCCCGCACCGTGGCGAACAACATTCCAGGCGGGACCGCCTACACCTTCATCCTGCTGATGGCGCTGACCTCATTCAAAGCACCCGCCCGGCTGCTGGGCCCCAAGGCATGGAAGACCTTGCACGTCACTGGCATGTGGGTCATCGCCGCCGTATTCGCCCTCTCCAACTTCAAGCGCATCCCGATGAGCGACTGGTACGTGCTGCCCTTCGGCATCACCTGCGCCGCCGTGGCGATCCGACTGGTCGGCAAGCTGGCCCAGGCCAATAAACGCAGCCAGGCCAGGCAGGCATCGGTACGCCGGGCGGCGGTGATCTCCTGAGCTCGCAGCCAGCAAAGCGGCCTTCTCAGACACGACATATTTCTCCAATACATTTCAGAGGCCGTCATCCCGACCGCCTAAAACAAGGAAGCAAAAAAATGAGCACCAGCATCCCTACCCAGAACGGCAGCTACATCACCACCCAGGACGGCGTACAGCTCTACTACAAGGATTGGGGTCCGAAGGATGGACCCGTTGTCACCTTCAGCCATGGCTGGCCGTTGAATTCGGATAGCTGGGAATCTCAGATGCTGTTCCTGGCTGACCAAGGCTACCGGGTGATTGCCCACGACCGCCGCGGCCATGGCCGCTCCAGCCAGCCGTGGGAAGGCAACGACATGGATCACTACGCCGATGACCTGGCCGCTGTGATCAACGCCCTGGATCTCAAAGACGTCACCCTGGTGGGCTTCTCCACCGGTGGCGGCGAAATCACCCGCTACATCAGTCGCCACGGTACCGCTCGGGTGAAGAAGGCCGCATTGATCAGCGCCGTGCCGCCAATGATGCTCAAGACCGCAGACTACCCGGGCGGCCTGCCGATCGAAGTGTTCGACGGCCTGCGCCAGGCCTCACTGGACAACCGCTCGCAGCTGTATCGCGACATCGCCTCGGGCCCGTTCTTCGGCTTCAACCGCGACGGGGCGAAGGTCTCCCAGGGGCTGATCGATTCGTTCTGGGTGCAGGGCATGCAAGCGGGCCACAAGAACACCTACGACTGCATCGCGGCGTTCTCGGCAACGGACTTCCGCGCCGACCTGGCCAAGTTCGACGTGCCGACCCTGATTGTGCACGGCGACGATGACCAGATCGTCCCGATCGCGGCCTCCGCCCATGCCGCCGCCGAGCTGGTGCAGAACGCCGAGCTGATCGTCTATCAGGGTGCGCCCCACGGGCTGACCGACACCCACAAGGACCGCCTGAATCAGGACCTGTTGAATTTCCTCGGCAAGTAAGCCCATCGCCGGGCTCATGTGCCGCCCAGCGCCGCACATGAGCCCGGCATCCCTATAAAAGAAAAGGAATGATCATGCTCAGTCTCAAATCGCTCTTGGCCGCCACCATCACCGCAGCAATGGCGCTGACTTCCCTTCAGAGCACAGCCGCCACGCAACCCGACGCCGCCAAGCCCACCGTCGTGCTGGTGCATGGCGCCTTCGCCGAATCGTCCAGCTGGAATGGCGTCGCCACCCGGTTGCTGAGCCAGGGCTACCCGGTGGTGGCAGCCGCCAACCCGCTGCGCGGCGTGAAGCAAGACGCCGACTATGTCGCTGACATCGTCGAGCACACCGCCGGCCCGGTGATCCTCGTAGGCCACTCCTACGGTGGCGCCGTGATCACCAACGCCGTACATGACAACCCGCGGGTCAAAGCGCTGGTCTACGTCGCGGCCTTCGCCCCGGACAAAGGCGAAACCGCCATCGAACTGTCCGGCCGTTACCCGGGCGGCACCCTCGGGCCGACCCTGGCCGCACCGGTGCCACTGGACGACGGCAATAAGGACCTCTACATCCAGCAGGACAAATTCGGCCAACAGTTCGCCGCCGACGTTCCAGCGGCTGAGTCCGCACTGATGGCCGCCACCCAACGGCCCATCAGCGAGGCGGCCTTGAAGGAAGCTTCTGGCGATCCGGCCTGGAAAAAACTGCCGTCCTGGTTCATCTACGGTTCGGCGGACAAGAACATCCCCGAGGCTGCCCTGAAGTTCATGGCCGACCGTGCGGGCTCGAAAAAGACCGTCACCGTCCCCGGCGCCTCCCACGTGGTGATGACGTCCAACCCGGAGAAAGTGGCGGATCTGATCGTTGAAGCGGCGCAAGCCAGTTCCAAATGATGATCGCGTACTGACTAAAAAACCCGGCGCAGGACGCCGGGTTTTTTATTGCAAAGCGCCCCCAAAAAGCGCCGCTCAATTAAAGATCAAATCCCATTCCCCCTGTGGGAGCGAGCCTGCTCGCGATGGGGCCCTGCCAGCCTACACTTCGTCAACTGACAGACCGCTATCGCGAGCAGGCTCGCTCCCACAGGTTATGGGCCAGTCGATCAACCGCTTAGAACCTCATCCTGAAAACAAGCGGGCAATGGTCAGAACCCTTCATCGGCACAGGAAACTCCGATAACGAACCGGCCACATAGCGCTTTCTTAACTCGCGAGTTATCAATGCGTGGTCAATGAACCATTTGGAGCCTCCGCCCCGGCATTCGGGAAGGGCCTCATAACCTTCGGTTGGGCGAAACAACCTGGCAGCAGAAGGCTCGCCATCTGAAAGCTCAGCAAAAAGACTCACTTCTGGCGCTGTTTCGTGTTCAACCTCCGCGTCAAATCGACGATTGAAATCGCCGATAATCACTGCGGAAGCGCCAGACTGGATTGCCTTATCGAGCCAGGCTTCCAGAGCTGGTGCTTGCCTTCTAAGCACGTCGCAGGTGACGACCCCGTTAGCTTTATCACGCTTGGTCGCATACCCGCTGTTCAATGCCTGGTCAAAACAGCCACTTTTGAGGTGTACGGATAAAAGCTTGAGGGTCATGCCCTTGATCGTCACGGGTAACTCCGCGCCATGGCGAGCATGACTCTTGAAGGCCTCTCCAAGCGGGCGAACATCGCCGAGCCTCCCGACCTCAAGCCTGCTGGATTTGCGGACAACAAACCCCGTGCGCTGTATCCAAGGGCTCTGCATGTTCACGTAGAAATCGTACTGATCCTGCGGCCAGATCTGCTGAAGCGCCTCAGGACTCTCGACTTCCTGCACGGCAATCACATCAGCATTCAGCTGTGCCGCCACGGCCTTCATGTCCGCTATCTGCGCCGGCGATTTGCATTCCCACCGGTAGGGGTGTGTTTCTTCAAGTCGCTCGCGATCAGCGGCCTTGATCTGGGAGCACTCCTCGAACTCACGCTGGCTGAGCGGAGCCGACCGCTGCCACTCCAGGTTCCATGTTGCGAAGGTGAGGGTTTCGGCCAGGGCAGGGTATGAGAGGCAGGTAAGCGATAAGGCCAAATACAGTGGTTTCATGGCGGGAGAGTTCCAAGCGCGATGGCGGTGGGAGTCCAGGAAACGGCACTGCTTTTAGCCGCTGTTTGAGCGTAGCAGCCCATCGTGTTGCTACAGAGTTGTATCCAATGAAATCCTACCCACCTACCATGCGGGCTACGTATTGGTCAGCGTCGGGGCACCGGTCAACGGCGGTATCGGCCCGCGACGCACCTTCTCGATGTTGATCATCAAGACCTGACTGGAGACGTACATGCCCGTAATTATTCAGGTGTTCATTGCAGGTCCGGCGCCAACTGATGAATGACGCAAGCGCCTGACTCATAGGTTTGAGCAAGTTGGCTGAAAGGAAAAGCAAGTGGCAAAAACGGTCAGTCGTGATTGCCTGTTTCGGCTGGCGCAGAGCATGGCAGGCCCTCGCTTTTTCGCAGACAAGTGACGAAATCTGTAATGTCCGACTTACTCGGCAAGAAGGGACAATCAATTGGCGCGATTTTCAATCTACAGCGGACCGGTTTTGGTGGGCTATTCAGCCCTGGAGAATGGAGATCCTCCAATGGGCGTTGCTTTCGGTCAATTCGTCCCAGCCGATGGGTACCAGGCTATCCAGCAAGAATGCCGCGTAAATCACCTTGATCAATCGGCTTTAGCGCTTTGTGCTCAAACCGAAGCGGGCTTGGTTATTCCATGTGCTGGCATTGGCATTCTGGACTACTCGGAAGAGCTTCTGCTCGAATTGATCGAGATAAACATTCTCGGCATTCCTCGTCCTCTTTACGAAGAGTTGTTTCCTGAAAAGGTCGCGAGATATAAGGGCCAGTTTGATTAGGCGAATCAATTGAGAGGCAAGCAGAAATCAGACCGCCGCCTCTGACACCACAAAGCCATAGCAACCCAACCCCGTGGAGAGGGAGTTTGCCCCCGTTTGAGTGCGAAGCGCTCATAAACCCTCCACCTCGGCGACGCTTCACTACACCGACAAACTGCGCACCATAGAGCTGACTATATCGATATGCCACAGCCGGCCTTGATGGTCGAAGAGCACCCATTCATCGCCCACGCAACGCAATTTCGCATCCTGCAGCGGCCAGTCCAAAACGGTACATAACCGCTGACTATGGCGGTGGATAAAGTGCCAACGTGCGTCATCGTCGCCGGTTGCGTAGCAGACCACCAGCCACTGCTCGAACGAATAGATGTGCAACGGATCGGTACACCCCTGAATCAGATCGGGCAAGGGATAGCGCGTGCTCGTGCCGCCCTCGTAGGCCCTCAGCATGGGATCGCTGTTGGCTTCATGCTCGATCCAGAATTCAGTGGTCCGACCGGCCGCGTTATACACCTGCCAACTGCGCTCCTCACGCCGGGCGGGCATGGATTCGCGGCTGAGCAATCGGCGGTCAGGCAGGCGGTAATGCCAGAGTTGGAAATCGTGAGGGGTGTCCAGCAATACGGATTCGTTGCGCTCGTCATCCCGAAGGAAGGCAACCTGTCCAGGAAGATCGCCAACATGCCAGAGAGTGTCGAACCGGCGATCCACATCCACAACACGCAATTGCGAGCCTCGGCCGATGGTCCAGGCCGTGCCGTCGAAATGCTTGGCGAAAGCGTCCAGCATCAGCACGCCCAGATCGCTGGCGCTGCGATTGACCAGATCCAGCTTGCAGATGCGCCAGACGTCGCCGCGACGCGCCAGCGCCAGCGCGACCCGTCGGCTGTGGCCCAGCACGATGGTCTGGGTGGGCACCGGAAAGTGGAAGACTGTATTGCCGTTAGCCTCGACCACCAATGCGCCAGCTTCGCCCAGTGCCAGCAGGTAACGTCCGTCGGTCAAGGGCACGGCATCGCAGATAGTCCGGTTGCCTCTTTCCGGCGCCGTGAACGACAAAGGGGTGCTTACCCGCTCAAGGTTCTGATTGAGGACTTTGTTCCGGGGCAGGGCGCTACCGGGCAGGTCCGCTTGGAGCAGTTTGTCCTTGCTCATTTTCACCAGCGATTGAAACTGGTTCTGAGTGAGATAAGCTTGTTGATTGGTCTGGTCACAGATCATCGCCCGCACGGTCGCGGCAGCCAGCCAAGCCAGGGCGGGACTGTGGGCCTTGTGTGCCAGCAGCGCCTGGGCCAGGGTGGCGCGTTCCATGACCCGCTCGGGTTCGTTGCGCAGTTTTTCGACCCAGCTGTCGTATGTCGAAAGGGTGTCGGGAAGCAGGATTGCCCGTTTCACCAGTGAGTTGATAGCCAGGCTACCTCCCGCAGCCTCGGCGGCCAGCAGCCATTGCGTGGCGCGTTCGCGCTCTGCCGGCAGACTCCAGACCACGTCCACCGCCTGCAACCACAGACCTTTTTCAGTCAGGGCCAGCGCCCATTCCAAGCGCAGACGCGCGGCGGCTTCCGGCCATTTCTTTTCGAGCATGAGGACGGCATCGGCGAACGCGTTGTCGCGCCGCGCCACTTGCAAAGCTCGCTGCCAATCCCCTGCCAGGCACAGCAGACGTACGATGGTCGAGGTGGGCATATCCCAGGCCAGCGCAAGGTCAGCCGCCTGTTGATAGCGCTGGTGCTTTTCCAGATAGTCGAGCGCTTCGTGGCGTGCCCTCAACAGCTCGGCCAGGACAAACACGGCCTCCTCGATGCGCCCTTCGCGATCCAGTCGCTCAAAGGACTGCCGGTAGATCTGCTTGAGATGGGTCTCAAGACCTGCCTCAAACAGCATGCTGGTGCGGGGCCCTGAATGCTGGCTAAGCGTCAGATCCTGGCGCCTGTTAGGCGTGCCGAAGGCCTGACCTGCATTGCCCTGGCCGCCGCCCAGCGGGATGGCATGGCGCAATGCTTCTTCCAAGTCGCCGTTTTCGAACATCTCCAACATGCGCTGCATGTAAGCGGCCTGACGCTTCCCGTAGAGTGCTGACAGACGCGAATTCTGGGTCAGGCGCGTCAGCCAGCGCCGCCATCTGGCCGGGCCTCGTGGTTGGCCCGACGCCCGTGGCGGCATCGGCGGCTTCGATGGTCGGGCGGCGTTGGCGGCAGCGGCAGGGGGCGCATGGCTTGCTGCCGAATGGGTGCCGTTGCGTCGCATCCAGGCACGCATCGCCATCAGTATCAAGGTGAAAAGTACCGCGCCAATTACTGTCCAGATCAAGACGCTGCCCAGATCGAACGTGGAGGGATCCACAGAGCGTGGCGGCTTGGCTGTCTCAGCAGCACGGGTAGCGGCTGGTAACTGCGGGCCGTTGAGGGAAAGCATTTGGTAAAGGCCAATACCCACTGCCAATGCAATGAGACCCCGCAGGAAGTGTAACGAGCCGGTACTCTGCGGATTATTCGCGGGGCTGTGACGCGCCGTAGGTACGCCAGGAGTAGCGGTCTGACGCTGGCGTTCTAGCAGGGCTTGCATCACCGCCTCTCGCTCGGGACTGACCGGCGCAAGCGAGTCACCCAGGATTTCCCGTATGTCGGTCTGTACCGCCAGCGGATCGGCTTGCGGCTCCGGCAATACGTCCTGACAGTTGTAAGTGTCGAGCAAGGCGTACTGGTTGACGTCGATCCATTGGCTGGGAGCCAGAATATTGGCTTCCCGCAGGTGCAGGGTATTGACCTGCGTGCCGCGTACCAACCAGACATCGGCGTGGGCCAGACGCTGCATTTCTTCAGGGCTCAGCCGCGCTGAGCAAAGCGTTCCGCCTTGGCGGATCAGTGGCCAGCCAGCGAGTCCTTCACACAGCATGGCGCGCGCCTTGGGAAAGCGCAGCAAGTCGCCGTCGGCAAAGCGATAGGCCCTGGCGTCGGTTTGCCAGTGGCTGAGTATCAGCCGCGCCCGTTCCTTCTCGCTGAAGCGTTCGACGGGGAACCACAGCGCCTCGATCGGCTGATAACCGCTCAATGCTGGACGGCGAATCATGACTGCTTCAAGTCCGGACATGGGCGTCGCTCTCCGACTGCGTTTGGGCCTGATTGCACATGACCTGCAATATCCTGAGCTCGTCCCGCACCGAATACACCACTAGTTCCCGAGCATTGGTCAAAGCGGCGATCAGCCCGCTCATCGGGCAAAAGCTGATTCTGGCAATGGTTTCGCTGGTAGTGAACAGCACATCTTGCTCACCCCGGCAGTACAGGGCGACGGTCTGCTGGTTAGGGCCGAGCAGGACCATGGAAAACTCCTCGTCCTCTCCTATCAGCAATCCCAGCCCTTTCCAGCCGGGTGCCAGGTCCACCTGTCTGGTCTGAAGGTCGGAGGCCACCATCTGCCACTTCTGTTGCCCGTCGACCAGACGCATCCATGCGCAACCGTAGAAGGCTTTGTTCCAGCGCGGACTTGCCGGGAACAGCACCTGGTCGACCTTGTCCGTGGTGCCTACCACATGGCCGGGAGATTGGCTGATCCAGGGATTGATCCGGTGGACGTACAGTCGACCGGCATCATGGCGCAGATAGGCCAGCATACTGAGATCGACCTGCGCCATACCCACCACCTTATCGGCCATCGGGTGGGTGACACCAGGCTGGTGCGGAGTAGGCAGCTTTTGGTTCTCGACCACCCAGAAGGCCAGATGACCTTGGCTGTCGAGCAGGAAAACCCTGCCGTAGGTGCCGTTGTGCAGCCACACCGCGGGCAGCAGTGTGGCAGTGCCCACGGGTAGTTGCAGTTGGTCACGTTCAGGTCGGGCGATGGGTTTGAGGCCGGTCATGTTCCAGAAAACCAGCTGCTCGTTGATGCTCAGGATCGCGCTGGGCGTGCGGCCGCGGAACATGATCGCCAGCGGCGTAGCGCAGTTGGTCCAGAGAGTGCGGCGAACGTCGAGCGGCTTTTTCTGTCGTGGAGCTGGAAGCTTGATCAACACGAGCCCGGGTTCGTCGAGCAGTTTCAGGGCGACATGGGAGCCGTTGCTAGCAATGACCGGGGGCAACGTCAGCGCAACCCTTGGAATAAGGGTCTTGACCGGGGTGCGAGCCAGCTGTCGTGCGACATCGAACTCACCCTTGATCAGTTGCAAGGCAAATCGCTGGTTGGGGTTGGGCAGGGCGACTTGTCGGGTGCTTCCGTTTTGCAACGCGAACATCAGGCTGCGGCCATCGAGGCTGCCCTGTATCTGGACCCGATGAGTACAGGAACGGGCGTCGGTAGCAGGCAGTCGCTGACCGACGAGCCAGCGTTCGCCGTTGTCATGTTCCTGTCCCGCCAGCCAGATGCGCCAGGTATGCCAGTGCTCATCGCTGACTATTTGATAAGAGCGGGCGGCGAGCAGTTGCTTCAAATGCGCAGCGCTCTTGAACTCATGCAACTGTGGCGCGTTTTGCAAAATACCCCAGCGCAGTTCGGCCCCGGCTTCGCTGGCACGGCGGGCGAGCAGGATCAGCAGCGCCAGGTGTACCAGCCGTGGTCCGCCCAGTTGCAGCGGGCCGGCGTCGAACAGCACGACGATCATGCGGTTGGCCTGATGAGTGCGGTATTGCGGCGCCAGAAACAGATGTTCGCCAACTGCCGCTCTGCGCAGGAACTCGTCGGGCAGTTCGTCGGCCAGCAACCACTCGCTGGTCAGCAGTCGCTCATACGGGCCACGGCGTTGCAGATCGCCAAGGCCGTCGGGTTCGGGCACGCCGCCCTGCTGCATGCCGCGCAATGGGCCTAGCAACGGGTTGAGGCGTGCAAACAGGTCCGCCAACAAGGGCAACTGTTCGGGGGGAAACCAGTGCAGCCAGTCTCGCCAGGGTTGCAGGGATTGGGGTAATTGCATCAGCGACCTGCCCAACCATTCTGAATGCGTTGCAGATGCCGGGCCGTGACGGGCAGGCATCGGTCGAGCGGCACCACTGCCCTGGGGGCATGCCACAGCAGCAGTGGCGCACGCGCGAATCGGCCGAGCAGCGCTTGTCCCATCAGGTCCAGCGGTGCATCGGGTTCCCAACTGGTGGGCAACCAGAGACCGGGTGCGGCGGGCTCGGTGCAGGCGTAGTCCACACCTTCGACCCACGGCAGGTCGTCGGCATTGCCTGTGACGATCAGCACGTCACGGTTGGCAGTAGCATGCAGCCGCATGGTCTGGTCTTCGGGCATGCGCAGCAACCGTGCGAGCAGGCGCGCAGCGACTTCGCCCCAAGCCACGGCGGCCTGTGCTCGACCTGGCTCGGGCCGTACTCGCCAGTTCCAATCGATGGCAATGGCGTCGGCCATGTTCGTCATGCCTGGTTTGTCAGCAGATGGGCCACTTGTCCGCGTGCCTCATACAGGCGCGGGGGAATGGTCTGGATGTTGAAGTTGGCATCGATTTCGCGCAGCAGCGCTTCCAACAACGGGGATGCGGGCGGTTCGCTGCGAGCCAGATAATCCTCTGCCGTTTCAAGCAGACGATGCAGGCGAGCCATCGGTTGCAGCGTCGCCTCCTCGACGGCACTGAACAAATGGCTGTTGCTGCACTGGGCAAAAAGATCCTGCAAAACCTCGCGACCGTGTTGCTGGATCTCCCGGGTTGGCAGCACATAAAGCAACGGCCAGAGGTCGGCTTCGCTGGCTTGCAGGTGCCCGCGCAGCAAAGCCGCCGCTGCGATCAGACGCTGGGATTTGACGATACGTCGGTCAGATAGCTGTATACCGGCCTCTCGCAACCGGCGGATGGCCTGTGCCAGCGCTGGCCGCACCAGTGACAAATCGACGTCCTTGAGCGCGTGGCCCAGCGTGTCCAGCTGAGTCAGCCCCAGCAGTTGTGGAACCGGGCGCTGCTCCGACTGCCAGCCGCCGGCCAGCATTGCTTCGAGCTGGTTGTCGGGGACTGCGTCCACGAAGAGATGCAGCAGAAAGCGGTCGCCGAAGGCCGCCAGCGATTCGTCGTCGGGCAGGCCGTTCGCCGCTGCGACACAGACGCGCAAGGGGCACTGGACCTGGGTGTGACCACGGCGGAAACGTCGTTCGTTGAGCACGCCAAGCAGGGTGTTGAGGATTGCCGTCGAGCCCAGGAACACTTCATCCAGGAACACGATGTCGGCTTCGGGCAGCATGCCGCTGATATCGGTTTCCACAGTGCCTTCGCGCAGCTTCTTCAGGTCGACCGTACCAAACAGCTCCGAAGGTTCGGTGAAGCGCCCCAGCAGATACTCGAAATAGCGACCACCCATGGACTGCGCAACCCGACGCACCACGGCGCTTTTCGCCGTGCCGGGCGGACCCACCACCAGAATGTGTTCCTGGGCGACAGCCGCCAATACGATCAACTCGGCCAACTGCTCGCGACCGACCAAGCCCTCAGTGGCGGCGCGAACGGCGTGACGGATCTGACTGGCGGCGAGGTCGAGCGAAGCGGACATGGGGCATCTTCCTTGAATCTGGAGGGCACATCTTGCCTGAAGGAGAGGGTGAGCTGGCAAGTTCATCGGCATGTGAGGCGCAAGCTTGAGGCGGTGTGCGCCATTGCCTCGTCACTCATGGCCTCATGCGTCCATGCACTTTGCCTCGCAAAGGTGAAATGATTTGAATCCAATGCGCTCGTTGTAGAGAATCGCCGCCTTTACCTCGAAAGGATACGAGCGATGAAGTTCGAAGGGACTTTCCAATACGTGGGCAATCACGGGATCGTCTTCAACGTCTCGCAGATTTCCCTCACCGACAGCGAACGCGGACGCCTGCGCGAGCTGCATTTTGGCGAGGCGAAAAGCGCCCACTATGAGGTCAATAGCAAGGTCGTCGAGGTGTACGACAAGATGCAGGCCAAGAACCTGCCTTGTGTGATGATGATCGGCATCTCCAAGCCGCTGACCCGACAACAGGGCGATGTCCTCAATGCCCAACGCACCGCGATCGCCAATCTTGCTGCCAGTGCCTGTGCTGCCGCCACCAAGGTCGTGGCCCCCTCTTACGTGTATGTACCCGTAGGGGCCGGTGTGCGCACGTATGTTAATGAAACCCTACCCACCTACCATGCGGGCGACGTACTGGTCAGCATCGAGGCACAGGTCAACGGCGGTATCGGCCCGCAACGCACCCTCTCGACATTGATCATCAAGACCTGACTGGAGACCTATATGTCCGACATTACCCAGATGGTTATTGCCGTGGTGTTGTCCTTTCTGCTCGATCGGTTTCTCAAGCCGTATCTGCTGCGCAAGTGGCTGGGAGTGGTGTTGGTGGCGGCGGGTGCGGTTGGCTGCGTTGTGGCAGGCCAGACACGCTTGTTGGGGTTTGATCTGGGGTTGTGGTCGGTTTTTGCTGTGCCTATAGGGATGGGGTTATTTATGAAGCGGCGGCGGTTTGAAGAGGATTGCTGAAGGAAAGAAGATGGCAAAACATCAGTAAAAATCATAATAAAACGCCCACTCCCCAGTTTCGTTGTGCTTCCAGAACATCAGGCTCCCACTGTCGACCACGTTCAGATTGATCTTCGCGTCCGATGAGATCTGGAACACAAACTCAAAGCCTTCCCCCGGATCAACACCCGATTGGCAGAACGAGGGGTAACCGCCGAACTTGTGTTCGTAGGAGTGGGTGACCAGGTCGTAATAGCTCTGTATCTCGCCCGCGCGTTCCAGCGCGAGGATCGCTTGCTCAAGGTCCTCCGGCACACCACCGCCATCCCAGAGTGGAAAGTCCTCCGGCACCGCTTGCGCTTTCAGCGGGAAGGGTTTGAGAAATGCACCTGCCACCGGCAGAGACTTGCGTACCAGTACATCATCCGGCCCATATTCACGGATGACCCAATTATTCCCCATTGGCTCAAAGTGCTCGGGAAACGGGTTTGAAATGAACACCGTCAGCACACGAACTCCCGCCAGCAGCGGATTGTTGACGGGCAGGGCGGGCAGGTAAAACTGTGCATAGGGGAGCAGCTGTTGCCCGGACTGATTGGTGGGTACCTCTTCATCGGGGCGGAATAGAAAGACGTTGCCCAGCCAGCTTTCTTCATCGGTACCGGCAGGACGAAAGCCGCCGGCAATAAGCTTTACGGCGGGGCGGGCTAGGCGTTGTTTGATTTCCTGGATGTCCATGGATGTAACCCTTCCTTTTGCTACAGGTGTAAAGGCCGCAGATTGGCGGTGTGCGGGCTCGGGTGGCAGCGCTTTTCTCCTGAGCCAGGGTGCATCGGTGGCTTCCAGGAGTGGGATTTCGCACACAGCACGGGCCACGACCTTCCTGAAGGTCTTACCTGTGTCTGAGCGTCATCGATACCGGCTCGGCCAGTGGTGAGGAGACGATAGAGCCCAATGGCAAGGCGGACAAGCCGGCGGATTCGAGTTTAGTTAGCTGAGTAGCGCTTCGAGCAGGCAGACTGAAAAAAAGCGGGCAGATTCGCCCCGTGGCGAGGGAGCTTGCTCCCGCTTGAGTGCGAAGCACTCACAAAAATATATCAAGCGCCGCCTCCCTTGTGGTGAGGGGATTCATCCCCTGGCGCCCGGAATTTGCCGCCGCCAACCCGACTCTGCCGAGGTGGTTTCTCGACGACCGTACCGAGTTCTCGTTGCGGCTGGCCGAGCTGCGCATGCCGGTCCTGCTGCTGTGGGGCAATGCGGATCCGATCAGCCCCGTTCGAGTTGGTCAGCGTCTTGCTCAACGGTTGCCCACGCGCAGTTGCATGTTTCCCTGGCGCCGATCACAGCCGGGGCTTTACCCATGCAGATGCAGTCGCGAGCTTGATCGACAGCCATCTGGTCCGTGGCTGAGCGGTAATAGATCCGCCGCTTCCTAACGGTATATTCTGGATACCGGCGACGAATAGAAAGCCCAAGATCGCCTTGGCATCCAGAGGAAACCGCAATGCTCGAAATCGAACCCCAATGCTTTTCATCGGCATGCCCCAGCCGTGCCCTCTTCGAGCAGATATCTGACAAGTGGTCGATGATGGTGTTAGTCGTGCTGGACGAGGGCCCGCAGCGTTTCAATGCAATCAGGCGCAGGCTGGAGGGCGTTACCCAGAAGGCGCTGACGCAGTGCTTGCGCCGTCTCGAGCGCAATGGCCTGGTGTCGCGCCAGGTGATATCGCTCTCGCCAGTGGCGGTGCAATACCAGATCACAGCGCTTGGTCGCACGTTGCAACGGCCCCTGAGCCAACTCCATGAATGGACACTTGTAAAACTGTCCGAAGTTGAAGCCGCCAGGGAAATATTCGACCAGGCCAAAGACGTGTCAGGGCTTGCGATCGCGTCGTTTTCCCAACCTGGTTGATCGGATCGGACGCGAGTAACCCAGCCATATTTTGATCCGCTGAACGACAGGCATTGCGCCTGTCGTTTGAGATATCCGCCTGGAAACCAGGTTTCCTCAGACCTACTAACGCGACTCAAGGTGCCTGATTGACGCCAGATTTATTCGGTATACCGTGATCGCGTCAGCACCTCGGTGCGCCCATCAATATTCCCGAAAACTATTTACGGATTCACGTAACGGGTCGCCATGTGCGTCGCGAACGCTGCTGGGTGGACATTCGATTGAAGATCATCGTTAGCCAAAGAGAATCTCATGAGCCATTCAAAACTATTAACGCCCGTCGGCAATGCACAGCTGACCTTCAAAAACCGTGTGTTCATGGCACCTATGACCCGAGGGCGTTCGAAAGACCGAATCGCCAATGAACTCACCGCAACTTATTACGCACAGCGCGCATCCGCAGGTCTGATCTTCTCGGAAGGAGCCCAGATCAGCTCCCAGGCCATTGGTTGGACTAACACGCCCGGTATCCATACATCGGAGCAAATTGCTGGATGGAAGAAGGTCACCCAAGCCGTCCATGAAGCGGGGGGGCTGATCTTCGCCCAGCTATGGCACACAGGCCGTGCCTCCCACCCTGATTTCCACAATGGCGAATTACCTGTTGCGCCATCGGCGGTACCTTTCAACAGCCAAGCCTTCACTGACGAGGGGATCAAGCCGTCCGTTGTGCCACGGGCACTAACCCTCGACGAAATCCAAGCCACCCTGAACGATTACGAAACCGCCGCCCGCGCAGCCAAAGCGGCGGGGTTTGACGGCGTCGAAGTTCACGGTGCCAACGGCTACTTGCCGGCTCAGTTCCTGGAAGACGGATCCAACAAACGAACCGACGCTTATGGCGGCACCATTGAAAAGCGCGCCCGTTTCCTGCTGGAAGCCACGGACGCTGCTATCAAAGTATTCGGACCAGAGCGGGTCTCTGTAAGGCTCTCACCGCGTATTCCTTACAACGACATGGGCGATTCCTCGCTTGAGCAAACCTACATGTTTGTCGTCGAAGCGTTGGAAAAGAAGAAAGTGGGCATCCTGCACTTCATGGAGCCGCCCGCATTGCCCGAGGGCCTGAAACTGTTGGCACCTGAAGCAAGAAAACGCTTCACGGGCCTGTTTGTGGTGAATGTCGGTTACGACCAGAAAACAGCCGAACAGGCTTTGGAGAGTGGCTTAGCGGATGCGGTGACCTTCGGTAGCCTTTTCATCAGCAACCCTGATCTGCCGGAGCGGTTCAAGGTTGGTGCACCGCTGGCGCCTGCCGACCAGAGTACCTATTACAGTGGCAACGAGCAGGGATATACCGATTACCCAGCGTTTTCTGTTGCATAGGTAGAAAGGGGGGGCGGGTTTATTTTCTGAAAATATATCCGTCCCCTCGTCTAATGCCGATCAGTTAAGCAGTGGCTGGGAATGGTGTTGGCGGCGGCGGGTGCGGTTGGCTGCGTTGTGGCAGGTCAGAACCACTTGTTCGGGTTTGATCTGGGATTGCTGTCGGTCTTTGCCGTGGCTACGGGATGAGGTTGTTCATGAAACGGCGGCGGTTTGAGCAGGTTGACCAAGGAGAAGAAGGGGTAAATGGAATATCAGAAAATATCCCATTTTGTACTCAATGAGTTGAAGTCATCACCCAAAAACCGCTTGTGATCGCTTGATGTAGTCGAGGAAGTTGATCCAGGGGGGTTGCACACTTTCCATGTTGCAAACAGCAGGAATCTTCCAATTGCGCTTTTGCTTGTTCGCAGAAGGCTGAAACGCCTCATCCGTGACTAATTCGCAGCCATGTAGCTTCGCGGTGGCAATGATGTATAAATCGTTTTCATCGACCCCAGCACCGTATCTGTCTTCTTCGATTTCGAGCAATCCTTTGATACGAAAGGCTTCCAACAGGATCGCCTCGGTCACGGGCATCTTTTGCAGACCTGCATCCTTCAGCCAAGTCACGCACTCCGGTGCTTTGTGCCCAACCTCTTCGGCGGCAACCTCGGACATCCGAATCCCCCTTGTATCACTCGATCCGCCATCCATGCCCAAAGACCCGGAAACTGCGCGATAGGGTAGTTATCCCATGCGTAAAGCATGGATGAGGCATCAAACACCTGCATAGAAGCGTTCCAGCTTGTGCAGGTCCGAGATCTTAAGGTTGTCGAGATAGCTGCTTGCCTTGGCAAGAGTGATACGACGAGCGTTCATGGCTTCCAGCACTGTGCGCACGTAACCATCGTCAAAAATGTGCCGGGGTTCGCGATTGCGGTGCTCTCGGCTGCCACCCTCTTTTTCAGGCATTACTCGTTGCGTGCTCCACCGCCGGTATGCCGCATAGGCTTCGCTTGGCAAACGTCCGGCATCCATCAGACGCCGTAGGATCATCTCGCCGCTCACACCCCACGCCCTGCGTTGTGGTTCCAGCCAGCCATCAAATTCGGCCGCCTCAGCAGGGCGCTCATTGTCATGAATGCTTAGCAAAAACCGATCGGGGACCAATAGATGGCCGGCAAAGGCATTCGCCTCTTGCTCTTTATCGTCCGCCGAATACAAATCCTCTTCATCATCAATCGAGCTTGCACGATGAATAAGTAGGTGCCCCAACTCATGCATCAACGTGAAGCTTTGGCGGGTATCTGCATCCTGCTTTTTGACGACGATTACCGGGCATTCAGAATCGTAGAGCGAAAAACCGAGAATCGGGTTTTCTTTGGCAATCTGCCATTTACCGTTGTAGCCATTGCTGCGGAAGACCAGCAGACCGCGCGCTTCGATGGCCTTACGATAACTGTCAAAATTGTTGCGGCTCGCCAGGCCTAGCCACTCACGCACACGGCTGGCCGCATCGGGGATGCTCAGGCCTGCCAGGTCGGGCGGCGAGAAACGCACGACCTCCGTCGGATCAAGCTCCTCACGTAGTGCAAGGTACACGGTGCGATGGTGCTCCACTCGCTCAACCAGCAGCTTCAGGCGGTGCGAAAGCTCCGGTTTCTGATTGCTCAAGGTGCGGAACTGCGGCGAGTGCACCTTTGCCTCGTTGACCGGCCCTGGCTCTATGAAAAACAAGG
This sequence comes from Pseudomonas sp. FG13, assembly GCF_057809755.1. Taxonomy (NCBI): domain Bacteria; kingdom Pseudomonadati; phylum Pseudomonadota; class Gammaproteobacteria; order Pseudomonadales; family Pseudomonadaceae; genus Pseudomonas; species Pseudomonas sp. FG13. The sequence goes on from NZ_JBMDKO010000027.1 coordinate 27,730, forward strand.
TGCCTCGCCCGAAAAAGGCCGCGAGCTTACGCAACTGGTTGAAGGTCAGTCCCGTCTCGCCGGCCATCACTTTTTCAAAGCTGGCAGGTGCTATATCGATCTCACGGGCGAGCTCGTCCCGCGTCATACCGTGATCGGTACAACACCAGTCTATCCGCGCGAGATTGATTGATTGGATACGTTCCATGATTTGAGTATATAGACGGTGTGTACCGGTGAACATGAGCCACCAAAGCTAGCTGCCGAAAGCTTGATGCGGTCGGGCCTATGACTTTCCCGGGGAGCTAGCATGCCGGAGTGTCATCGATACCGGCTCGGCCAGTGGTGAGGAAACGATAGAGCTCGAGGGCAGGGCTGAAAAGCCGGCGGATTCTGGTGCGGTTGTAGGCAAAGGCGCGACGATACGTGGCTTGGAGGTGTGGTCAGGTCCAGACCTGTCTCTTCCGCCGATAGGCCCCAATCACTCCCCAACTCAACCCCCAACCGACTCCGCCGCACCGCCATAGTCTGCGGAATCTTCTCCTCAATCCAATTCACCATCACCTCAAGATGCTCCGCCGCTTCCCGCCCCAACGGCGTCAAGCTGTACTCCACATGCGGCGGTACCACCGGCAGCGATTTGCGGTTGACCACCCCATCCTATTCAAGCTCCTGCAACGTCTGCGACAGCATCTTCTCACTGAACCCGCCGATCTTGCGGCGCAGTTCGCTGAAGCGGTGCATCCCGCCCAGCAGCATGACCAGCACCAGCACGCCCCAGCGGCTGGTCATGTGCTTGAGGACCTCCGAGAAAAGGAGATAGATTTATTTACTGAAAATAAATCTGTCCCCTTACTCGTCCCCTTACTCCCGCTTATTCTAGACACCGCCGGATCAGTGGCAGACGGATGTGTATGTTCCGCTGCAATAGCGGAGCTTCGTTATTGCCTTGGTCAATAAAGTAGCTGTAACGTCGATCCTCAGCTAGCGAGGATATGTCATTGAACGACTCTGAACATCTGAAGGATCTGTGCACCCGTTTCAACTCTGGAGAACATCTGGAGTTCACTTTTTTCTGGGGACACCAGCGCAGCAAAACCGGCGTCACGGCTTCGTGCTTCAGCCAATGGTTCGAGGCCGGCTTCACTGTCGACGGTCAGTGTTACCCAACAGCCGAGCACTTCATGATGGCTGAGAAAGCAGCCCTGTTCGACGATCAGGAAATCCGTACTCAGGTGCTCCACGCGCCTACTCCTAATGCCGCCAAAGCACTTGGCCGCAACGTGCGCGGATTCAATGACAATATTTGGCTGCAACACCGCTACGACATCGTCGTCCGAGCGAACCAAGCCAAGTTCTCTCAGAATCCGCTGTTGCACGAATACCTTCTACAAACCGGTTCGCGCGTTATTGTCGAAGCCAGTCCGGTTGATAGCATCTGGGGGATAGGGCTCGCGCAGGACAACGCGGATGCGAACAATCCGAATCTGTGGAAAGGCTTGAATCTGCTGGGATTTGCGCTGATGCAGGTGCGGGACGGGGCTAGCATACCGGCCCAGAGGTAATGTCCTGACCTTACGCATGGAAATCGAAAAGGGGATAGATTTATCTCATGAGCCCGGGGATAGGTCGTCGGTACACTGTCTAGCCCTGAAATAGGTTTACACCTGTTTCAGGGCTAGACAGACACCACGCCCCAATGTACCTGCCGAAGCGGTCGGTGGAAGACGGGTGGCGAATAGGTCGTGTCCTGCTACGCTTTTTCTGTAGTCAGGCTCATCGTCGCCCAGTCGCGTTTCCCCTCGATAGATATATTGGTTGCCGCGATAAGAAACACGACATGGCATGTCACCTAATGAGCAAGCGTTCGGAGTAGCACCATGAAGCTTCGATGCCCTGGCTGTGGTTACATTGTAGGCAGCCTTCCGCCTACCCTTAACTGCCCCAAATGCGGCGAATTTTCCCACGATTGGTTGATTTATGATTGGGAAAGCTTTGCTTTAATAAAGCGCAGATATATTAGGTACGACCTTTTAATAATTGGAATGGTTCTAATTAATCTGCTTGCGGCGATTATCCTAGGATCAACAGATGCGTTTCAATGGCTGTTCAACTTATTATTTATCCCGGCCGTCATCAATTTATTTTATTGCCGAAGGCAGCTTGAAAGGAAGTCGGAGTACGAAGGACATAGAGGTCGGACAATGTCACCTTGGTTTATCGGTTTCGGGGGCTAATACGGTCGATAACTCCACCGGAAAAGGGGGCGGATCTATTTTTTGAAAATAAATCTGTCCCCCTTTTCTACTTTTCTAAACGACAAATCAAACTTTTAATCTTTGAGCGCGTAATCGAATTGAGTGGCCAGGATCAGGGGGGAGGTATCCCTCCCCCCATCAGCCTAGGAAACAAATCTGTCTAAAAGACCACTCGCAATAAATGCTAGCGCCCAAAGACTGACTTCCACCTGTACCGCTTTTGTCCGCAACTTGAACATGGCAAAAGCCCTGCGAAGTGCTGACAGCGCTGCCAACTTTTAAGGGTTGGTTATTTATAAAGCGCCTTGCCGGGCGCTTGCTTTTGGCTTACCGCGAATGGCCGCAAGCATCGGCTCAAGTGTTTGAGTTATCCGATCGGCATCCACCGGGAACGGGCTCGTACACAATCACCTTAAGCGGCCTGACGGGGTCGCAGTCGGAGGAGTCACCCCCCTAAGACGTCCTGGCTTAGCGAGGATCGTCCTAACTCAATCCTACCTCAGGGAGTTGAGTTAAAGCGCCAAAATTTCACAACCTATGCAAAAAATGGAAACGCGCGTATCACCCTCTCGCTGACATATTTCGAGAAAGAAGTGGGTCAAATTTGTTTCTTCTGTTCTTAGCGTCCGTTTCTGGCCGTTCTCTGCCACTTAAGGAGGACGGAGTCAAAATGGAAACCCGGCGCAGAACGCCGGGTTTTTCGTTGAGAAACGCTTACTTATTGCCTCGGCTCCGCGTTATCCAACACCCGATTCGCCAACAATGAACTCAGCTCAATCAACTGCTGAATCCCCAGCGCCACATGACGCCGCGATCCGTCCAACTCAAACGCCAAATCACTGACCATGGCATCCGCCGACGCCAGGGTTTCCGTGAGGTTGGCGAGCAGGCACTCATCATCGAGGTCCTTCACAACGGTGAAGACCTGGCCCGGTTTGGGATCGTCGGGTTTCTCTTTTGGTAAGAGATAGAAATCCAAAGCGCGATTGGCGGCTTCGTCGAGCTTTTTGGTCTTGGATTTGGTTTGGGGGGAAGTAGGGTCCGCCTCTGGCGGATTCGGTGAAGGTTTGAACATGTGCTGATTACTCCATGGCTAAGCCGCAACCTTTTCCCTACTAAAAGAAGGGTGGCGGCTGTACGCAGGTTAGTAGACCGGGGAGATCAGCATTGCCGGCGCGCCGAAGCGCCCTGCGCACAGCCACCATCAAGGGCATGGTAGGAACCTGCCTGGATGAAAGCTCATGCATCTTACTGACACAACCCCGGGCTACTAAACCCGACCACTGATGAGCAGTGGCAGGAAAACAATAGAACCCCGGAACAAGGCGCACAAGCGGGCGGATTCTGGCGTAGTTGTAGGCAAAGGCGCAAGGATGCGTGGCTTGGTGGTGGGGTGTAGGTGGGGGCTGTAGGAGGAGGGCTTTGGGTGATGCAGGGGGTGGTTTTCGCTTGGAACCGCGCTGAGTTCATCGCGAGCAGGCTCGCTCCCACAGGGGGATGCGGTTCGCTTAAAGGTTTGTCGATTCAGTTGTGGCGGGGGGAGCGCAGTTCTTCTCGACTCGTCTGACGCGTCCCGTGCTCGGGTTTTGGGGGCGCTTTGCGCCCCAGCGGGGATGAATCCCCTCGCCACAGGTTTATCTACTTTCTCTGGTGAACAGCATTGGTCCCACAGAGGTGTGGGTAGGTGCTATTTGCGCTTCAGCATCTCCGGCAACTGCGCCACCAGCTTCTGGTTGTTCAACGGCGCTCGGATGAACCCACGTTGGCTGCCGTCCGGGCCGATGACGGCGAGGTTGCCGCTGTGGTCGACGGTGTAGTTGGGTTTGCTGGTGTCCGCCGGGATGAACGGGATGCTCACTGCATTCGCCAGTTTTTGCAGATCTTCGATGGATGCGGCGGTGAGGCCTATGAACTGTGGGTCGAAGTAGCCCAGGTATTGCTTGAGCTGCTTGGGCGTGTCGCGGTTCGGGTCGACGCTGACCAGTACGATCTGCAACTTATCCACAGCCTCTTTCGACAACTCGCTTTTGATCTGGCGCAGTTGGGCGAGGGTGGTCGGGCAGATGTCCGGGCAGAAGGTGTAGCCGAAGAACAGCAGGCTCCATTTGCCTTTCAAGCCGTCCACGGCCACGGGCTGGCCGTCCTGGTCGGTCATTTTCACTTCCGGCAGGGTGCGCGCCTGGGGCAGCAGGATGATGCCGGCGTCGATCAGCCCCGTCGGGTCGCCTTCACCTTTGCCGGACAGCACTTTGTTGACGGTGAGGCCGAGAATCAGCGCGATCACGGCCACGAGGATGAAGACGGTTTTCTGGGTTCGGGTCATAGGCTCAACAGTAAGTAATGATCTACAAGCAGGGCGATGAACAGCAGGAACAAGTAGTAGATAGAGTACTTGAACGTGTTGATCGCCGCGTGCGGCCGACTGCCACGGTACAACACCACGGCCCATTGCAGGAACCGCGCGCCCAGCACCAGCGCACACACCAGGTAGAGCAGCCCGCTCATCTGGATCACGAACGGCATCAGGCTCACCGCCAGCAGCACCAGGGTGTAGAGCAGGATGTGGATTTTGGTGTAGTGCTCACCGTGGGTGACCGGCAGCATCGGGATGTCGGCCTTGGCGTATTCCTCCTTGCGATGGATCGCCAGGGCCCAGAAGTGCGGCGGGGTCCAGGCGAAGATGATCAGCACCAGCAACAGCGGTTCGGCGCTGACATGGCCGGTGGCGGCGACCCAACCCAGCAACGGCGGCGCAGCGCCGGCCAGGCCGCCGATGACGATGTTCTGCGGCGTCGCGCGCTTGAGGAAACCGGTGTAGACCACTGCATAGCCCAGCAAGGAGGCCAAGGTCAGCCAGGCCGTCAGCGGGTTGGTGAAGGCCAGCAGCAGGGCCTGGCCGATCACCGCCAGGGCCAGGGCGAAGGTCAGTGCGGCGGCCGGCGAAACCCGGCCTTCGGCCAAGGGCCGTTTGTGGGTGCGGGCCATTACTGCGTCGATGCGTCGGTCCACCACGTGGTTGACCGCCGCCGCGCCACCGGCACACAGGGCGATCCCCAGGTTGCCGAACACCAGCACCGTCCACGGCACGCCGGCGCGGGTGGCGAGGAACATGCCGACCAGTGAGGTGATCAGCATCAGCACCACCACTTTCGGCTTGGTCAGCTCCAGATAGTCGCGCCAGATCGCCTGGCTGCGGCGTGCACCGGTCAGGGTTGCCATGGCATCTCTCCTTTTATTGTGATGGGGCTGGTGCCGTGTTTATGCGGGTTGAACCGCCAGCGCAGCGGGACTTGATGCTTGACCCGGACCAGGCTGGTACGGGCGTGATAATTGACCAGCACCAGGGTCAGCAGCAGCGCTGCGCCCCCGGCGTTGTGGGCGACGGCCACCGGCAGCGGCAGGTGGAACAACACGTTGCTGATGCCCAGGGTGATCTGCGCCGTCAGCGCGACCAGCACCAGGCCGGCGAGGCGGGTCATGCCCACGGTTTTCAGTTGCCAGGCCAGGCCCAGCAGCACCACCGTCACCAGCAACGCGCCGATCCGGTGGGTCAGGTGAATGGCGGTGCGGGCGTCGCTGTCGAGTTGGCCGCCCAGGTAGTTCGGGCCGATGTGTTGGGTCAGGTGGAAGCCATTGGCGAAGTCCGCCGCTGGCAGCCATTGGCCGTGACAGGTGGGGAAGTCGATGCAGGCCACCGCGGCGTAATTGGAGCTGACCCAACCACCGAGGGCGATCTGCCCGATCACCAGCAGCAGCCCGGCCGTGGCCCAATGTTGCAGGCGCTTGGGCACGGTCAGCGCCGGCAGCACCCCGGACAATCGCAAGGTGAGCAGGAACAGCAGGCTCAACGTCGCGAAGCCGCCCAGCAAATGTCCGGTCACCACCTGCGGCCATAACTTCAGGGTTACGGTCCACATGCCGAATGCCGCTTGCGCGAAGACCACCGCCAGCAGGAACAGCGGTAACTTCAAGGGCTGGCCCGGGCGGTGGCGGTTCATCCAGGACCGTGCCGCCAACGCTACGATCATCAAGCCCAGGGTCCCGGCGAAGTAGCGATGGACCATCTCGTTCCAGCCCTTGTGGGCTTCCACCGGGGTATCGGGAAAATGCAGTTCGGCATGGGCCAGTTGGGCTTCGCTCTTGGGCACGCTGATGAACCCGTAGCAACCGGGCCAGTCCGGGCAACCGAGGCCGGCGTGGGTCAGGCGGGTGTAGGCGCCCAGCAATACGACGATCAGTGCCAGCAGGGTGGCAAACAGCGCAAGGCGAAATCCTGGTTTGGCCATGTCGATGCCCTCATCCGATGTTCGACAGTTTCAGCAGGTGCCGCAGGTCGTTGAGCAGGTCCTTGCCCTTGACCCGGGCGTCGTAGCGCAGCACCAGGTTGCTGTGGGGATCGATGATCCACAGCTGGGCGCCGTCGGTGTTCTGGACGTCTTTCTGATAGACCGGCAAGTCCAGCGGGTAGCGTTGCAGTTGTGGGTATTCGCGCTGCAGCTGGGCGTCATATTCGGCATCCAGCGGTTGGGCGATGGCCAGGGCATGGCTGGCGCGGGACGCGTCGCGACCGAGGCCGATCTGCACCTGTCGGGCCAGGTACACCAGTTGCCGGCAGTCCGCCGAGCATTCCTTCGGCGCTGTGACGAGGATCTGCCAGCGCTGCTCATCGGCCTGTACGCCGATCTCCGCGCGGGTCTGGCCGGTGCCGATCAGTTCGCCGTGATAGCTGCGGCTGTCCGGGACCCAGAACTGGAATTTGTACATGCCGGTGGCCAGGATCATCGGGCCGATGACGCCGAACACGATCAGCAGCAGTTGCAGGCGTCCCTTGCGACGGTCGCGCGCGGAGGGTGCCTCAGACGTGTTGGTTGGATTCATGGCGGTTCCCATGGTGTCTCCCTGCGTTATGCCATCCGAGATAAAGAAAAAGGCCGAACAGTGCCGCCGCCATGGCGAACCACTGCACGGCATAACCGAGGTGTTTTTCCGGGCCCATGCTCACCACCGGCCAATCGGTCCGGTAGGCGCCGGGGCCGTTTTGTTGGCGCAATTCATAGGCGAAACCGTGGCGGCCCAGCTCGGCCCAGAGCTTGTCCGGCTCGATGGCGGTGACCAGACGTGGCCAAGGTGCGCCGCTGGGGTCGGCATGGAGCTGGAACGTGGTGCCGGGCGCGACATAGACCCAGGCCTCCAGGCTCAAAGGCTGTTCGGGGGTGTCGAAGACCGGCGGGGTGCGGCGGTCAGGCCAGGGCAGCCACCCACGATTGACCAGCAGCCACAGCCCGGTGCGGTGGTCGAGAAAGGGTTGTAGCAACTCGACGCCGACCTTGCCGTCGTGCTGGCGGTTATCGAGCAGGATGCTGTGCTCGGCGTCGAACTGACCGCTGAGCTGCACCGGCCGAAAGGCTGGATCCGCCGTCTGTTGCAGCTCGGCGCTGTCCATTGGCGGCGCCACGCGACGCTCGGCGTAGTTCGCCATGAGCACGCGCTTCTGTTCGCCCCGGCTCAATTGCCAGAAGCCCAGGCACACCATCACCGGCACCAGAATGGCCACCACCAGTGTCGGTACGAGGCCCGGCCGGAAGCCTTTCATGGCGCCGCCCGAAAGTCGTCGAACGGGAAAGCTATACTCACGTGCATCGCGTCCCCCCGGAGTGTCCCTGATGCTAAAAGCAGCCATCGTCCTGATGCTGATCGCCACGGTTGTCAGCCTGTTCAGCGGTCTGTTTTTTCTGGTCAAGGACGAAAGCGATTCCAATCGCCTGATGATCGCCCTGGCGATTCGGGTCAGCCTGGCCGCTGTCACCGTCGGCTTGATTGCCTGGGGCTTCTTCAGCGGCCAGTTGGTGTCCCATGCGCCTTGGTAAGAGCGCTAGAGCACGTAGACGAAGATGAACAACCCGATCCACACCACATCGACGAAGTGCCAGTACCAGCTCGCCGCCTCGAAGCCGAACTGATGCTCGTTGTCGAAGTGCCCGCGCATGATGCGCATCAGCATGACGAACAGGATGATCGTGCCGATGGTGACGTGGGCGCCGTGGAAACCGGTGAGCATGAAGAACGTCGCGCCGTAGACACCGGAGCCCAGGGTCAGGCCCAGTTCCTTGTAGGCGTGGATGTATTCTTCGGCCTGGAAGCTCAGGAACGCGCAACCCAGTAGCACGGTGATCGCCAGCCAGAGCTTCAGCGCGCCACGGTGGCCTTTTTTCAAGGCATGGTGGGCGATGGTGACCGTGACGCTGGAGCTGACCAGCAGCACGGTGTTGAGTAGCGGCAGGCCCCAGGGGCTGATGACTTCCTTGGGCGCCGGGAAGAGTTTCGGGTCGGGGTTGTTCAGCAAGGGCCAGGTGAACTGGAAGTTCGGCCAGAGCATATGGGCCAGGCCCTTGGTGCCTTCGCCGCCCAGAGCCGGTCCCGACACGTGGCGCACGTAGAACAGCGCACCGAAGAAGGCGATGAAGAACATCACCTCGGAAAAGATGAACCAGCTCATGCCCCAGCGAAACGAGCGGTCGAGCTGCGGGCTGTACAGCCCGGCGCGGCTTTCCTTGACCACCGCGCCGAACCAGCCGAACAGCATGTAGGCCACCAGCAGGCCGCCGACGAAGAAGATCAGCGGGCCGTGGGATTCCGGTCGGGCGGCCTTCAGGTCGTTGAACCAGGTCGCCAGGCCATACACCGTGACGAACATCCCGACCGTGGCGATGATCGGCCATTTGCTCTGGGCCGGAACGTAATAGTGTTCGTGAGTTGCCATTTATTGTTCTCCTTATCGGGCACGCTATCGTTCAGTGTTTTGAGCCACCGGTGGATGACGAGCGGTGATATCGAACAGCGTGTAGGACAGCGTCAGGTGCTTCACATCCTTGGGCATGTCCCGGTCGACGATGAAGCGCATGGGCATTTCGATCCGTTCACCGGGTTGCAGCACTTGCTGGGTAAAACAGAAACACTCGGTCTTGTGGAAGTACGCCGCCGCGGTGCTCGGCGCGATGCTCGGAACGGCCTGGGCGCTCATCGGCCGGTCGGTGGGGTTGTGGGCCACGAAGACCATCTCGTTCACCGCGCCCGGCTGCACCACCAACTGATCGCCCTTGGGGTAGAAGTCCCAGGGCATGTCCACCGCATTGGTCGACAGGAACTGCACGCGCACCTGCCGCGACGCATCGGCCACCTGCTCGCCTTCGTACTGCCCGGCGGTCTTGCCATTGATGCCGAACGCCTTGCACATCACGTCGTAGATCGGCACCAGGGCAAAGCCGAAGACGAACATCGCCACCACCACGATCATCAGGCGGGTGACCAGTTTCTTCAGCGAAATCGACTCAGCCATGGCTCTCAACCTCCCCACGAACCCCTGTGGGAGCGAGCCTGCTCGCGATAGCGGTGCATCTGGCACACCGAGTCGCGTCTATCGCGAGCAGGCTCGCTCCCACAAGGGCAACCGTGTTCATTTCACTTCCGGCGGCGTAGTAAAGGTGTGATACGGCGCCGGCGACGGCACGCTCCACTCCAGCCCTTCGGCGCCATCCCACGGTTTGGCCGGTGCTGGCGGGCCGCCGCGGATGGTCTTGATCACGATGAACAGGAAGAAGATCTGCGTAGTGCCGAACATGAACGCGCCGATGGACGAAACCATGTTGAAGTCGGCGAATTGCAGGTTGTAGTCCGGAATCCGCCGGGGCATGCCCGCCAGGCCGACGAAGTGCATGGGGAAGAACGCCATGTTCATCCCGATGAACGACAGCCAGAAGTGCAGCTTGCCGAGGGTTTCGTCATACATGTGGCCGGTCCATTTCGGCAGCCAGTAGTAGGCCGAGGCGAAGATCCCGAAGATCGCGCCGGGCACCAGCACGTAGTGGAAATGCGCGACCACGAAGTAGGTGTCCTGGTACTGGAAGTCCGCCGGGGCGATGGCCAGCATCAGCCCGGAGAAACCACCGATGGAGAACAGGATCACGAACGCCACGGCAAACAGCATCGGCGTCTCGAACGTCAGCGAGCCTTGCCACATGGTGCTGGCCCAGTTGAACACCTTCACTCCGGTGGGCACGGCGATCAGCAGGGTGGCGTACATGAAGAACAGCTCGCCCACCAGCGGAATGCCCACCACGAACATGTGGTGCGCCCAGACGATGAACGACAGGAACGCAATGGCCGCCGTGGCGTAGACCATCGAGGTGTAGCCGAACAGCGGCTTGCGCGAGAACGCCGGGATGATCGAGCTGACGGCACCGAAGGCCGGCAGGATCATGATGTACACCTCGGGGTGCCCGAAGAACCAGAACACGTGCTGGAACAGCACCGGATCACCGCCGCCGGCGGCACTGAAGAAGCTGGTGCCGAAGTGGATGTCCATCAGCATCATCGTCACGCAGCCGGCCAGCACCGGCATCACCGCGATCAGCAGGAACGCGGTGATCAGCCAGGTCCAGACGAACAGCGGCATTTTCATCAGCGTCATGCCGGGGGCGCGCAGGTTGAGGATGGTGGCGATCACGTTGATCGCGCCCATGATCGAACTGATCCCCATCAGGTGGATGGCGAAGATGAAGAACGTCACGCTTTCCGGCGCATAGGTGGTGGACAGCGGGGCGTAGAAGGTCCAGCCGAAGTTCGGCCCGCCGCCCGCGGTGAACAGCGTGGACACCAGCAGCAGGAAGGCGGCCGGCAACAACCAGAAGCTGAAGTTGTTCATGCGCGGCAGGGCCATGTCCGGCGCACCGATCATCAACGGGATCATCCAGTTGGCGAGGCCGACGAAGGCCGGCATCACCGCGCCGAAGACCATCACCAGGCCATGCATGGTGGTCATCTGGTTGAAGAACGCCGGTTCCACGATCTGCAGGCCGGGCTGGAACAGCTCGGCGCGGATCACCATGGCGAACGAGCCGCCCAGCAGGAACATGGAGAAGGCGAACCACAGGTACAGCGTGCCGATATCCTTGTGGTTGGTGGTCAGTACCCAGCGCATCAGGCCCTTGGCGGGGCCGTGGGCGTGGTCGGCGCCGGCATGACCGTGGTCATCGATCACAGCACTCATGTCCTGTCTCCTTCGAACGAATGGGCTGGACGGCGCGGGGCGATGAGCCCCGACCGGTTGCGGGAACACACGTCAGGCCGGCTCATTTGCTTTCCGCCTGTTTGAGTTCCAGCACTTCTTTCGGCGTAACCATGTCGCCCTTGTTGTTGCCCCAGGCGTTACGTTCATAGGTCACGACGGCGGCGATATCGACTTCCGACAGCTGCTTGCCGAACGCTGCCATGGCGGTCCCCGGTTTGCCGTGGAAAACCAGGCTCAGGTGATCGGCCTTCGGCCCGGTGGCAATCTTCGAGCCCTTGAGTGCCGGGAACATCGGCGGCAGGCCCTGGCCTTCGGCCTGGTGACAGGCCACGCAGGTGGTGTGGTAGATCTTGTCGCCACGTTCCTTGAGTTCGTCGAGGGTCCATTCCTTGCTGGTCAGCTCTTTGAGCTGCGCGGCTTCAGCCTTGCGTTCGGCCAGCCATTTTTCGTAGTCGGGCTTGCTCTTGACCTCGACCACGATGGGCATGAAACCGTGGTCCTTGCCGCACAGCTCGGCACACTGGCCGCGATACAGGCCGGGCTTGTCGACCCGGGTCCAGGCTTCGTTGACGAAGCCGGGAATGGCGTCGCGCTTGACCGCGAAGGCCGGCACCCACCAGGAGTGGATCACGTCGGCGGAGGTCACCAGAAAGCGCACCTTGGCGTCGACCGGCAGCACCAGCGGCTTGTCGACTTCCAACAGGTAATGTTCGCCCTTGGCGCTCTGGTTATGGATCTGTTCGGCGGGTGTCGCCAGGTTGCTGAAGAACTCGACGTCCTGGCCCAGGTATTTGTAGTGCCACTTCCACTGGTAGCCGGTGATCTGGATATCGATGTCCGACTCGCTGGAGTCGTACATCTTGATCAGGGTCGCGGTGGCGGGAATCGCCATGGCCACCAGGATCAGGAAGGGCACGATGGTCCAGAGGATCTCGACGCGGGTGTTCTCGTGGAAGTGGGCCGCGTTCTGGCCTGTCGAGCGGCGGTGCATCATCATCGACCAGAACATGGCGCCGAAGACGATGAGGCCGATCACTACACAGATCCAGAAGATGGTCATGTGCAGGTCGAAAACTGCATTGCTGATCTGTGTCGCTCCAGGCGCCATATTCACAGTCCAGGCCGCTTGTGCCTGGCTGAAAATCGAACACAACAGGAGGCCCATCCAAACATGTGGATGTCGCGTCATTGCGGGTTCCCCTTATCGTTCTTGTTATCCCGTAGGCATAAAGCCCGCGGCAAGGAGAGCGGCTACATCAGACTACGAACTCGAACCGCCGTGCCTTGCTGCCGTACATCGGGTTCATCAGCTAACTCCATTCAGAACCGAGTATAGACAGCGACTGCAACCTCGCAACGCGATGGCGTAAATCGTTTGAAACAGACGGGACTTGCGCTGGAGGCCGCGAATGGAGAAGGATGCGAAACCAGATGATGGCAAACCGATATAACAGCGCTGCATCAAGGAAGAGGCATTTATGACAAATAGGTCTTAGGCGTGTTTATTCGCCAGCTAAGTTATGTCTTCCCTATTTCATTGCCTTTGTTTTCCTGGAGTTTTCATGAACACCGCCGCATTGCGCGAGCAGATCCAAAAAGCCCAACAACACGAAGCCGAGACCGGCCAATTGGCCCGTCAGTTGGAAGGCCAGTTACCGCACCTGCACCGGGCTATCCAATTGCCAGAGACGAATGCCAACGACGTCCTGGCGCGGTTTGTCGCCGCCTACATCGACGAAGTCCCCGACCTGCTGGATGCGGCCAACGAGGTCGCCAAGGAGGCGGGCATCGAGCCGCAAATCAAACCGGTGCTGACAATCGCCGAACAGTATTTCCTCCAGCCGCCGACGATCATGGCCGGCCATGTCGGGCTCGACAGCCTGCTGGACGAGGCCTACCTGGCCCACCGATTCGTCGAAGAGGTCAATGACCTGTACATCAAGCATTTCGGCCAGCCATTGATCCCCTTGGACATGACGGTCGCCAATCTGATTGCCCACCAGTTGATCGGCGAAGCCTTTGCCAACCAGCTCGACGAAGTGGTGCATCACGCCTTTGATGAGATGCTCAACGAAGAGACATTTGCCTTGGAGTCGGTGGAAACCTACCGCGAGAAACTCAGCAGCCCGAACACCGGCGCCGCCTGGAAGCGCTGGCCGTGCATGTCGCGGCGCCTGGGGGTCGGGCTGGAACTGGATAAGCCGGCGGCTTGATCAAGAGCTGACTCTCACCAACCCCCTGTGGGAGCGAGCCTGCTCGCGATAGCGGTCTATCAGCTGACTAAAATGTAGTCTGATGCACCGCCATCGCGAGCAGGCTCGCTCCCACATTCGTTCATAAGGATGCCCTTCGCTTTCAGGCCTTGAAGTCTTTCATCGAGGCAAAGGAATTCGCGATCTTGCGGTAGATCAAGTGATCGTCCAGATCCGTATCGCCATCGCTGTCGGCGTCGGTGGCGTTGATGACCTCTCGATAAAGTCCCTTGTTGTAGCCGGTCACCGTCACGATTGAATCGGGGGCGGTCATGTCGGAATCTTTCTTGTAGAGGCCGATGTTGACGTCAGGCAGTGCAGTGTTTCGGCTATTGCTGCCAAACGACACCAGGATGCATTTGTACAGCCGCCGCTCATCCATGCTACTCAACGTGACCATGGCGCTGGCCAGGTCGGCGGCAAGGGTGTAGTAAGACGCGTCATCGGCGTCGATGTCGTCGTCGCCCTCGACATCGTCCACACCTTCAGCGGTTTCATATTGGCCAGTGGTGGAATTGGCATAGGCCGTGACGACGACATCGGGCTTGAGTCCGGGCCTATACCCGTTGTTATATCGGGAGATTATGGCTTCTGACACACCATCGTCATTAGAGTCGTTGAACTCGTATAGCAGCGCGTAGTTCATGGAATGCTCCATGGGAGATAGGGAAGATACCTCCCCTACAAACTAAGTCTCGCTCAACGAATGCGTCTACTGTCATAGCTGACAGGTGTACGTGTGTACAACTGTTCCAAGTGCCAACAAAAAACCTGTGGGAGCGAGCCTGCTCGCGATCGCGGTGTATCAGCTAACGAAAATGTTGTCTGACGCACCGCTATCGCGAGCAGGCTGGCTCCCACATTCGTTTATCAGGGTGTCAGGACGCCGCAGCGCCAATCCCCGTCGTCGTTCGCAACCGTCCTTCCAGTCGGCGCTTGAGCCCGCGGGACTCGATCAGCAGCTTCGATCCCTTGCTGGCGTTCGCCCGGCTCCATTCTTCCAACAACTCCAGGCAGGAGTGGTCGATGTAGCTCAGGTTGTTGAGCGGCACATGCACCGTCACGCCCTCGGGGATGGTCCCCAACACCTGGGTCAACGCCGGCACCTTGAGGAAGGTCGCCGCGCCGACCAGGCGCAGTTCCATCTCACCTTCCTGGGGCAGATCCACCAGGCTGATTTTCAGTCGCGAGGCTTTCCAGGCCAATTTCGCCAGGGTCAGGCCAAAACCGATCAGCACGCCGGTGAGCAGGTCGGTGAAGATGATCGCCAACGCCGTCGCGGCATAGGTGAACATCGGCATCCGGCCATAACGGCCCAGGCCTCGAAACGCCTTGAGATCCACCAGTTTGAAACCGGTGTAGACCAGCACCCCCGCCAGGCTCGCCACCGGAATGCTTTGCAGCACGCTGGACAGCAGCAGGACAAAGAGCAGCAGCCACAGGCCATGGAAAATCGTCGACATCCGCGTGGTGGCTCCGGCCTGGACGTTGGCCGAGCTGCGCACGATCACCCCGGTCATCGGCAAGGCACCGAGCAGGCCGCAGAGCATGTTGCCGATACCTTGGGCGGACAGTTCGCGGTCGAAGTCTGCCCGCTCGCCGCTGTGCATGCGATCCACGGCGGCCGCCGACAGCAGGGTTTCGGCGCTGGCGATGAACGCGACCGTCAGGGCGGCAACCAGCAACATTGGATCAGCCAGGTTCATCAGGTCTGCCGGGCGCAGCCAGTCGATGGCTTCGGCTAGGTTGTCCGGTACTTCGACACGCTTGACCTGCAAGGCCAGCACGAGGCTGGCCACGGTGGCCAAGCCGACGCCGAGCAAGGCACCGGGTATGAAGCGCAGGCCGTGAGGGCGAAATTTTTCCCACAGCCACATCACCGCAATCGTCGACAGGCCCAGCAGGCCGGCCTGCCAGCCGAACGACGGCAACGCCTGGGCGACTGCGCCGGGGAATGCCGCCAGGTTATCCAGCCCTGACGGCTTGGGCGCCGCGTCGAGCATCACGTGGACCTGGGACAGCACGATCAGCACGCCGATACCCGCCAGCATGCCGTAGACCACGGCCGGCGCGGTGACCCGGAACCAGCAGCCCAGGCGAAAACGCCCGGCCAGTAATTGCAGGAGCCCGGCCAGCAACAGGATCGGCCCGAGCATGCCTACGCCATGTTGGCGCACCAGTTCGAAAACCAGCACCGCCAACCCGGCGGCCGGCCCGCTGACTTGCAGCTTCGAACCGGCGAAAAAGCCCACGATCAGTCCACCGACAATGCCGGTGATCAGACCCTTGGCGGGCGGCAGACCGGACGCAATGGCGATGCCCATGCACAAGGGCAGCGCCACCAGAAACACAACCACCGAAGCCAGCAGCTCCCGTGGCAGAACAGCTTTCAATTGAGCAGCACGCATGGCGGTTCTCCTGAAGATTCTTCAGGCATGGCAAGGCCCGCCCGCTCGAAGAGCAGGAAGGCTTGACCACGCAAGGATTTATTTAGGAGCGATTAGAAGCGCGCTTTGGGCGTCGCGACCGGGATCGGATGGCTGCCATCGAGCGGCAGGAAACGACCCTGGTCCGCATCGAAGGCTTTGATCTCGCTGGTCTCGATGTTGTACACCCAGCCGTGGATGAACAACTGACCGCTGGCCATGCGCGAGGCCACCGAAGGGTGCGTTCGCAAGTGCTGCAATTGCGCGATCACGTTTTCTTCAGTGAGGATGGGCATGGTTTGTTTTTCGTCGCCGCACGGGCAGTTGTCGTGGACCATGGTCTTGGCCACTTCGGCGTGGCGCAGCCAGGCCTTGACCGTGGGCATTCTTTCCAGGGTTTCGGGGTTGAGCACCGCGCGCATGGCGCCGCAATCGGAATGACCGCACACAATGATGTGCTGCACCCCAAGGGCCAGTACGGCGTATTCGATGGCGGTGGAGACGCCGCCGTTCATTTGTCCATAAGGCGGAACGACGTTGCCGACGTTGCGGGTCACGAACAGATCGCCTGGAGAGCTATGGGTAATCAGCTCGGGCACGATGCGCGAATCGGCGCAGGTGATGAACATCGCCCGGGGCGATTGGGCGGTGGCGAGTTTCTTGAAGAGTTCTTCCTGCTGCGGGAAGACTTCGTGATGGAAATGCAAAAAGCCGTCAACAATATGCTGCAGCGCTGCATCGGCGGTTTCCGCCTCGGGTTGGGCTGAAGCCGACGCAGCCAACGGCTGTTTATCCTTGTCACTCATGATTCATCCTCATAACGCCAGTGGCTGGTTAAAAAACGTCCAGGTCAAAGGGTTCGACCCGTCAGTCACTCGATGAACAAGGTAGCGGTCGAAACTTAACTCAAACTGAATCGGAGGCTCTAGGACAATGATTACGGGCATGACCTAAAGTGCAGGTGCCCTCCTGTCCAGCCTGTGCTGCTGGGTCAACTTTAATCAAATCAATGACATCTGTCGGCCCGGCGGGCAAAAGGCCTCGCAGTCGAGAGTGTACCCTTCGCGCCGATCGAGCCCCAAGCGTTTGATCGCCTTGGCGAAGCGCTGGGCCAGCAGGTCGGCAAAGGGGCCTTCGCCGCGCATGCGTTTGCCAAACTGGCTCTCGTACAGCTCGCCGCCACGGCTCTGGCGGACCAGGCTCAACACATGGGCGGCGCGCTGCGGGTAGTGGGCCTGCAACCACTCTTCGAACAGTGGCGCGACCTCCAGCGGCAAACGCAGCATGATGTAGGAAGCACTTTGGGCACCGGCGGCATGGGCTTCGTTCAGCAGGCTTTCGATTTCGCTGTCGTTGATCATCGGAATCATCGGCGCGCACAACACCCCCACGGGAATGCCCGCCTCCCGCATCACCCTGATCGCTCGCAACCGCGCCTTGGGCGCCGCCGCGCGGGGTTCGAGAATACGTTTGAGCTCGTCGTCCAGGGTGGTGAGGCTGATCATCACCGCCACCAGCCGTTGCCGGGCCAGCTCGGTGAGCAGGTCCAGGTCCCGCAGGATCAGCGAGCCCTTGGTCACGATGGTCACCGGGTGGCGATAGCGCAGCAGCACCTCCAGGATCCGGCGGGTGATGCGCTGTTCGCGTTCGATGGGCTGGTAAGGATCGGTATTGGAGCCCAGGTTGATCGGCGCGCACTGATAGCCGCGCTTGGACAGTTGCTCCTCCAGCACGTCGGCGGCGTTGCTCTTGGCAATCAGTCTGGTTTCGAAATCCAGCCCCGGCGACATGTCCCAATACGCATGGCTGGGCCTTGCATAGCAGTAGATACAGCCATGTTCACAGCCCCGGTAAGGGTTGATCGAGCGATCGAAAGGGATATCCGGAGAGGTATTGCGGGTGA
This sequence comes from Pseudomonas sp. FG13, assembly GCF_057809755.1. Taxonomy (NCBI): domain Bacteria; kingdom Pseudomonadati; phylum Pseudomonadota; class Gammaproteobacteria; order Pseudomonadales; family Pseudomonadaceae; genus Pseudomonas; species Pseudomonas sp. FG13. Next base: position 45,615 of record NZ_JBMDKO010000027.1, read on the forward strand.
TGATGGTCTTCGCCGCCTCGAAGCGCACTTCGGTGCCTTGGGTCAGTGGTACTTCCTGATACCAACCATCATCTGCGACCACCGAGCGGCTCGGGGCGAAGCGGTTGTGTGGGTTGGTAGCGGTGCCACGACCGCGAGGCGGAAGAGAGGCCGACATGAGAAATACTCCGATGCTGTATGTGCATACAGTATCTCCTGCATTCGGATTGGACCAGTGCCATTCAGCGCCTGAGGGGCGTTGGCGCATCTGCGATGACAATTCACAACACTTTGACGTCCTTGTTACGGGTTTTTAACTGGGCAGAGCCGAAACTGCTCCACTTCGAACTCTCTTGTTTCCGGTCATCCGTGCATGTTCAAGTTTCGCTCCCGTTCACTGTGTTGCCTGGCCTTGCTGATGGGGCTGGCCGTGCCCTCGGTCCAGGCCGCTGATGTCGTACAGACGAGGCCCGCTGAGTGGGCCCAGCCTGTAGAAAAGGATTACAACCTTTACCAGATGTCACCCACCCTTTACCGCAGTTCCTTGCCGGATGGTGGAGCCTTGCCCCTGCTGACGAAGCTCAGGATCGGCACGGTCATCACCTTCCTGCCAGAGTCGGATGCACGCTGGCTCTCCACCCCCGGTATTGAGCAGGTACGGTTGCCGTATCGCACCAACCATGTCGACGACAGCGACATCCTTCGGGCCTTGCGTGCCGTCCAGGCGGCCGAAGCCAAGGGCCCCGTACTGATGCACTGCAAGCACGGCTCGGACCGCACCGGGCTGGTGGCGGCGATGTACAGGGTGGTCGTGCAGGGCTGGAGCAAAGAAGACGCGCTGAACGAAATGACCGAAGGCGGCTTCGGCGACAGCCATCACTTCAAGGATGGGGTTCGTTACATGATGCAGGCCGATGTGGAAAAACTCCGTCTTGCATTGGCGAACGGCGAATGCAGCACTAGCGTGTTTGCCCTTTGCTCCTTGAAGAGCTGGGTCAACTCGACCACGACAGCCCATCACCTTGAGCCGCAGATCACCCTGCCCGAGCGCTGATCGATGACGTGCCTGAAAAGGCGGCGATGGAGACGGACAGCGGTCGCGAGTCACCTGGCGCAAAAATGGTTTCACGCAACGCGCGGCCGGTTACCGGGTTGAACAGCCCGTCGCGCTTGAATCGCTGGAACACGGTCATGGCCAATTCCTTTGCCCAGGCGTAGGCGTAGATCGTCGCCCCATAGCCGGTCACCAGGTAGTCCAGGCCATTGGGCCAGCGCTCGCTCGGCGACACCGGCAGATGCCCCACCTGCGCGCTGGTTTGATCAAATACCTGTTGGACGGTCCGCCCGTCGCCGTGGGTGCGGTGTAATTCCATGTCGAATAAAGCGCTGCGCAACAGCACCGCGGTTTCCCAACTGTTCTGGGTGCGGGCAAAGGTCAACAGTTGAGTGGCGACCTCGTCAGGCATCTTTTCTCCGGTTTGATAGTGCTTCGAGATCCGCACCAGGCATTGCCTTGAGAAGCACCATTGCTCGAACAGGATCCCGGCAAATTCGGCGGTGTCGCGAGACAGGCTGTTGATGCCCGACAGATCGCGATAGTCGGCGCGGGTCAGGACATGCTGCAGGCAATGGCCGAACTCATGGAAAAGGATTCGCAGTTGCAGATGGTCGAGCAGGACCGGGTCTGGTCCCTCGCTGCGCGGTAGCCAGCCATGCAGCGCTGCGATGGGGTGTCGTGGACGGCCCTCGGCGGTGATGTGGCGGTTTCGCAGGGTGGTGGTATTGGGAAAACCGTCTCGGTTGGCATCCGAAAACGGATCGAAATAAATGTAACCAATGGTCGCGTCCCATTCGCGGACTTCGAACAGACGCACGTCGGGGTGCCAGGTCGCTACATCCTGTCGCTCGACGAAGTCGACGCCGAACAACTCCGTCGCCATCCGCAACAGCTGGGCAAACGTGGGCTCCAATGCAAACCAGACACTCAGCGCTTCCCTGGAAACGCCTGCTGCCTGCTGGCGAAGTTGATTCGCCAGGTAGGGGTAGTCCCAGGGCTGGAGGTCGCTGAGACCTTGCTGCGTGGCAAAGGTCTTGAGCTGGTCGGCGTCCCGCTTGAATGTGTGCTGCTGCCGTTCGAGCTGTGCCCGCAGGAACGTCATGACTTCTTCAGTGGAGGCGGCTTGCTCTGGCTCGATCGCCAGCTGGGCAAAATTCGAATAGCCCAGGGAGGTGGCGTACTGATGACGGTCATCGAGCAATTGCCTGAGTATGTCGGCGTTGTCGAACTGGCCCGCGTGTGGGCCTTGATCCGATGCGCGGGTGCTGTAGGCCTCGTACATCTGCTGGCGTAGGAAACGGTTGTCGGCGTAGTGAGTGACGATGCCAAATGATTCATCGCTAAGTGTCAGCAGCCATCCCGTGCGGCCGGCTTCCCGCGCCTGGCGGGCCATTTGTTGCTTGAACCGCGACGGCAGGCCGCTCAGCTGAGCTTCATCGTCAAACGTTTTGCGCCAGGCCTGGTTGGCCAGTTGCAGGTTCTCCAGGAATAACCCCTGGACCTCCTTGATGCGCAGCTTCAGCAGGCTCTGGCCTGCCGGCATGTGCTGGTGAAATTGGTGCAGGATTTTCTTCAGGACCCGTGTGCGAGTCGGTGCGAAATGCCTGGCGATCTGGCTGTCCGCCAAGCGCTGATAGAGCTCGAACAGCGTGGGGTGTTGTTTCAGCGAAGCCTGGAAATCATGTAGTTGTTCACTGCAATCCAGGGAGGCCCGCGCCCAGGCGTCCGCTGTCCGGGTCGTGGTCAGAAGGTGCAGCAGGTAAGCGAAGCCTTCCAATCGCGTGTGGATTTCATCCATGGCCAACACGAGGTCGTCCCAAGTGGGGAAGGGCGTCTGGGTCTTGATGATATGGGCGACCTGATCGCGGCTTTCGGCAAGCAGGCGGTCGAGGGCGGGTGAGAAGTGTTCGGCTTGAATCTGCGAAAAAGGCGGCAGGTCATACGCCTGCAGCAGCGGGTTATCGTCGTGGGGCATGGAGGGCCTTCCTGTCTGTCTGGGCTGACCAGTCTGGGCAGGAAGGCGTGAAGCCTGGCGGTATATATGTATCGCTCCCGGGCCGGGTGGCCCGGAAGGTGATGCCGGACATGTCAGTCGGTTTTTTTCTTCAACTTGGGGTTGGGAAAGAACTGCACCGCCTGGACCTTGGCGTCCGGCACTTTAAGCGCCGACGTATTGACCCGGGTGCCCAGTTCCTTGGGCACCGATAGGCCTTGTTCGTTGAGCGTGTCGGAATAACCACAGGCGACGCACTCGCGGTGCGGCACGCCGTCTTCGTTCCACATCATCAACTTGTCCGGCTCGCTGCACGCCGGGCAGACTGCCCCGGCGATAAAGCGTTTTTTCGTGATCACAGGCCCCTCGCTCATGCTGCCGCGTCCTCGCTCAGGCCGCTATGGCGCAAGAGTGCGTCAATCGACGGCTCACGGCCACGGAAGTCGACGAACAGCACCATCGGTTCCTGGGAACCGCCACGGGCCAGGATCGCCTCGCGGAAAGCGCGGCCGGTGTCGGCGTTGAGCACGCCGTCTTCCTCGAACTTCGAGAACGCATCAGCCGACAGCACTTCCGCCCACTTATAGCTGTAGTAGCCCGCCGCGTAGCCGCCGGCGAAAATGTGGGCAAAGCTGTTGGGGAACCGGTTGTAGGCCGGAGGACGCATCACCGACACCTCGTCGCGCACACCTTCGAGCACTTGCAGCACGCTGCGGCCGTCGCCATGGGTGGCGTGCAGTTCGAAATCGAACAGCGAGAATTCCAGTTGGCGGACCATCATCAGGCCGGACTGGAAGTTTTTCGCCGCGAGCATCTTCTCCAGCAGGTCCTGGGGCAGCGGTTCGCCGGTCTCGTAGTGACCGGAGATCAGTGCCAGGCCTTCAGGCTCCCAGCACCAGTTCTCCATGAACTGGCTTGGCAGCTCCACGGCATCCCAGGCCACGCCGTTGATGCCGGATACGCCGGCGTGCTCGACGCGGGTCAGCAGGTGGTGCAGGCCATGGCCGAACTCGTGGAACAGTGTGGTGACTTCGTCGTGGGTCAGGAGGGCCGGTTTGCCACTGTCGGCCGGGGTGAAGTTGCATACCAGGTTGGCGACCGGGCTTTGCAGCACGCCATCGATCGTGCGACGACGGTCCCGGGCGCCGTCCATCCAGGCGCCACCACGCTTGTTGGCGCGGGCATAGAGATCGAAGAAGAAACGTCCGACGTGCTGGTCGTTCTCCTTGATCTCGAACAGGCGCACGTCCGGGTGCCAGGCGTCGAAGCCTTTCAGCTCGGTGATCTCGATGCCGTAGAGGCGTTGCACGATGGCGAACAGACCGCTCAGTACCTTGTCGATCGGGAAGTACGCGCGCAGGGCTTCCTGGGCGACGCTGTAGCGCTGCTGGCGCAGTTTTTCACCGTAGAAACCGCTGTCCCAGCTTTGCAGGTCGGGGCAGCCTTGCTCGGCGGCGAAGGCTTTCAGTTGTTCCAGATCCTGGGCGGCAAACGGTTTGCTGCGCTTGGCCAGGTCACGCAGGAAGCTGAGGACCTGGTCGCTGGACTCGGCCATCTTGGTCGCCAGGCTCAACTCGGCGAAATTGGCGAAGCCCAGCAATTGGGCCAGCTCCTGGCGCAGGTCGAGGATCTGTTCCATCACCGGGCCGTTATCGTTCTGACCGGCATTCGGGCCTTGGTCCGACGCACGGGTGCAGTAGGCCGCGTAGACTTCTTCACGCAGGGCGCGGTCTTCGGCGTAGGTCATCACCGCGTAGTAGCTGGGGAATTCCAGGTTGATCAGCCAGCCGTCCAGTTCCTTGGCCTGGGCGGCCGCAGCCATTTGTGCCTTGGCCGAATCGGTCAGGCCGGCGAGCGCCGCTTCGTCGGTGACGTGCTTGGTCCAGGCCTGGGTGGCGTCCAGCAGTTGGTTGGAGAACCGGCTGCCCAACTCGGACAACTTGCTCTGCACCTCGGCGTAGCGTTTCTGCTGCTCCGGTGGCAGGTCGATACCCGACAGACGGAAGTCTCGCAGGGAGTGTTCCAGGATGGTTTTTTGCGCCACGTCGAAACCGGCGGCCTCAGGGCTGTTCGCCAAGGCTTCGAAGGCCTGGAACAACTCACGGTTCTGGCCCAACTCAGTGGAGTAGGCGCTCAGGGCTGGCAGGCAGGCTTCATAGGCTTCACGCAGTTCAGGGCTGTTGCGCACCGCGTTCAAGTGGCTCACCGGGCTCCAGGCGGCGCCCAGGCGATCGTTGAGCTCGTCCATCGCCAGCACCAGGCCGGCCCAGCTTGGCTGTTGGCCTTGGGTCTTGAGGATCTGCGCGATGGCGGCACGGTTGTCAGCCAGGATCTGCTCGATGGCCGGTTGCACGTGCTCGGCACGGATCGCCGAGAATGGCGGCAGGTCATAGGGCTGTAAAAGAGGGTTGTTCACGCTCACGGTTGGCACCTTGGCTGGAAGAAACATCGGCCCATCTTAATTACAATCGACCTTCACCGCAGCTAGCAGCGACTATCAGTAGAAAAGAGAGAGCCTATCGTGACCCTTCGCACGTACCAGAATCACACCCCACGGCTTGCCCGGGGCGCTTTCGTCGACAGCACCGCGGTGGTGATCGGCGACGTTGAAATCGGCGAAGACAGCTCCGTCTGGCCACTGACGGTCATTCGCGGCGATATGCACCGCATCCGCATCGGCGCCCGTACCAGCGTGCAGGACGGCTGCGTGCTGCATATCACCCACGCCGGCCCGTTCAATCCCGATGGCTTTCCACTGTTGATCGGCGACGACGTGACCATCGCCCACAAGGTCATGCTCCATGGCTGCGCCGTGGGCAGCCGGGTGCTGATCGGCATGGGCAGCATCGTCATGGACGGCGCGGTGGTCGAGGATGAGGTGATCATTGGTGCCGGCAGCCTCGTACCGCCGGGCAAACGCCTGGAGAGTGGCTTCCTGTACGTGGGCAGCCCGGTGAAACAGGCCCGGCCGCTGACTGACAAGGAGCGCGCCTTCTTCACCTACAGCGCGGCGAACTACGTCAAGCTCAAGGATTTGCACTTGGCTGAAGGTTATGACCAGCCCTGAAACATCTGGTGAGTCCCCTCGCCACAGATGACCCCTTGCTACTGATTCATTCACCTCGGGAGCTTGCATGCACTACCAAACCGTACTGTTCGACCTCGACGGTACCCTCACCGACCCGCGTGAAGGCATCACCCGTTCGATCCAGTTCGCCCTCAGCCAATTGGGCATCGACGAGCCCGACCTGACCCGCCTCGAACATTTCATCGGCCCGCCGCTGCTGCAGGCCTTCATGCAGTTCTATGGCTTCGACGAAGCGAAGGCCTGGGAGGCGGTGAATTTCTACCGCGAGCGCTTCAAAGTCACCGGCCTGTACGAAAACCGCGTTTTCGAAGGGGTGATGCCGCTGCTGGAAACCCTGGTGGGGCAGGGTCGGCAGTTGTACATCGCCACTTCCAAGCCTTGGGTCTTTGCCCGGGAAATCGCCCGGCATTTTGATTTTGCGCGGCACTTCAAGGTGATCTACGGCAGCGAGCTGGACGGCACCCGCACCGACAAAGTCGAATTGATCGCCCACCTGCTGGCTGAAGAAGGCATCGACCCGGCGAAGACCCTGATGATCGGCGACCGTAAACATGACCTGATCGGCGCGCGCAGCAATGGCCTGGATGCGGCTGCGGTGGGGTATGGGTTTGGCAGTCGTGAGGAGCTCCTGGCCGAGAGTCCGGCGTATCACTTCCAGACGGTGGATGAGCTGCATCAGGCATTTATGCGAGGGTAGTTCGATGGTCATCGCGGGCAAGCCTTGCTCCCACGGAATCCATCCGGCATGAGGGAATTGTCGGTTCTGTGGGAGCAAGGCTTGCCCGCGATGAGGCCACCCAGACACATCCTGCTCCAACTTTTCAGATCAGATCCGCTTCTGCTGTCTAGCCTTAGGACAAAGACAGATCAAGGAGGATCCCCCATTGAAAACCCAGGCACATTCCAATCGATTGCGTTTCGGGCGTTATTCGCAATCCGGACAAATTTATCTATTGACGGTAGTAGCGCTCCGTCGCGATCCGGTTTTCAATCGCTTCGAGACAGGACGTTTGGTAGTGGACGCCTTTCGAAAAGCTCAGCAAGAACAATTCGCCCGTTCCCTGGCCTGGGTTGTCATGCCGGACCATTTTCATTGGCTGATTGAATTGCAGGATATAGGGCTTTCGAAATTGATTGCGCGCACGAAGTCCCGGACCACCGTAGCCTTCAATCGACAGATGCAGCGTCAAGGACCGCTTTGGCAAGAAGGTTTCCACGACCGGGCCATTCGCAAGGAAGAAGATTTGCAAGCGGTGGCGCGTTATATCGTGGCAAACCCTCTGCGAGCGGGGTTGGTTAAGCGGATAGGGGATTATCCGTTGTGGGATGCAGCATGGATCTGAGTCGGCTTATGCGGTGTTCATGACGGCCTCATCGCGGGCAAGCCTTGCTCCCACAGAACTCATCGGGCATGAAGGACTTCCCTGTGGGAGCAAGGCTTGCCCGCGATGAGGCCGGCTCAATCACTGGATATCTATGACCCTGCCAACGCCTTCAACGCCGCCTTGCGCTCATCCATTGGCAGCTTGCCCAGTTTTTCCACCGCGGCATAAAACGCGACCCAGTCACCCGATTCCTGTCGGAACAAGGCCGCAAACGCCGGCACCCATTGGTCATACAGGCCAAACGGCAGTAATCGCGCATTGTTCAGCGGCGCATAGACCCAGGCATCGTAACGTTTGTCGCCGGTCCACTGGCTGTCACGTAGCTGCGCATATTCGGCGCGTAGGCGTTCGAACGCCTGAACCTTTTGCTGACGCATCTGTTCGGGTGGCAGGGGCTGGGTATAGAGCTTTTCCAGTCGTTGACGGGTGTCGAGGATCAGCTGGATGAACTGATCGCGCTGACGTGCCTGCTGGCCGTTGTCCGGCGCCAGCCCGCGACTGGCGCGCCACTGCCGGGTGCCTTCCTGTTCGACGAAGGTGGCGAAGGACTCGTTGAACTCAGTGTCGTCCTGTACGTAGAACCGCTGGTGCGCCAGTTCATGAAAAATCAGTGTGGCCAGGCGTTCGTCGCCCCAGTGCATCATCGAGCTCAGGATCGGGTCGTTGAACCAGCCCAGCGTCGAGTAAGCCTCTACCCCGCCAATCGACACATCCATGCCACGCAAACGTTGCAAGGCGGCTTCGCCACGGGCGGCACTCTGGCTGTAGAAGCCGCGATACGCCACGCAACCGGCGATGGGAAAGCAGTGGTTTTGCGGGGCCAGGGAAAATTCCGGCGTGGCGAAGACATTCCAGACTACGTAAGGCCGACCAATGTCCGCATACAGGCGGTAACTTTTGTTATCCGGCAGATGCAGGTGAGCGCTGGCGAAGGTTCGTGCCTCACGCGCCTGCACCAGATGCTCCCGCAACCGGGCGTCGCGAGTGGGGTCGGCAATCACCTGATCGACGGGCTCCCGGGCCTGCAACAGCCGCAGCTGTCCGCTGATGAGCTGGCCGTAGTAACCGACGTTGGAACAACCGTTGAGTAACAAAAGCAGGAGGCCCGGAAACAAAAGCCTGAAAACACGGTCGAGTAACCGATGGCTGGAACGCGGCCTGATCAATTGGAATCACCTTGGGAAAAGTCTGCGCACAAGACTATCCCGCCTGCCCGGAGCTTCGCTATGCGCATGTTGATGCTGACGAGTGGCCTGTTGCTGCTGACCGGTTGTGCCAGCTTGCCTGACCCTGATCCTTCGCAAGCGTGGATCGATCTTGGCAATCATCAGGACACGGCGCTGCAAGCGCTGGAAGTCGATGACAAGACGTCCGTGGACAAACGTTATTTCGAAGTGCAGCCCGGCGCCCATGAGTTGACCGTGCGTTATCAATTTGCCGTCGAGCCCGGGAATATTGGCCCGGATGCCGAGCCGCTGTGGCGGGATTGTCGGTTGAATGTGAAATTCAAGGACTTCAACGCAGGCCAGCGCTACCAGTTGCAGGCCGGCAGCATCGGTTTCCGACCATGGGCCAAGCTCTATGACCAGCAGCGCAAAGTGGTGGGCCAAGGTACGCCGGCGGGCTGCCAGCAGAGTTGATCGGCGCTATGCTCAACACCCGACTTCAGGGAATCCACCATGCGCCCTCATATCCTGTTACTGGCTCTTGTCTCGTTGAGCGGTTGTGCATCAAGTCCGCAGCCCCCGGTCGATCCGAACATGGCCTGGGTCGATTTTGCGACCCCCATGCCGGGCGGAAAACTGCTCATGGCCGAGGGCCTGGATGGGCAACGCTTGCAAGATGGGCGGTTCTTCCAGGTTTCGCCGGGCAGCCATGAGCTGAAAGTGCGCTTCGACTTCGAGGTCATGAGTGGGGGTGGGTTGGGCATGCAGGCCGAACCGCAGGAGCGGTTGTGCTACATGATCGTGCGCTACGATCATTTCGAGGCTGGCCAGCGTTATCGGCTGGAAGCCCGCAACCTGGCGTTTACCCCAAGTGCCCGGCTCTATAATGCCAAGCGTAAGATTGTCGCTGAGGAGCGGCAGGTCAACTGCGTCCCTTAATTGTCGTTCTTCTGGTAGATGATTTTCTTCGTACCGCCTTCGCAGGTGCCGACCACCATGTTTTGATCGTGGACTTCTTCGTTCGTGGCGATTTCCAAGGTGTAGGACGACACTTTGTTCGCCTGGATCTTCGCCTCGATTTCCGCTTTCAGTTCTTCACAGGATTTTGGCGCCGCCAGGGCTGACGTGGTCAAGGCGCAACCGATGATGACCAGGGCAAACCGTTTCATGCTCGAACTCCTCGCTGCAGCACGTACCGCTTGTACGTTGAAACTGCCTACTGCATTCGACCACACATTGCTCAACGGGTAACAGGGAAAGATCGCAGCCTTCAGCGGCTGCGATCCTGATGCGGGCGTCAGTTCACCAGCGTGGCATCCAGGGTGATCTTGGCGTTCAACACCTTGGAAACCGGGCAACCTTCCTTGGCCTTGTTGCTCAGCTCTTCAAACTGCTGCTGGCTGGCGCCGGGGATCTTCGCCTTGAGAATCAGCTTCACCGCCGTGATGGCAAAGCCGCCGTCGACCTGGTCGAGGGTCACTTCGGCATTGGTATCGATACTGTCGGCCTTGAGCCCGGCATCCCCCAGAATCATCGAGAACGCCATGGAGAAGCAGCCGGCATGGGCCGCGCCGATCAGCTCTTCGGGGTTGGTGCCGCGGCCGCCTTCGAAACGGGCCTTGAAACCATAGGGTGCTTCACGCAGTACGCCGGTTTCCGTGGAGATGGAGCCGATGCCGGTTTTCAGGTCACCTTCCCAGTGAGCCGATGCTTTCTTAATGATAGCCATGTCTGCCTCCTCAAGATCCGGCGCGCGGGTTGCGCCGGGTGTTTTTTGACTGCCAGGCTTGTGAGGATAGACCGTCCGATAAAGTTCACTTCATCGATTAGTCGACTAATTTAGTAGGAAAATTCGTTGCAGCTATTGAAACTCGGGTATATGCCCACATTGCAGGGAACACACCTACAGAAAACGGTAGGCTTTTGCTCGTAGGAAAAGCCCCGTTGGAGACGCCGGCCCATGAAACAGCTGTCCGAAGTGAAATTCTCAACCCTCGACCTCGTGCCTGTCCGCGAGGATGGCAATGCCGCCCGTTCCTTGCGTAACTCGCTGGATCTGGCGCAGCACGTGGAAAAATTCGGCTACACCCGTTTCTGGGTGGCCGAACACCACAATATGGATGGCATCGCCAGCTCCGCGACGGCGGTGTTGCTGAGTTATCTGGCCGGTGGTACTTCGACCATTCGTGTCGGTTCCGGCGGGGTGATGTTGCCCAACCATGCACCGTTGATCATCGCCGAACAGTTCGGCACCCTGGAAAGCCTCTACCCTGGTCGGATCGATCTGGGACTGGGTCGTGCGCCCGGGTCCGATCAGATGACTGCCCGGGCCCTGCGGCGTGAGCGCTCTGGTAGCGCGGACGATTTCCCTGACGATGTGGCTGAGCTGATGCGCTATCTCGGCCCGCGCACGCCCGATCAACGCATCATCGCCATGCCTGGCACCGGGACCAACGTGCCGGTGTGGTTGCTGGGCTCCAGCCTGTTCAGTGCGCAGTTGGCCGGTGAGCGCGGTTTGCCCTACGCCTTTGCCTCCCACTTCGCGCCGCGCTACATGCATGAGGCGATTCGCATCTACCGCAATCACTTCCAGCCGTCGGCGGTGCTCGACAAACCCTACGTGATGCTCGGCGTGCCTTTGGTGGCGGCGGATACCGATGAGCAGGCTGATTATCTGGCGACTTCGGTGTATCAGCGGATCCTCGCGCTGATGCGCGGCCAGAGCCTGGTACAGCGTCCGCCCGTCGAAACCATGAACGGTCTCTGGTTGCCCCATGAGAAGGAAGCGGTGGGCGATTTCCTTGGCCTGGCGATGGTCGGTGGTCCGCAGAAGATCCGTGCCCGCCTCGAGGTGCTGATCGAGCAGACTCAGGCCGATGAGCTGATTTTCACCAGCGACCTGTATGAGCATGCCGACCGCTTGCGTTCATATGAATTGTTGGCGCAGGTCATGAAGGGCTGAATCGTGCCCATGAAAAAGCCGACGCATGCGTCGGCTTTGACATTCGAGCAGCATCAGCGCTTGTAGACGATTTCCTTCGCACCACCCTCACAAGTACCGACGACTTTCCCGTCACTCGCCGCACCTTTATCGACGATCTCCAGCGAGTACCCTTTCACCTGCTTGGCGTCGAGCTTCGCTGCGATTTCGCTTTTCAGCTCCTCGCAGGGCTTACCGGCGGCAAATACCGAACCCGCAAGGCTCAGCAGACCCACAGCAACCATCAACTTTTTCATCGCTCGCACTCCTTGGTCGGATCAATAGGCTGGTATTAAACAGGAGGGATGCGCCCGCCGGATAGCGCATCGCCATTCCTATGGCACTCCGCCAGCCTGCAAGTTCCAAGCCCCCTCAGCTATTTGCGATCCGGAACCCGACCTTGAGGGTCACCTGAAAGTGCGCGGCCCGGCCGTTTTCAATATGCCCACGGGTTTCCGTGACTTCGAACCATTCCAGGTGCTTGAGGCTTTTGCTGGCTTCGGCCAGGGCATTGTTGATGGCATCTTCGATGCTGGTGGGAGACGAGCCGACCAGCTCGACCTTTTTGTACGTGTGATGATCAGTCATGGCGTTCTCCTTAGGTTATCTCTAGCCGCTTGGCTACCAAGAGCCTAGCAGCGATTTTTCGCCTTACGTGTGGTGCCGTTCACGCGCTGAAGTTCAGATTTACTGCACTTTCAGAAATGCTGGGAGTCCCAACTTTCACACGCACTCAACCACTGCAGGAGAGAGCCACCATGGCCAGCAATTCATTACGCAAAGCCTCGTTGCAAAGCATGGAAGCGGAAATCGAGAATCTGCTCAAGTCGTTGGAAAGCCTGAAGGACGACGCTTCGGACGAGTCGCGTAAGACCCTCAAATCGCTCAAGGCAAACGCCGAAAATGCGTTGAAGCATTCCCGTCATCTGCTCAGCGATGCGTACGAAGAGGTCAAGGTGAAAACCCGCGAAACAGGGCTCGCCACACGCGATTACGCTCAAGAGCACCCTTGGACGACCGCCGGTGTCGCGGTCGGGGCTCTTGGTCTGTTGGCCGCTTATCTGCTGTGCAAGCGCGGTGATTAAGCCGGTTGGCTCAGCTCATGCCTGAGCCACTGAGCCAACTGCCGGGCACGGCCGTCCGCGGCGCGCTTGGGTAGCCACAATGCCAGTCGCGCCGGGGTTTCATCGAAGCCCCATGGCGCGACGAGGCGTCCGGCGCGCACATCCTCGGCCACCAATGGCTCGGGAGCGATGGCCACGCCCAGCCCAGCTACCGCGGCCTCCAACAAATAATACAAATGCTCGAAACTCTGGCCGAATTTCAGCGCCTGGGGATCGAGGTTGTTCTGCCGTGCCCAGGTCGGCCAGGCTTGAGGACGCGACGTGGTATGCAGCAACGACTCGCCCAGCAGCGCATCGACCGGGGCGCCGTTCAGGTCGACGAAACCGGCGTAACGCGGGCTCATGACCGGACCGATCCGCTCGCTGACCAATTCATACACTTGCATGTCTGCCGGCCAGGGAGGCTCGGCAAACACCAGTAAAGCGTCCAGCCCTGGGCGCCTGGGGTCCAGATCACCTTCGCCAGCGGACAGATGCAAGCGCAAGTCCGGCAGATCGGCATTGAGCCGGCCCAGGCGCGGAATGAACCAGCGCGCCAGTAGACTGCCCGAGCAGCCCAGCACAAACGGAGCATCCGCCATGCTTTGGGTGAGTTCGGCGCAGACGCTACGTAGCCGCTCGAAAGCTTCGGCGCTGGCATCGCGCAGACGCAGGCCCGCATCTGTGAGTTTCAGGCCGCGTCCGTCCTTGATGAACAGGCTGACGCCCAGATGCTCCTCCAGCACCTTCAACTGTCGACTGACTGCGCCGTGAGTCACGTGCAGCTGTTCGGCCGCCTGGCTTACGCTGTTCAAGCGGGCGGTGGCTTCGAAGGCGCGCAAGGCGTTAAGCGGAGGCAGATCGTGGCTCATGGTATCTGTGAGTTTTCCTGACAGGTTGCGGCGATCTTATCGGTTTTCAGAGAGGGATGTCAGGGGTAGAGTGACCTCATTGTCTTCTTTCGCATTTGCCTGGAGCGTTCTCCCATGACCCAGCCTACGACCCCTTTCAACCTGCGCAGCGGCCCCGACGCCAACGGCCTGTTCGGTACGTTCGGCGGCCGCTATGTGGCCGAAACCCTCATGCCGTTGATCCTTGATCTGGCCCGCGAATACGAAGTGGCGAAGGAAGATCCTGCATTCATCGAGGAGCTGGCCTACTTCCAACGAGACTACGTCGGTCGTCCAAGCCCGCTCTATTTCGCTGAGCGCCTGACCGAATACTGCGGTGGCGCGAAGATCTATCTCAAGCGCGAAGAGCTGAACCACACCGGCGCGCACAAGATCAACAACTGCATCGGTCAGATCCTGCTGGCGCGGCGCATGGGCAAAAAACGCATCATCGCCGAGACGGGCGCCGGCATGCACGGTGTGGCGACTGCCACCGTGGCCGCGCGTTTCGGTCTGGATTGCGTGATCTACATGGGTACCACTGACATCGAGCGCCAACAGGCCAACGTGTTCCGCATGAAGTTGCTCGGCGCCGAAGTGATTCCGGTGGTAGCGGGCACCGGCACCTTGAAGGACGCCATGAACGAAGCCCTGCGCGACTGGGTTACCAATGTCGACAGCACGTTCTACCTGATCGGCACCGTGGCCGGTCCGCATCCGTATCCGGCCATGGTTCGCGACTTCCAGGCGGTTATCGGCAAGGAAACCCGCGATCAACTGCAAGCACAGGAAGGCCGCCTGCCGGACAGTCTGGTGGCGTGCATCGGTGGTGGTTCCAATGCGATGGGCCTGTTCCACCCGTTCCTGGACGACAAGAGCGTCGACATCATCGGCGTCGAAGCGGCTGGCTACGGCATCGAAACCGGCAAGCACGCGGCGAGCCTGAACGGTGGCGTCCCCGGGGTATTGCACGGCAACCGCACCTTCCTGCTACAGGACGAAGACGGCCAGATCATCGACGCCCACTCGATCTCCGCCGGCCTCGACTACCCGGGTATCGGTCCGGAACACGCCTGGTTACACGACATCGGTCGCGTCCAGTACACCTCGATCACCGATGCCGAAGCGTTGGATGCCTTCCACAAATGCTGCCGCCTGGAAGGCATCATTCCTGCGCTGGAAAGCTCCCATGCCCTGGCTGAAGTGTTCAAGCGCGCGCCGAACCTGCCCAAGGATCACCTGATGGTGGTCAACCTCTCCGGCCGTGGCGACAAAGACATGCAAACCGTGATGCACCACATGGAACAGTCCCAGCAGGAGAAACACTGATGAGCCGCCTGCAAACCCGCTTTGCCGAACTCAAGCAACAGAACCGCGCCGCCCTGGTGACCTTTGTTACCGCCGGCGACCCGAACTACGACACCTCCCTGGCGATCCTCAAGGGCCTGCCGGCGGCCGGTGCCGATGTGATCGAGCTGGGCATGCCGTTCACCGATCCGATGGCCGACGGCCCGGCGATTCAGTTGGCGAACATCCGCGCGCTGGGCGCCCAGCAGAACCTGGCCAAAACCCTGCAGATGGTTCGCGAGTTCCGTAAAGACAATAGTGAGACGCCCCTGGTGCTGATGGGTTACTTCAACCCGATC
The DNA here is from genome assembly GCF_057809755.1 of Pseudomonas sp. FG13. Lineage (NCBI taxonomy): Bacteria > Pseudomonadati > Pseudomonadota > Gammaproteobacteria > Pseudomonadales > Pseudomonadaceae > Pseudomonas > Pseudomonas sp. FG13. The sequence continues at coordinate 60,902 of NZ_JBMDKO010000027.1, forward strand.
CATCGTTACGGTGTGCAGCGCTTCATTGGCGAGGCGCTGGATTCCGGTGTTGATGGCCTGATCGTGGTGGACATGCCGCCCGAGCACAACGGCGAATTGTGCGATCCGGCCCAGGCTGCGGGCCTGGATTTCATCCGCCTGACCACGCCGACCACCGATGATGTGCGGTTGCCGACCGTGCTCAATGGCAGTTCGGGCTTTGTATACTACGTGTCGGTGGCGGGCGTGACCGGCGCCGGCGCCGCGACGCTGGAGCATGTGGAAGAAGCTGTAGCACGCCTGCGTCGTCATACCGATCTACCGATCAGCATCGGATTCGGCATCCGCACGCCGGAGCAGGCTGCTGCCATTGCACGGTTGGCCGATGGCGTCGTGGTCGGCTCGGCGTTGATCGACCATATCGCCAGCGCCGAGACTTCGGAGCAGGCCGTCGACGGAGTGCTGAGCTTGTGCGCTGCCCTGGCTGACGGTGTGCGTAATGCGCGCGTGAGCTGATTCATTGCTGCACAAAAAAGGGTTCAGAACCAGGTTCTGAACCCTTTTTTATGCCTGGGACACTAGGGCAATTCCAACCCACCGCTCGCCTTGTGCAGCTTGCGCAAATGCTCACCAAGCTCCTTGACGTTGGCCTCGCTCGCGGCGATTTCAGCAGCGCGGCTAGGCTCGAGCAGCGCCCGGACTTCCTTGTCCAGATCTCCCGTCAGTGTTTGAAGCTGTTTCTGCCGCAGGCTGCTTTCCGATTCCAGTCGCTGCCACTCGCTGGGTTGTGGCAACCCGTAGCCGCTACTGCCCAGCAACTCCGCGGGGCGGCTCAGGAAACCGCTGTTGGCGAGGATCTGTTGCAGTGTCGCGTTGGCCCTTTCCATGCCGCCGTTCTGCAACTCACGGGCACCGAGGTAACGTTGTTTGACCTCATCCTGGGCCAGCAGCAATTGCCGGCGATAACTGGCCTGTTCCAGCAACAACAAGGCCGCGCTGGTGCGCAGGTCAGCCTGTTCGAACCAGACACGGCGCTCGGCGGCGTCCAGGGCCAGCCAGTCTTCCACCGATTGTTGTTTGATCGGCAGGTATTTCTTCAGCACATTGAACATCGCCTGATACCGATCGCGAAAGGAATCGAAGCGGTAGCCCAGGCGCAGGGCCTCCTTGGGGTCGTCCAACACGCTGGTATCCGCCAGACCCCGGCCCTTGAGTACTTCCAGCAAACCGTTGGGCATGATGCTGTCCAGGCCCTTGAGTTGTTCGTTATTGCTGCCGCTGCGCAGCAGCTTCAAGCTCTCCACCGCGCAGTTATTGGACAGGAAGTAATAGCTGCCGTCGTAGCTCCAATGCATTTCGGCGGCGTGCTCGACCGTCTCTTCGATCTCGGTCCGTGACAGGTTCAGCGGCACGGACGCCAGGCTGCGCAATTCGGTCTTGGTGTACTCATCGATCACCTGGGCCAGCGGCAACACGAACAGACGCGACGGGTACTTGCCCACCAGGCCATCCCAGCTGGACAGCTGCACATCACCCACGAAGGCACGGTACGAGAGCACCAGGTGTTGATCCAGATCCAGCCGGCAATCTGGCCCACGTGGGCGACCAGGTGCGCAGATCACCAACCGCAGCATGCTGTGGCCCCAGCGGCTGACCCAATTCTGATTGGCTTCGGCCAACAGATAGTCGATGGCGTAAACCCGTTCCGGATCGACCTTGCCCAGGGGTGTCCTGGCGAAATCGTTGCCGGCGTTGAGGAAGGCAAACGACTTGGCGCAGGTGTCCTTGGCGGGCGGGGCCCAACCAAAGTGTTCTTGGTAATAGCGGTACAGCGCGGGGCGTCGGCAGGCGTAGCTCGGGTCGAGGAGAAAGTACTCCATGTTGACCGCGACGAATTCCTTGGGGCTGCTGGTCTCGTAGAGGTCCGGGCTGCGGGCGACCTGGCGGTTGTGTTGCTCCCGTTCACCGCGACGGCCGACATACTGTGGCCAGCCTGAGAGGTCCAGCAGGCGGGGATCGTCACTGAGGGTGAAACGGCGGTCGTTCTGGCCGCGGCACTCATCCGGAAGGCCGATCAGCCCGGCGCTACTGTTGCGTCGTGTGCAGCGCTGGATCAACGCGCGCTCGGCATCCGGCCATAAACGCGCGCGGTCATAGATGTGGGTCAGTTCGTGCAGGACGGTGGCGAGTAATTCCCGCCGCACGGTACCGTGGGGGCGGTGGGTCTTCTGCGTAGCGGCGCTGCCGTCCGTGAGACTGTCGAGCAGATTGCTGTTGAGGTCGAGCTGTGACACCCGCGAGGCTTGGCCATACGCGTTGGCTGGCATCCGGTCGGTCCAGCCGACATCGATACGACGGTCCAATTGTTCGATGAAGCGCGGCGGCAAGGCCGCCATGGCTTCATCGAGCAGCGCCTGGCTGGCCTGCTGTTGCGCGGGGCTCAGGCCTTCATCGTTGAGGTGCAGTCGCAGGCCTGCCTGGGCTGGGCCGCCCATGAGCAGCAGGGCCCCGGCCGCCAGCCAGGCGGCGAGCCGCCTCACAGTGCGAGGATGGCTTCGGCGAGGACCTGGTCACTGGCATCGCGGGCTTCCGGCACGCGGGTACGCAAGGTGTCGAAGGCGGCCTCAAGATGAGCGCCACGGATTTCACCGTTGCTGGCGACGAAGCTGGCTGCATCGTCATGGGCTTCGCGGACGATCTTCGAATCACGGATGGAAGTGGTGGTATCGGAGGTGAAATCGATCGTGCGCTGCGAGGCGCGAACGATGATGTTACTGGTGGCTACCAGGGTATGGGCCTGGGCCACATCGGCCAATACCAGCAGGCCTAGGGCGGCAGCAATCAGCGGGCTACGCATGGAACGACTCCGGAAAGTAGGGATAACTATTGGACGAGAATTGCCTGTGCCAGTTCAAGGTCGCTGACATGAAGTTTTGGCTGGGTCTGGCGTAGATAAGCCAAGGCCGACTCCAGTCGTGCGCCTCGTAACTGTCCTTCACTGGCAACGAATGCCGCTGCGTCATCGCGAGCGGCGACGATCAGTTTATGGTCGAAGGGCGCGGAGGTCACCATGCTCGTGGCGTAGCCACTGACGACCAACTGCTGGGTGAATACATCGAAGGCTTGAGCCGAAACGGACCAGCAGGCAGCGACCAGGAACAAAACGATAGGCAGATCTGAGGTAAAACGCATGGCACTCGACGGTTGATGGCGAACCTGAAGGCTAGCGCAAACCGCCGGGCCAGAGCCAGCGTTGAAACATCGGGATACCTTCGGCCGCCCGATATTTCATGTTGGATCAGATCACCAGGATCGCCTGGGCCAGTTGGGCATCGGTGGCATTCAATTGCGGTGCCTGTTGGCGGATGAAATCCAGAGCACTTTCCAGCTTCACACCACGGATAGCGCCTTCGCTGGCCACGAAACTGGCGGCATCGTCACGGGCCGCCTGGACGATTTTATTGTCCCGCAGCGAGGAGGTCGCATCGGAAGTTGCATCGGACGTGGCCTTGAGCGCGCCGACGATGGAGTCGGTGGTGACGATGAAGCTGCTGGCATTGGCATGGGCGGCTACGGCCAGCAGGGTTGCAACGCTGAGCAGACGAAGACGGATCATGGTGAGACTCCTTGGATAATGAGAATGCCGGTTCTGTAGCTGGAAGAGGAGACGTCTGTTCGACTCGCTTCGCCACGTTCGCCTGGATAGTAAAGTCAGATCGCGACGCAGGACAGCTTTGATAAGGAATCCCTCCAGGGTTCTGACTGCAAATCAAAACTGTACCTGTAGATATGATGATCTATAAAACTGTACCTGTTTGCAATCTGGCATCGAATTTAGGGGCACTTAAACGACAAGACCCGTCGCGGTTTCCCGCGACGGGTCTTGTTGTGTTCAATTCGGTGCTGGCGGTGGACCCGGTGGGTCAGGGCCAGCGACGCTGAGTTAGCGCCAGAACGGCTTGCTCAGCTCTTCGTAGCGTTGTGCTTCGCTGATACCGGCGTCAGCCAGCAGGCGAGCATCCAGACGAGCCAGTTGATGGCGGCTGGCGATGCGGCGCTGCCACAGCATCAGGTTGGCAATAACGCGAAGAGGCAGGGAAGCCTGGTTTTTTGCAGCGTTGTCTTCGAAAAACAGCTCGGAACTGAGTGTACGTTCCATGGTTGACATCCTTCCGCTTATGGCGGGATTAGGTAGTGGTTTAACTTTAACTGGTGCCCATGATCCTCTCGTTTGGCCAGACTCTGTAGATACAGTTCTCTAGTATTGTGCGCGACCAGTTAACTGTTAAAGGACGGTGTACTGGTCCATATTGAGGCAACTGTACCTGTCTGCACATTTATGGTGCGTTTTAGGTTGGGTTTGGGTGTGGAGCATTAAAAACCTCTAGAAAAACACCGGTACAGCAGTACAGTTTTTGTCGGTAGTCGCAGAAAAGCTTTGATTGACGAAAACTGTATGTGCCGTAGCGCCGATCCAGCTGTATCAAACGGCCAACATGCGTCCGGTTTCTTCCAGGTTCTGGTGCCAACTCAGTGCATCGCGAAGGATGTGAGGCGTATGTCCACCCAAGGCGCATGCCGCTTCAAAATACTCGTTCAAGGCCTGGCGATAAGTCGGATGCACACAGTGGTCGATGATCACTCGCGCCCGTTCCCGCGGTGCCAGGCCTCGCAGGTCGGCCAAGCCGACCTCGGTAACCAGGATGTCGACATCATGCTCGGTGTGGTCCACGTGGCTGACCATGGGGACGACGCTGGAGATGGCGCCTCCCTTGGCAATCGACTTGGTCACGAAAATCGCCAGGTGCGCGTTGCGGGCGAAGTCTCCCGAGCCGCCGATGCCATTCATCATCCGTGTCCCGCAGACATGGGTGGAGTTGACGTTGCCATACAGGTCGAACTCCAGGGCGGTATTGATGCCGATGATGCCCAGGCGGCGGACTATTTCAGGATGATTGGAAATCTCCTGTGGTCGCAGGACCAGTTTGTCCTTGTACTTCTCCAGGTTGGCGAACACATCGGCATTGCGCCGGCTCGACAGCGTAATGGAGCTGCCTGAGGCGAAGCTCAGTTTGCCGGCGTCGATCAGGTCGAACGTGGAGTCCTGCAGGACTTCGGAGTACATGGTCAGCTCTTCGAAGGGCGAATCGATCAGCCCGCACATCACGGCGTTGGCGATGTTACCGATACCGGCCTGCAGCGGGCCAAGCTTGTTGGTCATGCGCCCGGCCGCGACTTCGCGCTTGAAGAAATCGATCAAGTGATCGGCAATGGCCTGGGTGTCGCTGTCCGGTGGTGTGACGGTCGACGGCGAGTCGCCCTGATCGGTGATGACAATGGCAGCGATTTTCTCCGGCGGGATCGGGATGGCGGTACTGCCGATACGGTCGTCGACCTTCACCAGGGGAATCGGTGTGCGGGTTGGGCGATAGGTTGGGATATAGATGTCGTGCAGCCCTTCCAGGTCCGGGTTGTGGGCCAGGTTGATCTCAACGATCACTTGCCGGGCGAAGATGGCAAAACTGGCGGAGTTACCCACTGACGTGGTCGGGACGATGTGGCCTTGCTCAGTGATGGCGACGGCTTCGATCACGGCAATATCAGGCAGCTTGAGCTGGGCGTTGCGCAGCTGCTCTACGGTTTCCGAAAGATGCTGGTCGATGAACATCACTTCACCTGCGTTGATCGCCTTGCGCAACGTGCTGTCGACCTGGAACGGCATACGCCGCGCCAGCACGCCGGCTTGAGTGAGCTCCTTGTCGAGGTCGTTACCCAGGCTTGCGCCGGTCATCAGGCTGATTTTCAGCGGGCTGACCTTGGCGCGCTCGGCCAGGGCGTGGGGGACTGCTTTCGCTTCACCGGCGCGGGTGAAGCCGCTCATGCCGACGGTCATGCCGTCCTCGATCAACAACGCTGCGTCGGCAGCGCTCATCACTTTATCCAACAAGGAAGGCAGGCGAATGCGGTCACGGTACATGAAGTGTTTTCTCGGGCTGGGAGCATGGATGCGCAGTCTAGTGAATTCGCGCGGTACCCGACCCGCGACAAAAGTCGCATTTTAGGCGTCTATTACGAGGGTTTCAGGCAAAACATCATTACCGGATCGGTAACATCGGGCCTTGATACAAATCAAAACGCCCCGACAAGTCGGGGCGTTTCAGTGAAGCAGAGAGCGTTATTCCACGGCTTTGACCATGTCTTCGATGACTTTCTTGGCGTCACCGAACACCATCATGGTCTTGTCCAGATAGAACAGCTCGTTGTCCAGGCCGGCATAGCCGCTGGCCATGGAGCGCTTGTTGACGATGATGGTCTTGGCCTTGAAGGCCTCGAGGATCGGCATGCCGGCAATCGGCGATTTCGGATCGTTCTTCGCCGCCGGGTTGACCACGTCGTTGGCGCCGAGCACCAGGACCACGTCGGCCTGGCCGAACTCGGAGTTGATGTCCTCCATCTCGAACACCTGGTCGTATGGCACTTCAGCCTCGGCCAGCAACACGTTCATGTGCCCGGGCATGCGACCGGCCACGGGGTGGATCGCGTACTTCACGGTCACGCCATGGTGAGTCAGCTTCTCGGTCAGCTCTTTCAAGGCATGCTGCGCCCGGGCCACCGCCAGGCCATAGCCCGGCACGATGATCACGGTATCGGCGTTGGTCAGCAGGAACGTTGCGTCATCCGCCGAGCCGGATTTCACCGGACGCGCTTCTTTGGAGCCGGCCGGACCTGCCGCATCGGCGCTGTTGCCGAAGCCGCCCAGCAGCACGTTGAAGAACGAACGGTTCATCGCCTTGCACATGATGTACGAGAGGATCGCACCGCTTGAGCCCACCAGGGAGCCGGCGATGATCAGCATCGAGTTGTTCAGCGAGAAACCGATACCGGCCGCAGCCCAGCCCGAATAGCTGTTGAGCATCGACACCACCACCGGCATGTCCGCACCGCCGATGGGGATGATGATAAGCACGCCCAGCACGAATGCCAGGGCCAGCATCAGGGCAAATGCGCTGAAGTTGCCCGTGACCATGAACGTTACGCCCAGTCCCAGTGTGGCCAGGCCCAGGATCAGGTTGAGCTTGTGTTGGCCGCCGAACTGCACCGGCGCGCCTTGGAACAGGCGGAACTTGTACTTGCCGGACAGTTTGCCGAAGGCGATCACCGAACCGGAGAAAGTGATTGCACCGATCGCCGCACCGAGGAACAGCTCCAGGCGGTTACCGGCCGGAATCGAGTCGCCCAGTTGCTTGACGATGCCCAGGGATTGCGGCTCGACGACGGCGGCGATGGCGATGAACACGGCCGCCAGGCCGATCATGCTGTGCATGAACGCCACCAGCTCCGGCATCTTGGTCATCTCGACGCGTTTGGCCATGATCGAGCCTGCGGTGCCGCCGATCAGCAGACCGACGATGACATAGCCGATGCCCGCGGTTGCAAGCTCGGCCCCCAGCTTATAGATGAGGCCCACGGTCGTGGCGATCGCCAGCGCCATGCCGAGCATGCCGAACAGATTGCCGCGACGGGATGTAGTCGGGTGCGACAGGCCCTTGAGGGCCTGGATGAAACAGATCGACGCGATCAGGTACAGCGTCGTTACCAGGTTCATGCTCATTACTTGGGCGCCTCTTCTTTTGCTTTCGGGGCTTTTTTCTTGAACATCTCAAGCATGCGGCGCGTCACCAGGAAGCCACCGAATACGTTGACCGCGGCCAGGGCCACAGCCAGGGTGCCCATGGTCTTGCCCAGCGGTGTCACGGTCAGCGCGGCGGCGAGCATCGCGCCGACGATCACGATCGCCGAAATGGCGTTGGTCACGGCCATCAAGGGGGTGTGCAGTGCAGGCGTTACGTTCCAGACCACGTGGTAACCGACATAAATCGCCAGCACGAAGATGATCAGGTTGTAGATACCGGGGGAGATAAGCTCTTCCATTGTCTGAATCCCTGCTTAGGCGTTTTTGCGGATGACCTGGCCGTCGCGGCACATCAGGCACGCGGCGACGATGTCGTCTTCCAGGTTCACGTCGAACTGACCTTCCTTGGTGAAGACCAGCTTCAGGAAGTCCAGCAGGTTACGGGCATACAGTGCCGAAGCGTCGGCTGCGACTTCACCGGCCAGGTTGGTCGGGCCGACGATGGTCACGCCGTTCTCGACAACCACCTGATCGGCCACGGTCAGCGGGCAGTTGCCACCCTGGGCTGCCGCGAGGTCAATGACCACCGAGCCGGGTTTCATCTGTGCCACGGTTTCGGCGCTCAGCAAGGTCGGTGCCTTGCGGCCGGGGATCAGCGCGGTAGTGATGACGATGTCAGCCTGCTTGGCGCGTTCGTGCACAGCCTGGGCCTGGCGTTGCATCCAGCTTGCGGGCATGGGGCGAGCGTAGCCGCCGACACCGACGGCGCATTCGCGTTCTTCGTCGGTTTCATAAGGCACGTCGACGAACTTGGCACCAAGGGATTCGATCTGTTCCTTCACCGCCGGACGCACGTCCGAAGCTTCGATCACCGCGCCCAGGCGTTTAGCCGTGGCAATCGCCTGCAACCCGGCCACGCCCGCGCCGAGAATCAGCACGCGCGCCGCTTTCACGGTGCCTGCCGCCGTCATCAGCATTGGCATGAAGCGAGGGTAGTAGTGCGCGGCCAGCAGCACGGCCTTGTAGCCGGCGATGTTGGCTTGGGACGACAGCACATCCAAGCTCTGGGCGCGGGAGGTGCGCGGCGCTGCTTCGAGGGCGAACGCGGTGATGCCGCACTCGGCCAGCTTGGCGATGGTTTCGTTGTTGAACGGATTGAGCATGCCCACCAGAACGGTGCCGCTCTTGATCAGCGCCAGTTCGCTATCGCTGGGAGCAACCACCTTGAGGATCAGTTCGGCCCCGAACGCCTCGCTGGCGCTGCCAATGGTCGCGCCTGCGGCCTCATAGGCACTGTCGATAACGCTGGCCTTGAGACCCGCGCCGCTTTGAACAGTGACTTTATGACCTTGGCCGATCAGCTTCTTGATGGTTTCCGGGGTAGCAGCAACCCGTGTTTCACCCGTCTGGGTTTCGAGAGGAACACCAATGTGCACGTCAAATCTCCTGCGTGATCTTATTGAGTAAACCCATGCACTTCGGATGGTGCGACTGGGGCGGCGGATCAGCACGATCCCGCCGAATCAGGCGGGGCGCGGCATTTTGCAGGCGAAAATACAACCCTTCAAGGGATTATGACGGGTGACGAAAAATTAACTACAAGTCACCCTGTGACCGAATGTCGCAATCATCGGGTCATATCCCCTGTAGGCCGTGCCTTTCAAGGATTCAGGCTCAAATTGATAAATTTTCCCATCGGCCAGATGAATGAGCCGTAATGAGCGGGGCGATATGGCTCAAAGCCACGTATTTGAACGCTTCTGAGACTACTGTACTGATTTCTGAACAGATTGACTGATTGCGACAAAAACTTATATCTGTAGCGCTTTTTATTAGCTTACTACCGGAGTCAGTCATGACTCATTTCCTTATTAATCAGGCACGTAGCCTCTGGCCTGGCCTACCAGCCAATCACGAAAAGCTCGCAGCGATGCAGATTCGACCTTTCGTTCCGGGATCATCAGGTAATAGGCCTTGATGCTCGATAGCGCGTTGCTGTTGGCAACGACCAAGCGTTTTTCCGCCAGCTCCCGCTGGATCAGGAAGGGCGGAATCAAGGCTATTCCCATGTCGTGCATGGCGGCCTGGGCAAGCATGGAGAATAGTTCATAACGCGGGCCTGTCAGGTCGCGGGCAACATTGAGGTCCTGCGCGTTGAACCACTGGCGCCAGGCATATGGACGGGTGGTTTGCTGCAGCAGGGGTAACTCGGCAATGGCTTGCGGTGTCAGGTTGCTGCTGTCGCCCAATAGCGCGGGGCTACAGACTGGCATGGGATTTTCACCCATGAGTTTGTGGGATTCGGTGCCGGACCAGTCGGCGTCGCCAAAATAGATGGCGGCGTCAAAGTCCGTGTCCGCAAACAGAAAGGGGCGCGTGCGGTTGGTCAGGTTGACGGTGACTTCCGGATGTTGCTTCTGGAAATCCTTCAGGCGCGGTAACAGCCATTGGGTCCCAAACGTGGGAACCACGGCCAGCTCAATCACGTTCGCGCCGGTGTGCCCCATCACCGAGAGCGTATCGCGCTCGACGGCGTCCAACTGGGTGGCAACCCGGCGGCTATAGGACAGGCCGGCTTCAGTCAGTTTGACGCCGCGCCGCGAACGTCGGAACAACTCCACGCTGAGAAAATCCTCCAGGCTGGCGATCTGTCGGCAGATCGCCCCTTGGGTGAGCGAAAGCTCCTGCGCGGCCTTGGTGAAGCTCTCATGGCGTGCGGCGGCTTCGAAGCTGATCAGTGCGGCGGTGCTGGGTATCTTTCTACGCATGTACGGAGACCTCACTGGTCGGCGGCATAAACAGGGCTTTTGGCGTTTACGGAGTGAAAAATTAGCACAAGCACATGCGTAATCGTCGTTTGCCCTCGTAGGAAAGCGCGCCTAGGATCAATCCACGATTTTTCATTTGATTGGCGAGGATTTTTTCATGGCCGGTAAAGCGAGCTTCAACTGGATCGATCCATTGTTGCTGGACCAGCAACTTACCGAAGAAGAGCGCATGATCCGCGACACTGCCCAGCAGTTCGCCCAGCAGAAGCTTGCGCCCCGGGTGCTGGAAGCGTTCCGTCATGAAAAAACCGACCCGGCGATCTTTCGTGAGATGGGTGAAGTGGGACTGCTGGGCGCCACCATTCCGGAGCAGTACGGCGGCAGTGGTTTGAACTACGTCAGCTATGGCCTGATCGCTCGTGAAGTAGAGCGGGTCGACTCCGGCTACCGCTCGATGATGAGTGTGCAATCTTCGTTGGTCATGGTGCCTATCAACGAGTTTGGCACCGAAGCCCAGAAGCAGAAGTACCTGCCGAAGCTGGCCTCCGGTGAGTGGATCGGTTGCTTCGGTCTGACCGAGCCGAACCATGGTTCCGACCCGGGCGCGATGATCACTCGTGCGCGCAAAGTCGAAGGCGGCTACAGCCTGACGGGCAGTAAGATGTGGATCACCAACAGTCCGATTGCCGATGTGTTTGTCGTGTGGGGCAAGGACGACGCCGGTGATATCCGCGGTTTTGTACTGGAGAAAGGCTGGAAGGGCCTGAGCGCGCCGGCCATCCATGGCAAGGTCGGACTGCGGGCTTCCATTACCGGCGAGATCGTCATGGACAACGTGTTTGTTCCGGAAGAGAACATCTTCCCGGATGTGCGTGGTCTGAAAGGTCCGTTTACCTGCCTGAACTCGGCACGCTACGGCATTTCCTGGGGCGCTTTGGGCGCCGCGGAGTTCTGCTGGCACACCGCTCGTCAATACACCCTGGATCGCCAGCAGTTTGGTCGTCCCTTGGCGGCCAACCAGTTGATCCAGAAGAAACTGGCCGATATGCAGACTGAAATCACCCTCGCCCTGCAAGGATGCCTGCGTCTGGGGCGTATGAAAGATGAAGGCACGGCGGCGGTGGAGATCACCTCGATCATGAAGCGTAACTCCTGCGGCAAATCCCTGGATATCGCGCGTATGGCGCGGGACATGCTGGGTGGCAATGGCATCTCCGATGAGTTCGGCATTGCCCGTCATCTGGTGAACCTTGAAGTGGTGAACACTTATGAAGGGACACACGACGTTCATGCGCTGATCCTCGGTCGCGCGCAAACCGGTATCCAGGCGTTCTATTAATAGGAGAACGGCCATGGGCGCGCTTTCGCACCTGCGGGTACTGGATTTATCGAGAGTCCTGGCCGGGCCGTGGGCCGGCCAGATCCTGGCGGACCTGGGGGCGGAGGTTATCAAGGTCGAGCGCCCGGGCAATGGCGACGACACGCGTGCCTGGGGGCCGCCCTTCCTGAAGGATGGGCGGGGCGAAAATACGACCGAGGCGGCTTATTACTTATCGGCCAATCGTAACAAGCAGTCGGTCACCATCGACTTCACCCGACCCGAGGGGCAGAACCTGGTGCGGGAGCTGGCAGCCAAGTCCGACATCCTGATCGAGAACTTCAAGGTCGGTGGGCTTGCAGCCTATGGCCTGGACTACGACTCGCTGAAGGCGATCAACCCGCGGTTGATCTATTGCTCGATCACCGGGTTTGGCCAGACCGGTCCTTATGCAAAGCGCGCCGGTTATGACTTCATGATCCAGGGCCTGGGGGGGCTGATGAGTCTCACCGGTCGGCCCGAGGGCGATGAGGGGGCCGGGCCGGTGAAGGTCGGGGTGGCACTGACGGATATCCTCACGGGACTCTATTCGACTGCTGCAATCCTGGCGGCACTGGCTCACCGCGACCAGACCGGTGACGGTCAGCACATCGACATGGCATTGCTGGACGTTCAAGTGGCTTGCCTGGCCAACCAGGCGATGAACTACCTGACGACAGGCAATGCGCCGAAACGATTGGGCAACGCTCACCCCAATATCGTGCCTTATCAGGATTTTCCTACGGCTGATGGCGACTTCATTCTTACCGTGGGTAACGACGGCCAGTTCCGCAAGTTTGCTGAAGTCGCTGGTCAACCGCAGTGGGCTGATGATCCTCGTTTTGTAACGAACAAGCAGCGGGTGGCGAACCGAGCGGTACTGATCCCGTTGATTCGCCAGGCGACGGTGTTCAAGACCACTGCTGAATGGGTGGTCCAGTTGGAGCAGGCCGGAGTGCCCTGCGGACCGATCAACGATCTGGAGCATGTGTTTGCCGATCCGCAGGTGCGGGCTCGCGGACTGGCAATGGAGTTGCCTCACGCGTTGGCCGGTAAGGTGCCCCAGGTAGCCAGCCCGATTCGCTTGTCCAAGACGCCCGTGGAATATCGTCGTGCGCCTCCGTTGTTGGGGGAACACACGCTGGAGGTGTTGCAGCGTGTGCTTGGCTTGGATGAAGCGGCTGTAACTGCTTTTAAGGAGGACGGAGTCATTTGAAGCTTTCTTCTATATAGAGGGGAGGCTTTTGGCGGGTGTAGACGGCGTTTTATCGGGTGTGTCGCAACGTATTGATAGAAAAGCGAAATTAAGGGTTGACGGCAGATTCTGAGTCTCTATAATTCGCCCCACTTCCGGCGC
>NZ_JBMDKO010000028.1:0-71889 GCF_057809755.1 Pseudomonas sp. FG13
TGATCGCAGATTTGCCGTCCACCACAAAGCAATGTGGGAGCGAGCCTGCTCGCGATAGCGGTATGACAGCCAACGAAGAGGTCATGGCTGAAATCGCTATCGCGAGCAGGTTCGCTCCCACCGTTGTTCAGCTCATTCAGAGGCTGCCAAATACCTTCTTCGCCAGGCTGGTGGCCGCGGCCGCCGGGTTCTGGCGAATCGCGGCTTCCTGCTTGCCGATCATTTCGAACAAGCCGTCCAGTGCCTGCTCGGTCACGTAGTTTTCGACGTTGGCGCTTTTGGCATCCAATACACCGAACGTCGCGGCCTGGCCGGCAAAGGCGTTGTATTTCTGCGCCAGGCCGACCTTGTCGGTGGCTTGCTTGACGATGGGCAGGAACTTGGCGCGGATCTGCTCGCGGCTGCTCTTGTTCAGGTACTGCGTCGCCGAGTCGTTGCCACCGCTCAAGATGCCCTTGGCATCGTCCACGCTCATGTTCTTCACGGCATTGACCAGAATCGGCTGGGCCTGGACCACGGCCGTCTCGGCTGCCTGGTTCATGCTGGCTTCCAATTGATCGACCTGATCACCCATGCCGAAGGCTTTCATCTTGCTGGCGACTTTACCGAGTTTGCCCGGCAGTTCGATTTTCACTTCCGGGTTGTTGCTGAATCCCCCAGGCGTGCCCAGTTGCTTGACCGCCACTTGAGCGCCCTGGGTCAAAGCGTCCTTGAGGCCACCCGTGGCATCTTTCTGCGACAGGTCACCGAGGGACAGGGCCATGGCATTGGCACAGGCCAGAAGGCCGGCGAACAGTAGAGTAGAGCGGAGCATGACAGCGTCCTTGAAATGAATTGAAAGGGATCAACGGGCAGGGTTGACGCGGATCTTCAACGGCTGCGGATCTTTGCCATCGAGTTGCACGGTGTGTTGTTCGGTGCTGATGAACATCAACTGGCCGTCTACTTCGATGCGGGCACTCACGGCGTAACGATGGCCGGGCTTGACCTGGGACGGATCATAACTGAGGTGGAATGGCAGGGGGACCTGTCCTTTGACCGGACCGCTCTGCTGATCGAGCGCCACCGCCGGAGCATCGGCCAGTGAAACATCTTGCAGGCTCACGCTCAGGGTCGCGGTGGGCGGCAGGGCGATACGTTGCAGGTAGAACACTTCGCCGTCGAGGTGGTTCTTGCTCGCCAGCGGCGCGCTGGAGCAGGCGCCGAGCAGTGCGGCAATGGTCAGCAGGGTCATTTTTTTCATGGCGCAATTCCTTGTTCGAGGGCGCCAGGAAACAGCCTGGCGCCGATGGGAATCAATCCTGGGTCACCGGAGCAACCTGATCCGCCGCATCTTCACTGCGATGCAACGCCACTTGGCGGATCGACAAACGAATCTCCGCCGGCAGCACCCGTTTGGCGGCGCCTTCGGCCAGTTCGCCCAGCAGTTCGTGATAGCTTAGCTTGCCAGCTTCATCCCTGCGCAGAACGTCAAGGTCCAGCATCGTCTGGATGAAATGGCGGAACAGGGTCTTGTCAAAAAACTCCGGCGCGTTCAGGCCGTGCAGAATCGACAGGCGCTGGGCCATGACCGTGCAGAGGTCTTCCAGCTCTTCGGCGCTGATGCTGTTCTGGCCACTGTTGAGCAGCAGCGAGACGGTCATGTAGAAGCGTTGCAGGGCCTGGGCGATGCTTTTGGACAACAGTGTCAGCAGCACGAAGTGCCGCGAACTTGGCGCCGGACGCAGGTACAGGTCATTTTCGAAACGCAGCAGACCCTGTTCGACGAACGCTTCGAGCCATTGGTCGATCACGTCGTCCAGTTGCTCCAGTGACCAGCGAATGAACAGTTCCGATTGCAGGTACGGGTACAGAGCACGGGTATAGCGCAGGATCTGCTCGCGGCTCATGCGCGAGGCACTCTGGAAAAAGCTCGCCAGCAACGCCGGTAGGGCGAATATGTGCAGCACGTTGTTGCGGTAGTAGGTCATCAGCACCGCATTCTGCTCATCCAGGTACAGGATCTTGCCCAGGGCATCGTTCTGTTCAGACAGCAGGTCCATGCCTTTCACATGTTCGATCAGCGCCCGGCCATCCCCCTCTGGCAGCGTGGTGTGGGGCGAATACGGTACTTTGCGCAGCAACGCCAGGTACAGGTCCAGCACCCGGGCCATGGCCTGATCGTCGAGCGCCAGGCGGCTGGTGGACAGCAGCGCCAGGGCCACGAGATTGACCGGATTGATGGCGGCGGCTTCGTTCAGGTGCCGGGCCACGCGCTCACCCAGGCGATGGGTGGTGGCGTTGAGCCAGGCCGGTTTGAATTGCGGTCCCAGTTCCTGCTCGCGCCAATCCGGCTGTTCGCCGTCGAGGAATTCGGTCAGTTTGATCGGCTCGCCGAAGTTCACCGCCACCTGGCCGAAGCGTTGCTTGAGGGCACCGATGACCTTGAAGATGTCGAAGATCGATTCCTTCTTCTTGCTGGCTCCGCGCAACTCGCCCAGGTAGGTGCGGCCCTCCAGCACTCGCTCATAACCGATGTAGACCGGGACGAACACGATGGGCGTGCGCGACGAGCGCAGAAAGCTGCGCAGGGTGATGGCGAGCATGCCGGTCTTGGGTTGCAGCATGCGCCCGGTGCGCGAACGACCTCCTTCGACGAAGTACTCCACCGGAAAGCCCTTGGTGAAAAGCGTGTGCAGGTACTCGTTGAATACAGCGGTGTAGAGCGGGTTGCCCTTGAAGGTACGGCGCATGAAGAACGCCCCGCCACGGCGCAGCAGGCTGCCGATCACTGGCATGTTGAGGTTGATGCCGGCGGCGATATGCGGTGGGGTCAGTCCATTGCGGAACAGCAGGTACGACAGCAGCAGGTAATCGATGTGGCTGCGGTGGCACGGCACATAAATGACCTCGTGACCTGGGGCGATGTCTTGCACGCCTTCGATATTGTTGACCTTGATGCCATCGTAGATCTTGTTCCAGAACCAGCTCAGCACCACTTCCAGGAAACGAATGGCGGTATAGGTGTAGTCCGAGGCGATTTCGTTGCCGTAGCGCAGGGCCTGGGCCTTGGCTTTTTCCGCCGAGATTTTTTCCCGCTCGGCCTCGTCGGCAATCGCCTGCTTGACTAATGGCTGGTTCACCAATCCCTTGACCAGGTTGCGTCGGTGGGAAATGTCGGGGCCGATAACCGCCGCCTTCAGGTTGCGGAAATGCACCCGCAGGATCCGCTGGGCCATGCGCACGGTGCGTTCGTGGCCTTTGTCGTGCTCGATCAATTCCTGCAGGTGGATGGGCGCGGAGAACTGCACGCGGGTCTTGCGTCCCAGGATCATGATGCTCAACAGGCGACGCAGGCGTCCGGTGACGGCCCAACTGTCGGCGAACAGCAGTTTCCATGGGCTGGACTCGCTGTCGGGCGACTGGCCCCAGAACACGCTGACCGGGATGATCTGCGCGTCTTCGGCAGCATTGTGGGTCAGCACATTGACCAAGCGCGTCAGGGTCGGTGGCGCACCGCGTTTGTCCTGACGCCCGAGCCAATCCGGCGCAGGCGTCAGGTAGAAGAACGCCGCCGGCTCCAGCAGATTGCCCACCGACACCGGCAACACCGGGCGGGGCAGGCCCGCTTTAGTGCACTCGGTGTCGAGTACCGCCAGGTCGGTCAGCGACGGATCTTGCAGAACGTAGAACACCGGACGGCTGCGGTCGAGGTTGAGGGTGAAGGACGACTGGTTGATCGTCTCTGAGCGAACCCAGAGGTACAACAGCCGGCGCAGGGTGCCAAACACAAGACGGCGGAACGGGGAGCGGGTCATACGGCTTCTGCATGAGTGGATGAGATCGAGCGGCAGGTAGTGTGCCGGATTCGCCGAAAATCGGCAAAAAAGCGCCGAAGTAAAGTCAGTTGAGAGTTTTCTCGAGTGTCATATACTCGGCCGGTGTCTGCCACGGCTTCCCTTATGGAAGGCTGCACGGCGGCTAAAGTTCGTACGGCTTTCTTTCGAAAAGCCGACTCAAAAAATAAAAATGGGAGTGAACATCATGGCAGCACGGGAAACCGGCAGCGTTAAGTGGTTCAACGACGCCAAGGGATACGGCTTCATCCAGCGCGAAGGCGGGGCGGATGTATTCGTGCATTACCGCGCGATCCGCGGCGAAGGCCACCGTTCACTGACCGAAGGCCAGCAGGTCGAATATGCGGTGGTGGAAGGACAGAAAGGCTTGCAGGCCGAGGATGTGGTGGGGCTGTAACCCACTCTTCCAAAAAACACTGTAAACCCCTTGTGGGAGCGAGCCTGCTCGCGATAGCGGTATATCAGGCAATACATAATCGACTGACATACCGCTATCGCGAGCAGGCTCGCTCCCACATTTGGATCCGTCGAGGATCTGAGCCGGGTCAGGCCGTCTTCCAGGTAATCTCTTCTTCCCCATCAGCACTGATGCGAATCCAGCGATCGGCCGATTCCTCACCTTCCTCTTCCACCCACGAGCCGGGCGCGCAGCGTACTTCTACATTCAGTGCGGCGAATGCGGCACGGGCGCAGGCGATGTCGTCATCCCAGGGGGTCCGATCGCTTTCCAGGTACAGGCTGTTCCATTTCCCAACGGCCTTGGGCAGCCAGGTCACCGGGATGTCGCCGGCCTTGCATTTGTAGGTCTGGCCTTTCTGGGTCCATTCGCTGCAAGGGCCGAGTGCCTGGGTCAGCCAGGCGGCGACGGCCTTGTGGTCGACGTCGGCGTCTTTGAGGTAAATCTCGATATCGGGTTGGCGCATGGATGTCCTCATTGCGGTCTCGAAAAATCCATTCGCGGATTTAACTGGTCCCGAGCGACGGCTCGGGACCCGGAATCAAAAGGTTATTGAAGAACGAAATAATCGTAGCGCATCGACACCGTGACTTCGAACGGCTCGGTCTGTTCGATCACGCTGGCGCGGCGCTCGGCACTGGCGCGCCAGCCGTGGGGCGTCATCGCCAGCAGGTTGGCGCGGTCCTGGCCGTTCTCGAGTATCAGCTTGAATTCCAGGGTTTCACTGTGCTCCAGCGCCATGCCCGAAGGGACCAGGGCCAGGTGCTTGTCATCGGTGTACTCGCGCACTTCGTCGTACAAGCGTTCGCGCAGTTCCATCAGGTGGCCGCTGGTAGGGCCGACTTTCATCAGGCCGCCACCGGGGCTGAGCAGGCGCTTGGCCTCTTGCCAGTCCAGCGGGCTGAACACGCTTGCCAGGAATTGGCAGCAGCCGTCGGCCAGCGGCACCCGCGCCATGCTGGCGATCAACCAGGTCAGCTGTGGATTGCGTTTGCAAGCGCGCTTGACCGCCTCGCGGGAAATGTCCAGGGCATAGCCATCGGCATCGGGCAGTGCGTCGGCGATTTGTGCGGTGTAGTAACCCTCGCCACAACCGATGTCCAGCCAGCGGCCGGGGCTGCGTTCAGCCGCCAACTCGGCCAGGCGTCGGGCGACAGGGGCGTAGTGCCCGGCGTTGAGGAAGTCGCGGCGGGCTTCGACCATGGCCTGGTTGTCGCCGGGGTCGCGGCTGTTCTTGTGCTGCACCGGCAACAGGTTCAGGTAGCCCTGGCGGGCGCGGTCGAACCGATGCCCGGCCGGGCAGGCCACTCCGTTGTCCACCGCGTTCAGCGGCTCACTGCAGATCGGGCAGGCGAGCATCAGGCGAGCAACTTGATCAGTGTCTTGTAGTAGATCTCGGTGAGTACATCGAGATCGGCCGCCAGCACGCGTTCGTTGACCTGGTGGATGGTTGCGTTGACCGGGCCCAGTTCCACCACTTGGGTGCCCATGGTGGCGATGAAACGACCGTCGGACGTGCCGCCGCTGGTGGAGGCCTGGGTTTCGCGACCGGTCACGTCCTTGATGCTCGACGACACGGCGTCCAGCAGCGCGCCCGGCTCGGTGAGGAACGGCAGGCCGGACAGGGCCCAGTCGATGTGCCAGTCCAGTTGATGTTTGTCGAGAATGTCAGCGACGCGCTGCTGCAGGCCTTCGACGGTGGATTCGGTGGAGAAGCGGAAGTTGAACACTGCCACCAGCTCACCCGGGATCACGTTGGTCGCACCGGTGCCAGAGTTGAGGTTGGAGATCTGGAAACTGGTGGGCGGGAAGAAATCGTTGCCATGGTCCCAATGCTCCGCGGCCAGTTCCGCCAGCGCCGGAGCCGCCAGGTGGATCGGGTTCTTCGCCAGATGCGGGTAGGCCACGTGGCCTTGCTTGCCGCGCACGGTCAGCTTCGCACCGAGGGAGCCGCGACGGCCGTTCTTGACCACGTCACCCACCAGGGCGGTGCTCGACGGCTCGCCGACGATGCACCAGTCCAGGCGCTCCTGACGGGCCTTGAGGCGCTCGACCACAGCCTTGGTACCGTGGTGGGCCGGGCCTTCTTCATCACTGGTGATCAGGAAGGTGATCGAGCCCTTGTGGTCCGGGTAGTCGGCGACGAACCGCTCGGCCGCCACCACCATCGCCGCGAGGCTGCCTTTCATGTCGGCCGCGCCACGGCCACAGAGCATGCCCTCATCGTCGATGACTGCATCGAACGGATCGAGCTGCCAGGCCTGCACCGGACCGGTCGGCACCACATCGGTGTGCCCGGCGAAGCACAGCACCGGACCGTCATGCTTGCCGTGACTGGCCCAGAAGTTATCCACATCCTCGATGCGCATCGGTTCGAGCTTGAAACCTGCATCGCCCAGGCGCTGCATCATCAGTTTCTGGCAATCGGCATCCACCGGCGTCACGGACGGACGGCGGATCAGGTCGCAGGCGAGTTGCAGGGTCGGCGAGAGGTCGGCGTGGGCCGTCATGAAAACTCCGGGAATATTGTGTGAACGCAAGGCGAGTGCTGAAGCGGGCAGGCTCCCGCAAAATGGCGGTTATCTTATAGCAAAACAGCAATCGTTGGCCGCAGTGTCTATCGGCTGGAGCACAAAACCTTGTGGGAGCGAGCCTGCTCGCGATGGCGGAGGATCTGTGGCGGTGATATTGACTGAAGCACCGCCATCGCGAGCAGGCTCGCTCCCACAATGGTTTTCCGGTGCCCTATAATGCGCGCCGGTTTTTGGGGTAATGGTCATGAGTACAGAAGATCCACGGTTTGCCGGCATCGGCCGTTTGTATGGCCTCGAAGGCCTGGAGCGCCTGCGGGCGGCCCATGTGGCGATTGTCGGGGTGGGCGGGGTCGGTTCCTGGGCGGCGGAAGCCATTGCCCGGTGTGGCGTGGGCGAGATTTCGCTGTTCGACCTGGACGACGTCTGCGTCAGCAACGCCAACCGTCAGTTGCACGCCCTGGACAGCACCGTCGGCAAACCCAAGGTCGAGGTGATGGCCGAACGCCTGCGCGGGATCAACCCCGATTGCACGGTGCACGCCGTGGCGGATTTCGTCACCCGCGACACCATGGCCGAATACATCACGCCGAACATCGACTGCGTGATCGACTGCATTGACAGTGTCAACGCCAAGGCTGCGCTGATCGCCTGGTGCAAGCGTCGCAAGATCCAGATCATCACCACCGGCGGCGCGGGCGGGCAGATCGACCCGACGCTGATCCAGGTCTGCGACCTGAACCGTACCTTCAACGATCCGTTGGCTTCGAAAGTACGGTCCACCCTGCGCCGCGACTACGGTTTTTCCCGCACTGTGACCCGTCACTACAGCGTGCCCTGCGTGTTTTCCACCGAGCAACTGCGCTACCCCAAACCCGACGGCAGCATCTGCTTGCAGAAGAGTTTTGTCGGCGACGGTGTGAAGCTCGACTGCGCCGGCGGGTTTGGCGCGGTGATGATGGTGACGGCGACGTTCGGCATGGTCGCGGCGACCAAGGCTGTGGATAAGATTGTCGCGGGTGTGCGGCGGCCGGCGGATAGGACGTGAGATCGTTCCCACGCTCTGCGTGGGGATGCCTCTACGGACGCTCCGCGTTCGGCTGCTGAGTCAGTTCACGCATCCGCTGCAACACCGCATTCAAGCCATTGCTGCGCGACGGCGACAGCTGTCGCGACAGTCCCAACTGATTGAACCAGTCCGGCAAATCCACCTGCTGCAACGCTTCGGCCGACAAGCCGTTGACCCGTGCCAGCAACAGCGCCACCAACCCGCGAATCAACCGCGCATCACTGCTGGCAGCAAACTGCCAGTGCCCGTCCTGCAACCGCCCCACCAGCCATACCTGGCTTTCGCAGCCATTGACGAGGTTGGTGTCGCACTTGTCCGCCTCGTTCAGCGGCGGCAGGCGGTCGCCCCACTGCATCAGCAGCCGGGCCCGTTGTTCCCAGCCCGAGGCGTCCTGGAAGATTTGCAGCGCTGTGGCGGCATCGACAGGCAGGTTCATCGCAGCATCTCCAGGGCCTGATCGAGGGCTTCGAAGAAACGCTCGATATCGGCGGAGTCGTTGTACAGCGCCAGCGATACCCGGATCGCTCCCGACAGCTGCAGATGCTTGAACAGCGGCATGGCGCAGTGATGCCCGGCGCGCACGGCAATGCCTTGCTCGGTCAGCAAATGAGCGAGGTCGGCGTTGTGCACGCCGTCCACCACGAAACTGACCAGCGCCAGCCGTGGATCGCCCACCAGGCGCACGCCGTTGCGCGCCAGCAGGCCGTGGAGCAGGTAGTCGTGCAACGCAGTCTCATGGTCAATGACATCTTGTGCGTCGAGGGTGGACAGGTAATCCAGGGTCGCCCCCAGGCCTATCACGCTGGCGATGGGCGGTGTGCCGGCTTCGAAACCCAGGGGCGCAGGGCGGAAAGAGGCGCGGTGGTAGTCGGCCTGCTGCACCATTTCGCCACCGAACTGCCAATGACGCAGCTCGCGAAGTGCTTCGTTGCGGCCAAACAGTACGCCCAGCCCTTCGGGCCCGTAGAGCTTGTGGCTGGAAAACACATAGAAATCGCATTCCAGGGCCTGCACATCGTGACGGCCGTGGACCACACCCTGGGCGCCATCGATGACCGTCAAGGCGCCCTGGGCCTTGGCCAGTGCCAAGAGCGGCGGCAAGGGTTGCCAGGTGCCAAGCACGTTGGACAATTGGCTCACCGCCAGCAAGCGCGTACGCGGGCCAATCAGATCGGCGGCGGCGTCGAGGTCGATCACCCCGTGGGTGTCGAGCGGCAACACCACCAGCGTCAACGAACGGCGCTCGGCCAGTTGCTGCCAGGGCAGCAGGTTGGCGTGGTGCTCCAGGGCGCTGATGACGATTTCATCGCCTGGATTGAATAGGTGTTCCAGGCCGTAGGCCAGGAGGTTCAGCGCCGAAGTGGCGCCGTGGGTAAACACGATCTGCCCGCATTTCCCCCCATTGAGCCATTGCGACACCTTGAGACGGCTGTCTTCGAACGCCTGGGTGGCATGGGCGCCTGGCAAGTGTTGCGCACGGTGCACGTTGGCCGCGCCGTTGGCGTAGTAATGCGCCAGGGCATCCAGCAGGGCTTGGGGTTTTTGCGTGGTGGCGGCGTTGTCCAGGTAGGTCTGGCCTTGCCGTTGCAGGGCGGCGATGGCCGGGAAATCGGCACGCCAGGGGGATGGAATCAACATGCTTTCGGGCCCTGCTGAAGTGAAGCTGGACCCTGTGGAAGCGGGCCCTGTGGGAGCCGAGCTTGCTCGCGATGGGAGCAACACGGTTTAACTGCAAGACCGTGTCATCGTTCATCGCAAGCAAGCTCGGCTCCCACAAAAGCTTGCACCCACAGGTGACGGTGAAGCGGCTTAGTTATGCGCGTGCAGTGCTTCGTTCAGCTCGATGGCCGACTTGTGGGTCTTGCATTCCACTGCGCCGGTTTCAGAGTTGCGACGGAACAGCAGGTCAGGCTGGCCGGCCAGGTCGCGGGCCTTGACCACTTTGACCAGTTGGTTGTTCTCGTCCAGCAGCGCCACCTTGGTGCCGGCGGTCACGTACAGGCCCGATTCCACGGTATTGCGGTCGCCCAATGGAATACCGATACCGGCGTTGGCACCGATCAGGCAGCCTTCGCCGACCTTGATCACGATGTTGCCGCCACCCGACAGGGTGCCCATGGTGGAGCAACCGCCGCCCAGGTCCGAGCCCTTGCCGACGAACACGCCAGCCGACACACGGCCTTCGATCATGCCCGGGCCTTCGGTGCCGGCGTTGAAGTTGACGAAACCTTCGTGCATCACGGTGGTGCCTTCGCCCACGTAGGCGCCCAGACGGATCCGTGCGGCATCGGCGATACGCACGCCGGCCGGAACCACGTAGTCAGTCATTTTCGGGAACTTGTCCACCGAGAACACTTCCAGCAGCTCGCCACGCAGGCGGGCTTCGAGTTGGTGTTCGGCCAGTTCGCTGAGGTCGATCGCACCCTGGCTGGTCCAGGCCACGTTCGGCAGCAGCGGGAAAATGCCAGCCAGGTTCAGGCCATGGGGCTTGACCAGGCGATGGGACAGCAGGTGCAGCTTGAGGTAGGCCTCGGGGGTGGAACTCAGTTGCGCATCTTCAGCCAGCAGGGTGGCGACCAGCGGCTTGTGGCTTTCGGCCAGGCGGGTCAGCAACGCGGCTTGCGCGGCATCGACACCCTTGAGGGCCTCGGCCAGTTGCGAGGCCTGGGCGGTGGTGAAGGTGATGGCCTGGTTGCCTTCGCTGTAGCCCAGGATCGGCGCGATGGCCTTGACGATGTCGGCCGACGGGTTGAGCAGTGGCTGTGCGTAGAACACTTCCAGCCAGGCGCCTTGACGGTTTTGGGTGCCGACGCCGAAGGCCAGGCTGAACAGGGTAGTGGACATGAACATTACCTCAACAAAATGGACTGGGCAGGCTTACTTGATTTCTGCCGCGTAGATATCTGGCTTGAAGCCAATCAGGGTTCGGTCACCGAGATCGAGCACCGGGCGCTTGATCATCGAGGGTTGGGCGAGCATCAGTTCGATGGCTTTCGACTGGTCGAGATCGGCTTTGCGTTCGTCGTCGAGCTTGCGAAAGGTCGTACCGGCACGGTTCAACACCACTTGCCAGCCATGCTCGTCGCACCATTGGGTCAGGTGCTCACGGTCGATGCCGGCGCTCTTGTAGTCGTGAAAGTCGTAGCGCACGGCATGCTCATCGAGCCAGGTGCGCGCCTTTTTCATGGTGTCACAGGCTTTGATGCCGAAAAGGTGCAACGTTTTGCTTGAATCGGTCAAGGAACTGCCCCCTTTGCAGGTGCCGGAAATAAAAGGTGAGGGATTATGCCATGACCGGACGGCTGTGGGAGCGAGGCTTGCCCGCGATGAACGATGACGCGGTCTTCTGGCAGACCGAGGTGGTTTCATCGCGAGCAAGCTTTGCTCCCACAGTATCCGGTATTGATCACAGGTTGCGTTAGCCCCACAAGTCCACTGTGGGAGCAAAGCTTGCGCGCGATAAATCGAAAGGCAAACACAAAAATACCTGTGAAGCGCTGGACCTGTGGCGAGGGGATTTATCCCCGTTGGGCTGCGCAGCAACCCTAAAGCAGTGAACTCAATCGTTCTGGCACACCGAGTTGTCTGTTTTGGGGGCCGCTGCGCAGCCCAGCGGGGATAAATCCCCTCGCCACAAAAGCGCTTATGCGTGAGCCCCTTCCTGCTCAGGCACCAACCGTACTTCCACCCTCTGACCTAGCGCACGGGCTGCGCTGGCAAGCGTTGCCAGCGTCATTCCTGCATCGTTCTGATCGAGCGCACGATCAACTGCGGTGCGACTGGTGTGCATCCGCTCGCCAAGGCTTTTTTTGGTGACTTTCTGTAGTTTCATTGCCTCGGCAATCTGTCAGGAAATAACACGTTTGAGCGCCGCAGCGGAAACCTCCTCGGCAATGCCTTGCTCGGCGAGGAAGTCATCAAAGTCAGATCCAATATGCTTGTTCATTTGCGGTACCTCAGTCTTCAGTGAAATGTACCGAAATAGGTGCGTTGCGTAACCGCCGCGTTGCTGAGATTTTGTTCAGTGAGTTCCCGAATACTGCGACCACTCGCTACCCAGTGTGGGAGCGAGCCTGCTCGCGAAAGCGGTGGATCAGCTTGCGATGTTATCGACTGTGCCGCCGTCATCGCGAGCAAGCTCGGCTCCCACAGGTTTCGGCGTCGCTACGGGGAGAGTGGGAATCCGTAATTCAGTGTGGGAGCGGGCTTGCTCGCGAAAGCGGCATATCAGTCTACGGATAGGCCACTGAACTGACGCCTTCGCGAGCAAGCTCGCTCCCACAACAGCCCTCAACCTCGACGCTGGATGAATGCGCGGATCCGCTCTGCGGCTTCGACGCATTCGGCCAGTGGTGCAACCAGGGCCATGCGCACGCGGCCGGCGCCCGGGTTGACGCCATCGACTTCGCGGGACAGGTAGGAGCCCGGCACCACGGTCACGTGTTCCTGTTCGAACAGATCCCGGCAGAAGGCTGCGTCGTCGCCTGCCACGTTTGGCCACAGGTAGAAGCTGCCATCGGGGCGTTGCACATCCAGCACCGGGCTGAGGATGTCCAGCACGGCGTCGAACTTCTCCCGGTACAGCGTCCGGTTGGCCCGTACGTGTTCTTCGTCGTTCCACGCGGCGATGCTCGCCAATTGGGTCTGCACTGGCATCGCGCAGCCGTGATAGGTCCGATACAGCAGGAAACCCTTGAGGATGTCCGCGTCGCCCGCCACGAAACCGGAGCGCAGGCCAGGCAGGTTGGAGCGCTTGGACAGGCTGTGGAACACCACGCAGCGCTTGAAGTCCTGGCGGCCAAGTTCGACGCAGGCACTGAGCAGGCCCGGTGGCGGGGTCTGTTCGTCGAAGTACAGTTCGCTGTAGCACTCGTCGGCGGCGATCACGAAGTCGTGCTCGTCGGCCAGGGCAATGAGTTTCTTCAGCACGTCCACCGGAATCAGGGCGCCGGTCGGGTTGCCAGGGGAGCACAGGAACAGGATCTGGCAGCGTTTCCAGATGTCCGCCGAAACGGCGTCGAAATCCGGGTTGAAGCCGTTCTCGTCCAGGCACGGCAGGTAGTGCGGCTTGGCCCCGGCCAGGAACGCGGCGCCTTCATAGATCTGATAGAAAGGGTTCGGGCTGACCACCAGCGCATCGTCGCCACGGTTGACCACGGTCTGGGTGAAGGCGAACAGCGCCTCCCGGGTACCATTGACCGGCAGCACATGACGCGCCGGGTCAAGCCAGCCGTTGGGCACGCTGAAGCGTCGTTCGCACCAGCCGGCGATGGCTTCCCGCAGGGCGGGGATACCCAACGTGGTCGGATAGACGGCCATCTGGTCCAGATTGCTGGCCAGGGCTTCGGCGACAAAACTGGGTGAACGGTGCTTGGGTTCGCCGATGGACAACGCAATCGGCCGCTTGTCCGGGTTGGGCGTGACGCTGCCCAGCAGGGCGCGAAGCTTTTCGAACGGGTAGGGCTGCAACTGGTTCAGGGCGTTGTTCATGGGGGCCTCGTTCAATGTGGGGCTGTGGGAGCGAGCCTGCTCGCGATAGCGGTGGGGCAGGCGATCTCAATGCTGAATGTCGCGCCGCCATCGCGAGCAGGCTCGCTCCCACAGGGAAATTCATGGGTTCAGATGTTGATGCGTGTCAGGTTGGTATCCGGTTCCTGGTTGACGCTCAAATGCTGGACGATCGCGTCCTGCAGGCGGCTGCACAGCAGGGGATCGGACAACGGCTGGTTATGGGCGTCGGTGATGAAGAAGACGTCTTCCACCCGCTCGCCAAGGGTGGCGATCTTGGCGTTCTGCAGCGACAGGTCGAACTCCAGGAAAATATGACCGATCCGCGCCAGCAGGCCGGGGCGGTCCGGGGCGCTGAGTTCCAGTACCGTGATCTGGCGCTGGGCATCGTTGTGGATCGTCACCTGCGGGGCGAACGCGAAGTGTTTGAGTTGGCGTGGCACCCGCCGCTGGATGATGGTCGGGTAGTCTGCCGGGTTGCGCAGGGCGCTGGTGAGACCGTCGCGAATCTGTTTGACCCGTTTCGGATTGTCACCAATCGAATCGCCTTCGGTGTCGAGCACGATATAGGTGTCGAGGGTGAACTGGCTGCTGGAGGTGATGATCCGGGCATCGTGGATGTTGAGGTTGAGCTGGTCCATCGCGGCCACGGTCACGGCGAAGAAGTCGTGTTGGTCCGGTGCGTAGATGAAGATCTGCGTGCCGCCTTCGAACTCGCGTTGCGTGGTTTCCTTGATCAACACCAACGGTCCGCCGTCGGCTGGTTGCTGCAGGATCGCGTCGCTGTGCCAGGCCACGTCGCCGGCGGTGTGGCGCAGGAAATAATCATCGCCCAGTTGCGACCAGAGCTGTTCGACGTCGTCCGGGTCGGTGCCACCGCGCACCAGGATATCCAGGGCAGCGCTTTGGGTGCGACGGATCTGCTCTTCGCGGTCCACCGGGTTTTCCAGGCCACGGCGCAAGGCCCGCTTGGTCTCGGTGTACAGCTGGCGCAACAGGCTGGCCCGCCAGGAGTTCCACAGGGTCGGGTTGGTGGCGTTGATATCGGCCACCGTCAGCACGTAGAGGTAATCCAGACGGGTTTCATCACCGACGATCTGGGCGAAGTCGTGGATCACCTGCGGATCGGACAGATCCTTGCGTTGGGCGGTGGTCGACATCACCAGGTGATTCTGCACCAGCCAGACGATCAACCGGCTGTCCCAGATAGGCAGTTGGTGCCGCTGGCAAAACGCCTCGGCATCCATCGCGCCGACTTCCGAGTGATCGCCCTGACGACCTTTGCCAATGTCGTGGTACAGCCCAGCCATATAGATCAGTTCAGGCTTGGGCAGTTTGCCCATGAGCTTGCTGGCCAACGGAAATTTTTCCGACACCTGGGTGTACTGAAGCTTACGCAGGTGCTTGATCAGGTTCAGGGTGTGGGCATCGACGGTATAGATATGGAACAGGTCATGCTGCATCTGCCCGACGATGAAGCCGAACTCCGGCAGGTAACGCCCCAGGATCCCGTAGCGGTTCATGCGGCGCAGGTTGCGGTGTACGCCGATCTTGCACTTGAACAGCTCGATGAACAGGCTGGTGTTGCGGATGTCGTGGCGGAAGTCGTCATCGATCAGGTGACGGTTTTCCCGCAGCAGGCGAATGGTGTCGGCGCGTACACCCTTGATTTCCGGCTGCTGGGCCATCAGCACGAAGATTTCGAGCATGGCGAACGGGGTGCGCCGGAACACATTGGCATTGCGTGCTTCGATGTACCCGTCGTGCAACTGGAACCGGGAGTTGATCGGCTGCGGCGGCGTCGTATCTTCCGGTGCGAGGATGACTTCCTCGAAGTGCTGGATGATCAGTTCGCTGAGCTGGGCGATGCTCATCACCACCCGGTAGTACTGCTGCATGAAGTTTTCGATGGACTGCTTGGCGTCCTGGCCTTCGAAACCCAGCAGGCCCGCGATGGAGCGCTGGTGATCGAACAGCAAGCGGTCTTCGGAGCGCCCGGCGAGCATGTGCAGTGCGTAGCGGACCTTCCACAAAAATTCCTGGGACGAAGCCAGCAAGGCGTTTTCGCTCTCCACCAGGAAACCCTCGCCGGCCAGGTTCCGAAGGTTCAGCGTGCCGTACTGGCGGCGGGCGACCCACAGGATCGTCTGGATGTCCCGCAGCCCGCCGGGTGAGCCTTTGACGTTGGGCTCCAGGTTGTATTCGGTGTCGTTGTATTTGTGGTGGCGGGCCTTCTGCTCGGCGCGTTTGGCCAGGAAGAAGTCCTTGCTCGGCCACATGTGCGCCGTGCTGGTCACCTCGAGCATGCGCTGGCGCAGCCGTTCGGGGCCGGCAATGGTGCGGCTTTCCATCAGGTTGGTCACCACCGTCAGGTCGGCGCGGGCTTCATCGGCGCACTCCTGTACCGAGCGCACGCTCTGGCCGACTTCCAGGCCGATGTCCCACAGCAGCGTCAGGAAACGCTCGATGGAGTCGCGAAAGATCTCGTGATCGGCACTGTCCAGCAGGATCAGCAGGTCGATGTCAGAGTAGGGGTGCAGCTCGCCACGCCCGTAGCCACCCACCGCTACCAGGGCGATGTCGGCATCCAGGCTCCAGTTGAACTGCTCCCAGGCCTTCTGCAGGATGTTGTCGACGAACCAGGCGCGGTCCTCGATCAGCCGACGGATATCCCGCCCATCGCGAAAGCGCTGGTCGAGTACTTCGTGGGCCTGGCGGATCGCCTTCTTGAAGGCCGAGATGGGGCTTGCCTTCAGGGCCAGTTCAGCCTGGAACTGGCCACGGTCGAAGAGTTCGGGATCCACCTGCGGCATTGAATGGCTTTCCTTTCTATCTATCTATAGCTGTGCGCTGTATTGGACTCAGGCGGAAACGCGAGGGATGGTGTCGTCGCTGCGCAGAGTGAAGATTTCGTACCCGGTCTCGGTCACCAGCAGGGTGTGCTCCCATTGGGCCGACAGCTTGCGGTCCTTGGTGATGGCGGTCCAGCCGTCGCCCAGGACCTTGGTGTCGGCGCGCCCCTGGTTGATCATCGGTTCGATGGTGAAGGTCATGCCCGCCTGAAGCTCCATGCCAGTGCCGGCACGGCCGTAGTGCAGGATCTGCGGTTCCTCGTGGAAGACCTTGCCAATGCCGTGGCCGCAGAATTCACGGACCACCGAAAAGCCGTTCTTCTGCGCATGTTTCTGGATCACTTCGCCGATGTCTCCCAGGCGGCAGCCCGGTTTCACCAGTTCGATGGCCATGTACATGCATTCCTGGGTGACCTTCGACAGGCGCTGGGCCCACTCTGGCACGTTGCCGACATGGAACATGCGGCTGGTGTCGCCGTGATAGCCGTCCTTGATCACGGTGACATCGATGTTCAGCGTGTCGCCGTCCTTCAGCGGTTTCTCGTTGGGAATGCCGTGGCAGACCACGTGGTTGATCGAGGTGCAGATCGACTTCGGGAAGCCTTTATAGTTGAGCGGCGCCGGGATGGCCTTCTGCTCGTTGACGATGAAGTCGTGGCAGATGCGGTCCAGCTCTTCGGTGGTCACGCCTGGCTTGACGTAGTCGGCGATCATTTCCAGCACGTCGGCGGCGAGTTTGCCGGCAACACGCATTTTTGCGATGTCCTCGGCAGTCTTGAGGGTAACGGTCATACAGGCTCTCTTTGCGCCCGACGGCGCTGTCCAAAACGAAATGGGCGGCGGATGATGACCAGCACGGCCCTGAAAACGCGATTCTAACAGACGAACAGTACAAAGAGCTCCCCAGGCCGAACTCAGTGGCGAGGGGAGGGGGAGAGCAAAGCTTGCTCGCGACCCAGGTGATTCGACTTCTGAAGGACCGCACAGGCTTCATCGCGGGCAAGCCTTGCTCCCACAATCTCCTCGCCACAGAGGATTTCAGAATCAATGTTCCGTTTTCGCCCTTGCTGTGGTATAAAATGCGCCGCTTTCCGGGGATGACCCCGTGAGCTTAAATCCACACACGTGTCGACACGATGACCTGGGTGCCTTTGGCTTATACAAGCCGCTGGTTGGTCATTGGGATACGTGGAGGCCAAACCCGACTTATCAAGGAACTATCATGTCCCAAGTCAACATGCGCGATATGCTGAAGGCCGGTGTGCACTTCGGTCACCAGACCCGTTACTGGAACCCGAAAATGGGCAAGTACATTTTCGGCGCGCGTAACAAGATCCACATTATCAACCTTGAAAAAACCCTGCCGATGTTCAACGAAGCACTGACCTTCGTAGAGCGCCTGGCCCAGGGCAAAAACAAGATTCTGTTCGTCGGCACCAAGCGTTCCGCTGGCAAGATCGTTGCTGAAGAAGCAGCACGTTGCGGTTCGCCGTACGTCGATCACCGCTGGTTGGGCGGCATGCTGACCAACTTCAAGACCATCCGCGCTTCCATCAAGCGTCTGCGTGATCTTGAAGTCCAGTCCGAAGACGGCACTTTCGCCAAGCTGACCAAGAAAGAAGCGCTGATGCGCACTCGCGATCTTGAGAAGCTGGACCGCTCCCTGGGCGGTATCAAGGACATGGGCGGTCTGCCTGACGCGCTGTTCGTTATCGACGTTGACCACGAGCGCATCGCGATCACCGAAGCCAACAAGCTGGGTATCCCGGTCATCGGCGTTGTCGATACCAACAGCAGCCCGGAAGGCGTTGACTACATCATCCCAGGCAACGATGACGCCATCCGCGCCATCCAGCTGTACATGGGTTCGATGGCTGACGCTGTTATCCGTGGTCGCAACAACGTTCAAGGCGGCACCGAAGTCTTCGCTGAAGAAGCTCCGGCGGCAGCCGCTGAGTAATTGACGCCCTGGCGTTGACTCAGTAAGCAAAAAGGGGGCTTGGCCCCCTTTTTGCCACCTCGAAAACCATTTGTCGCCAGCGCAGCTACCTGTTTGTAATCTGCCGCGGTCTATAAGCAATGGTTTTCCAGGAAGAATTGATCGCCCGTTCGATCGGGTGGAATGGTTGAAAACCTATCCAAGAGGATTTTGAAATGGCAGAGATTACTGCAGCGTTGGTCAAAGAACTGCGCGAGCGTACCGGCGAAGGCATGATGGACTGCAAGAAAGCCTTGACCAAGGCTGGCGGCGACATCGAGAAAGCCATTGATGACATGCGTGCTTCGGGCGCCATCAAGGCTGCCAAGAAGGCTGGCAACGTTGCCGCTGAAGGCGCAATCGCCATCAAGGACGACGGCAAGGCCGCCGTTCTGCTGGAAGTGAACTCCCAGACCGACTTCCTGGCTCTGCAGGACGACTTCAAGGCATTCGTCGCTGCCAGCGTCGACAAGGCCTTCGCTGACAAACTGACCGACGCAGCTCCGCTGATCGAAGCTCAGGAACAAGCGCGTCTGGTACTGGTTGGCAAGACCGGCGAGAACGTCAACATCCGTCGTCTGGTTCGCGTTGAAGGTGACGTGGTGGGTACCTACCTGCACGGCAACAAGATCGGCGTGGCTGTTGTCCTCAAGGGCGGCGACACCGAGCTGGCGAAAGACATCGCCATGCACGTAGCAGCGACCAACCCTGAGTTCCTGCTGCCTTCGGACGTTTCGGCTGAAGCGATCGAGCGCGAAAAAGGCGTTTTCCTGCAGTTGAACGAAGAGAAGCTCAAGGGCAAGCCTGCCGACATCGCCGAGAAGATGGTGGCTGGTCGTATCTCCAAGTTCCTGGCCGAAGCCAGCCTGGTTGAGCAGGCGTTCGTCAAGAACCCTGAAGTCAAGGTCGGTGACCTGGCGAAGAAAGCCGGTGCTGAAATCGTCTCCTTCACCTACTTCAAAGTAGGCGATGGCATCGAGAAGCCGGTCGACAACTTCGCTGAAGAAGTTGCCGCCCAGGTAGCAGCTGCCAGCAAGCAATAAGACAGGTTTTTACAACTGTCGCCCAGAAGAGGCTGCCCGCTCACGCGCGCAGCCTCTTTTCGGATAAGGATGCCGATTTTTATTGGTTTCCTGTCGGAACTGGCTTACAAAGCCGTGTTCCGATGGCGCTGTGTCAGCGTCACGCTAGAGTGAGAGCAGGCTGCAAACAGTCTGCCAAGAATTTTCAAATACGCCGCAGGAGAGATTCGCAATGGCTCAGCAGGGCAGTGGTTATCAGGCTCGCTATAAACGCATTCTACTCAAGCTTAGCGGCGAGGCCCTGATGGGCTCGGAAGAGTTCGGGATCGATCCGAAGGTGCTGGACCGCATGGCCCTCGAAGTTGGGCAGTTGGTCGGTATCGGCGTTCAGGTCGGCCTGGTCATCGGCGGCGGCAACCTGTTCCGTGGTGCAGCGCTGAGCGCGGCCGGCATGGATCGGGTTACGGGCGACCACATGGGCATGCTGGCCACTGTGATGAACGCCCTGGCTATGCGCGACGCCTTGGAGCGTGCCAATATCTCGGCCATCGTGATGTCGGCTATTTCCATGGTTGGCGTGACCGATCACTACGATCGCCGCAAAGCCATGCGCCACCTCAACTCCAAGGAAGTGGTGATTTTTGCCGCTGGTACCGGTAATCCGTTCTTCACCACGGATTCGGCGGCCTGCCTGCGAGCGATCGAAATCGATGCCGATGTCGTGCTCAAGGCAACCAAGGTCGATGGTGTCTACACTGCTGACCCGTTCAAGGACCCGCATGCCGAGAAGTTCGATCATCTGACCTACGATGAAGTGCTGGATCGCAAGCTCGGTGTCATGGATCTGACGGCTATCTGCCTGTGCCGCGACCATAAGATGCCGCTGCGCGTCTTCAACATGAACAAGCCCGGCGCCCTGTTGAACATCGTGCATGGCGGCGCCGAAGGAACCCTGATCGAGGAAGTTCAACAATGATCAACGAAATCAAGAAAGACGCCCAAGCGCGTATGCAGAAATCCCTGGAGTCCCTGAGTCACGCGTTTGGCCAGATTCGTACCGGCAAGGCGCACCCGAGCATCCTGGGCAGCGTGATGGTTCCTTACTATGGCACCGACACCCCTATCAGTGGCGTCGCCAACATCACCGTGAAGGATTCGCGCACCCTGCAAGTGGTGGCCTTTGAGCGCAACATGCTCGCGGCGGTCGACAAGGCGATCCAGAGCGCCGGCCTGAACCTCAACCCGACCAACCTGGGCGAGTTGTTGCTGATCTCCATGCCTGCCCTGACCGAAGAAACCCGCAAGGGCTTTACCAAGCAGGCGCGCAGCGCGGCCGAGGATGCTCGGGTTGCCGTGCGCAATATCCGACGCGATGCCCTGGGCGAGCTGAAGAAGCTGGTCAAGGACAAGGAAATCAGCGAAGACGAAGAGCGTCGCGCAGCGGCCGATATCCAGAAACTGACCGACAAGGCAGAGGCTGATATTGATGCGGCCACCAAGCAAAAAGAAGCGGACCTGATGGCCGTATAAGGGTCTCGTTTCATGGATAAGACCAAGCAGGCCGCGTCGTTCGCGGTGCCACGCCACGTAGCGATCATCATGGACGGCAATAACCGCTGGGCCAAGAAGCGCTTCATGCCCGGTGTCGCCGGGCACAAGGCGGGGGTCGATGCGGTTCGCGCGGTCATCGAAGTGTGCGCCGAGGCTGGCGTAGAGGTGCTGACCTTGTTCGCTTTCTCCAGCGAAAACTGGCAGCGCCCGGCCGACGAGGTCAGCGCCTTGATGGAGTTGTTCCTCAAGGCTCTGCGTCGTGAGGCCAAGCGTCTCAACGAGAACAGCATCAGCCTGCGTATCATTGGTGATCGCTCACGCTTTCATCCGGAGTTGCAGGCCGCGATGCGCGAGGCCGAGGCCGCGACGGCCGGTGCTGATCGGTTTGTCCTGCAGATCGCCGCCAACTACGGCGGTCAGTGGGACATTGCCCAGGCAGCCCAGCGGCTGGCGCGGGAAGTCCAGGCCGGGCACCTGCGGCCGGAGGACATCACGCCTGAACTGCTGCAGACCTGTCTGGCTACGGGTGACCTGCCGCTGCCGGATCTGTGTATCCGCACCGGTGGCGAGCATCGCATCAGCAATTTTCTCCTTTGGCAGCTGGCTTACGCCGAGCTGTACTTCTCCGACCTGTTCTGGCCGGACTTCAAACACGAAGCCATGCGCGTTGCGCTGGCCGATTTCGCTTCCCGTCAGCGTCGTTTCGGTAAAACGAGCGAGCAGATCGAAGCTGGAGCCCGGGTTTAATGCTCAAACAACGAATCATCACTGCACTGATCCTGTTGCCCATCGCCCTGTGCGGTTTCTTCCTGCTTGACGGTGCGGGCTTTGCCCTGTTCATCGGGCTGGTCGTAACGTTGGGGGCATGGGAGTGGGCGCGGCTGGCCGGTTTTGCCGCGCAGTCGGCCCGTGTGACCTACGCCGCAGTCGTGGCGGCCATGCTGTTCATCATGTATGTGGTACCCGGTCTTGCACCCTGGGTGCTGGGCGCTTCGGTGCTGTGGTGGGCGACGGCGACCTTCCTGGTGTTGACCTACCCCCGCACGACCCATCATTGGGCCAATGCCGCGACCAAGCTGATGATCGGTCTCTTGATCCTGTTGCCGGCCTGGCAGGGTCTTATCTGGATCAAGCAAGGCGCGCTGGGCAACTGGCAGATCATGGCCGTGATGGTGCTGGTCTGGGGCGCCGATGTCGGGGCCTACTTCTCCGGCAAGGCGTTCGGCAAGCGCAAGCTCGCACCTCAGGTCAGTCCTGGCAAGAGCTGGGAAGGGGTCTACGGTGGCCTCGCCCTGAGCCTGGTGATTACGACCGTCGTCGGCGTTGCGCGGGAATGGACCGCCGGCCAATTGCTGATCGGCCTGTTTGGCGCCGCCCTGATTGTCTTCGTCTCGGTGGTCGGGGACCTGACCGAAAGCATGTTCAAGCGCCAGTCCGGGATCAAGGACAGTAGCAATCTGCTGCCTGGCCATGGCGGCGTGCTGGATCGTATCGACAGCCTTACCGCTGCGGTCCCGATCTTCGCTGTGCTGCTGTGGATGGCGGCATCGTGAGTCGTCCTCAGCAGATCACGGTGCTGGGCGCTACCGGTTCGATTGGCCTGAGTACGCTGGACGTCATCGGCCGGCACCCGGAGCGCTACCAGGTCTTCGCTCTCAGCGGCTTTACGCGCCTGAGCGAGCTGTTGGCGTTGTGCGTTC
This sequence comes from Pseudomonas sp. FG13, assembly GCF_057809755.1. Lineage (NCBI taxonomy): Bacteria > Pseudomonadati > Pseudomonadota > Gammaproteobacteria > Pseudomonadales > Pseudomonadaceae > Pseudomonas > Pseudomonas sp. FG13. Next base: position 22,505 of record NZ_JBMDKO010000028.1, read on the forward strand.
GTCACACCCCGCGGTTTGCCGTGGTGCCCGAAGCCGGTGTGGCGCGAGCACTGCAGGATGACCTGCGTGCCGCTGGCCTGCAAACCCGCGTGCTGGTGGGCGAGGAGGGTCTGTGCGAAGTGGCCTCCGATCCTGAAGTCGATGCGGTGATGGCGGCGATTGTCGGCGCTGCGGGTCTGCGCCCGACGCTGGCTGCGGTGGAGGCCGGCAAGAAGATCCTGTTGGCTAACAAGGAAGCGCTGGTCATGTCCGGCGCGTTGTTCATGCAGGCTGTAGGCAAAAGTGGTTCGGTACTGCTGCCGATCGACAGCGAACACAATGCGATCTTTCAATGCATGCCGCGGGATTTTTCCCGTGGCCTGGGTGCCGTGGGGGTCCGGCGGATCTTGCTGACGGCTTCCGGTGGCCCGTTCCGGCAGACACCGCTGTCAGAATTGGAGCATGTTTCACCCGAACAGGCCTGTGCACATCCGAATTGGTCCATGGGGCGCAAGATTTCCGTGGATTCGGCCAGCATGATGAACAAGGGGCTTGAGCTGATCGAGGCCTGCTGGCTTTTCGATGCCAGGCCGTCCCAGGTCGAGGTGGTGATTCATCCGCAGAGTGTGATTCACTCGCTGGTGGACTATGTAGACGGTTCGGTGCTGGCCCAATTGGGTAACCCGGACATGCGCACGCCCATCGCCAATGCGCTGGCCTGGCCGGATCGAATCGATTCGGGTGTGGCACCGCTGGACCTGTTCGCTATCGCCCGCCTGGATTTCCAGGCGCCCGATGAGCAACGCTTCCCTTGCCTGCGCCTGGCCCGGCAGGCGGCCGAGGCGGGCGACAGTGCCCCGGCCATGCTGAACGCCGCCAATGAGGTGGCGGTGGCCGCGTTTCTTGATGGACGTGTCCGTTACCTCGAGATCGCGAGTATCATCGAGGAAGTCTTGAATCTCGAGGCCGTGGTTGCCCTCGATGATCTCGACGCAGTATTCACCGTGGATGCCCGGGCCCGCGAGCTGGCGGGTCAATGGTTGAAGCGCCACGGACGCTGAGGCTGCGGTACGTTAGCCGGGGCTGCCCTGGACAGGATTGCGGAGAAAACAGATGAGCGCGCTCTATATGATTGTCGGCACCCTGGTTGCGTTGGGTGTGCTGGTCACTTTTCACGAATTCGGTCATTTCTGGGTCGCCCGTCGCTGTGGCGTGAAGGTCCTGCGTTTTTCCGTCGGCTTTGGCATGCCCTTGCTGCGCTGGCATGACAAGAAGGGCACCGAATTCGTTGTGGCCGCCATCCCGCTGGGCGGTTACGTGAAAATGCTCGATGAGCGTGAAGGCGAAGTGCCCGCCGATCAGCTCGATCAATCCTTCAATCGCAAGACTGTCCGGCAGCGCATCGCCATCGTAGCGGCGGGGCCGATCGCCAACTTCCTGCTGGCCATGGTGTTCTTCTGGGCGCTGGCCATGTTGGGTAGCGAGCAGGTACGTCCTGTCATCGGCGCGGTCGAGGCCGGCAGCGTTGCGGCCCGGGCGGGATTGAGCGCGGGTGAGGAAATTGTTGCCATCGACGGCGAGCCGACTTCCGGTTGGGCTGCCGTCAACCTGCAACTCGTGCGTCGCCTGGGCGAGAGCGGTTCGTTGCAGTTGATGGTGCGCGAGCAAGGCTCGACAACGGATTCTCCTCGGGAACTGGCATTGGATAACTGGCTCAAGGGGGCCGATGAGCCGGATCCGATCCGCTCCCTGGGTATCCGACCCTGGCGTCCGGCATTGCCTCCGGTGTTGGCCGAGCTCGATCCGAAGGGGCCGGCGCAGGCGGCTGGGCTGAAGACCGGTGATCGCCTGTTGGCCCTCGATGGTCAGTCGGTCAATGACTGGCAGCAGGTGGTCGACGCGGTTCGTGTACGTCCTGATACCAAAATTGTGCTGCACGTCGAGCGCGACGGTGCTCCAATCGACGTCCCGGTGACCCTGGCCGCTCGCGGCGAGAGCAAGACGCCAGCGGGTTACCTGGGGGCGGGCGTCAAGGCTGTCGATTGGCCACCGGAGATGATCCGCGAGGTCAGTTTTGGTCCGGTCGCAGCGATTGGCGAGGGTGCGCGTCGTACCTGGACCATGAGTGTCCTGACCCTCGACTCACTGAAGAAAATGTTGTTCGGCGAGCTCTCGGTAAAAAACTTGAGTGGACCGATAACCATTGCTAAAGTGGCGGGCGCTTCTGCCCAGTCGGGCGTTGCTGATTTCCTGAATTTCCTTGCTTATCTGAGCATTAGCCTGGGGGTTCTGAATTTGCTGCCCATCCCGGTACTGGATGGGGGGCATCTGCTGTTTTATCTGATCGAGTGGGCGCGTGGTCGTCCCTTGTCGGATCGGGTTCAAGGTTGGGGGATACAGATTGGTATCAGCTTGGTGGTCGGGGTGATGTTGCTTGCCTTGGTCAACGATCTGGGTCGTCTGTAACGCTTCGCTGAATTGCGAATCTGCCGCATTTTGCGGCAGTTTGTTTATTGCCAGTTGGAATAAGAAAGGACTTCATGAAACGTCTGCTGCTAACCGCGGTGTTTACCGTGTTGATGATCGCCGAAGTTCACGCCGAGTCCTTCACTATCTCTGATATTCGTGTCAACGGCCTCCAGCGGGTTTCCGCGGGTAGCGTCTTTGGTGCCTTGCCGTTGAACGTCGGCGAGCAGGCGGATGATCGGCGCCTGGTGGAGTCCACTCGTGCGCTGTTCAAGACCGGTTTCTTTCAGGATATCCAGCTGGGCCGTGACGGTAACGTCCTGGTCATTACGGTCGTCGAGCGGCCGTCAGTCGCCAGCATCGAGATCGAAGGCAACAAGGCGATCTCCACCGAAGACCTGATGAAAGGCCTCAAGCAGTCCGGCCTGGCCGAAGGCGAGATCTTCCAGCGCGCGACCCTCGAAGGTGTGCGTAACGAGCTGCAGCGCCAGTACGTCGCCCAGGGTCGCTATTCGGCCACCGTCGACACCGAAGTGGTGCCGCAGCCACGTAACCGTGTGGGCCTGAAAGTCAACATCAACGAAGGCACCGTGGCAGCCATCCAGCACATCAACGTGGTGGGCAACACGGTTTTCCCCGACGAAGACCTGATCGACCTGTTCGAACTCAAGACCACCAACTGGCTGTCGTTCTTCAAGAACGATGACAAGTACGCCCGTGAAAAACTCTCCGGTGACCTGGAGCGCCTGCGTTCCTACTACCTGGACCGTGGCTACATCAACATGGACATCGCTTCGACCCAGGTGTCCATTACCCCGGACAAGAAGCACGTCTACATCACCGTCAACGTCAACGAAGGCGAGAAGTACACGGTTCGCGACGTCAAGCTCAGCGGTGACCTGAAGGTGCCTGAAGACCAGGTCAAGTCGCTGCTGCTGGTACAGAAAGGCCAGGTGTTCTCGCGCAAGCTGATGACCACCACGTCCGAACTGATCACCCGCCGCCTGGGTAACGAAGGCTATACCTTTGCCAACGTCAACGGCGTGCCGCAACCACATGATGAAGACCACACCGTCGACATCACCTTCGCCGTGGACCCGGGCAAGCGTGCCTACGTCAATCGCATCAACTTCCGTGGCAACACCAAGTCCGAGGACGAGGTGCTGCGTCGTGAAATGCGCCAGATGGAAGGTGGCTGGGCTTCGACCTACCTGATCGACCAGTCCAAGACCCGTCTGGAGCGCCTGGGCTTCTTCAAGGAGGTCAACGTTGAGACTCCCGCGGTGCCGGGCGTCGACGACCAGGTCGATGTGAACTACAGCGTCGAAGAGCAGGCTTCCGGCTCGATCACCGCCAGTGTCGGTTTTGCCCAGAGCGCCGGCCTGATCCTCGGTGGCTCGATTACCCAGAACAACTTCCTGGGTACCGGTAACAAGGTCAGCATCGGCCTGACCCGCAGTGAATACCAGACCCGTTACAATTTCGGTTTCGTGGACCCCTACTGGACTGCCGACGGTGTGAGCCTGGGCTACAACGCCTTCTATCGCACCACCGACTATGACCAGCTCGACTCCGATATCTCCAGCTATGCGGTGGACAGCTATGGTGTCGGCGCCAACATCGGTTATCCGATCAGCGAGACCTCGCGCCTGACGTTCGGCCTGACTGCCCAGCAGGACAAGATCAACACCGGTAAATACACCGTCGACGAGATCTTCGATTTCGTTAACAAGGAAGGCGACAGCTACCTGAACTTCAAAGCGTCTGCCGGCTGGTCCGAATCGACGCTGAACAAGGGCGTGCTGGCGACACGTGGTCATTCCCAGAGCCTGGTTCTGGAAACCACCACGCCTGGCAGTGACCTGTCGTTCTTCAAGCTCGACTATCGCGGCCAGCTGTTCCAGCCGTTGACCGACACCTACACCATGCGCCTGCATACCGAACTGGGCTATGGTGATGGCTACGGGTCGACCGATGGCTTGCCGTTCTACGAGAACTATTACGCAGGTGGTTTCAACTCGGTACGTGGTTTCAAGGACAGTACCCTGGGCCCACGCAGCACCCCGAGCAAGGGCACCAACCCGGGTACCGTAGCCGACCCGGATCAGGACCCACTGCCGTTTGGTGGCAACGTACTCATCCAGGGTGGTCTTGAAGTTCTGTTCCCGATGCCGTTCGTCAAGGATCAGCGCTCGCTGCGGACCTCGGTATTCTGGGATGTGGGTAACGTCTTCGACTCCAAGTGCAGCGACACCACCAACACTAACGGCACCAAGTCCAACACTCAGTGCAACGACATCAGCCTCAGCAACATGGCCAGTTCCGTTGGTGTAGGCGTGACCTGGGTTACCGCGCTCGGTCCTTTGAGCTTCGCGCTGGCGATGCCGATCAAGAAACCGGATGACGCTGAAACCCAAGTGTTCCAATTCTCCCTCGGCCAGACGTTCTAAGCGTCTGACCCAAGATAACGACAATGGATTTTGTAGGAGTACATCGTGCGTAAGTTGACTCAATTGGTTCTCCTGGCGACCGTGCTGGTCGCTGGTCCGGCTTTTGCCGACATGAAGATCGCCGTTCTGAACTATCAGATGGCCTTGCTGGAATCCGACGCGGCGAAGAAATACGCCGTGGATGCGGAGAAAAAATTCGGCCCGCAACTGACCAAGCTCAAGAGCCTGGAAAGCAGTGCCAAAGGGATCCAGGATCGCCTGGTCGCCGGTGGCGACAAGATGGCCCAGGGCGAGCGTGAGCGTCTGGAGCTTGAATTCAAGCAAAAGGCTCGTGACTTCCAGTTCCAGTCCAAGGAACTGAACGAAGCGAAAGCCGTTGCCGACCGTGAAATGCTCAAGCAGCTCAAGCCGAAACTCGACAGCGCTGTGGAAGAAGTCATCAAGAAAGGTGGTTTTGACCTGGTGTTCGAGCGTGGCGCAGTGATCGATGTCAAACCTCAGTACGACATCACGCGCCAGGTCATCGAGCGCATGAATCAGCTGAAGTAATCCATGACAGCGACTATCAAACTCGGCCAGTTGGCCGAGTTCCTCGGAGCCACCCTGCGTGGCGACCCGGAGAAGGCAATTACTGGGCTAGCCACTTTGCAAGAGGCTGGCCCAGCTCAGTTGAGCTTCCTGGCAAATCCTCAATATCGCAAATACCTGGCCGATAGCCGGGCCGCGGCGCTGTTGCTCAAGGCTGCCGATGCCGAAGGTTTTGCCGGTGACGCGCTGATCGTACCCGATCCGTACCTGGCGTACGCGCGGATTTCCCATCTGTTCGATCCCAAGCCCAAATCGGCTGCCGGCATTCATCCCAGTGCGGTGATTGCGGCGGATGCGGTGGTCGACCCGACGGCCAGCATCGGTCCTTTCGTGGTCGTCGAGAGTGCGGCGCGGATCGGTGCCGGTGTCACGCTGGGTGCCCATTGTTTCGTCGGTGCCCGTAGCGAGATCGGCGAAGGTGGCTGGCTGGCTCCCCGGGTTACCCTGTATCACGATGTGCGCATCGGCAAGCGGGTGGTGATCCAGTCCGGTGCGGTGCTGGGCGGTGAAGGATTCGGTTTCGCCAACGAGAAGGGCATCTGGCAGAAGATTGCCCAGATCGGTGGCGTCACTGTCGGCGATGACGTGGAGATCGGCGTCAATACCGCCATCGACCGCGGCGCGCTGGCTGACACCGTCATCGGCAATGGTGTGAAGCTGGACAACCAGATCCAGATCGCTCACAACGTCCAGGTCGGTGACCACACCGCCATGGCGGCCTGCGTGGGTATCTCCGGCAGCACCAAGATCGGCAAGCACTGCATGCTCGCCGGTGGCGTGGGGCTGGTGGGGCATATCGATATCTGCGACAACGTTTTCCTGACCGGGATGACCATGGTGACCCACTCGATTACCGAGCCCGGTGCCTATTCCTCCGGTACGGCGATGCAGCCGGCGGCCGAATGGCGCAAGAGCGCGGCCCGTATCCGTCAGCTCGATGACATCGCGCGCCGCCTGAAACAGGTGGAAAAGCGTGTAGGGGACGTGACCCCTGGCGGTAATGCTTCATCAGATGGCTGATACCATTTCCATATCAAGTGTGCACGGCCGCCAGGCTTCCTTGATTTGCTAGCGGAGCGCGCGTCTACCGCGCACCTCCCAATCTTTACATAGGCTTCCCCCCGAAATGATGGACATCAACGAGATTCGCGAATACCTGCCTCACCGTTACCCGTTCCTGCTCGTGGATCGGGTAGTGGAGCTGGATGTTGAGGGCAAGCGCATTCGCGCCTACAAGAATGTCAGCATCAATGAGCCGTTCTTCAATGGTCACTTCCCTGCGCATCCCATCATGCCGGGCGTGCTGATCATCGAGGCCATGGCTCAGGCTGCCGGAATCCTTGGTTTCAAGATCATGGACGTGAAGCCCGCGGACGGCACGCTCTACTACTTCGTCGGGTCCGACAAGTTGCGTTTCCGCCAGCCGGTGACCCCGGGCGATCAGCTGATCCTCGAAGCCACGTTCATCAGTTGCAAGCGCCAGATCTGGAAGTTCGAATGCCAGGCTTCGGTCGACGGCAAGCCTGTCTGCTCCGCTGAAATCATTTGCGCGGAACGCAAACTATGAGTTTGATTGACCCTCGCGCAATCATCGATCCGACGGCCGTCCTGGCCGCCGATGTCGAGGTCGGCCCTTGGTCGATTATCGGCGCAGGTGTGGAAATCGGCGAGGGTACGGTGATCGGCCCGCACGTAGTGCTCAAGGGACCGACCCGGATCGGCCGGCACAATCGCATCTACCAGTTTTCTACGGTAGGCGAGGACACGCCCGATCTCAAATACAAAGGTGAAGAAACCCGCCTGGTCATCGGCGATCACAACGTGATCCGCGAGGGCGTGACGATTCACCGTGGCACCGTTCAGGATCGTTCCGAAACGACCCTGGGCGACCACAACCTGATCATGGCCTACGCCCACATTGGCCACGACAGCGTCATCGGCAACCATTGCATCCTGGTGAACAATACCGCGCTGGCCGGCCATGTCCACGTGGACGATTGGGCGATCCTGTCCGGCTTCACCCTGGTTCACCAGTACTGCCATATCGGCGCCCATAGCTTTTCCGGCATGGGCACCGCCATCGGCAAGGACGTCCCGGCTTATGTCACGGTGTTCGGCAATCCGGCCGAAGCCCGCAGCATGAACTTCGAAGGCATGCGTCGTCGTGGCTTCAGCGAAGATGCGATCAGTGCATTACGTCGCGCCTATAAGGTCGTGTATCGCCAGGGGTTGACCATCGAGCAGGCGCTCGTCGAGTTGACAGAGGCATCGACCCAGTTCCCGGAAGTCGCGGTGTTCCGCGATTCCATCCAGTCTTCGACCCGCGGCATCACTCGCTGACCATGGGTAATTTGCGTGTTGCGCTGGTGGCTGGCGAGGCTTCCGGCGATATCCTGGGTGCGGGCCTGATGCGAGCGCTCAAGGCTCAGCACCCGGCGGTCGAGTTCATCGGTGTCGGCGGACCATTGATGCAGGCCGAAGGGTTGACGTCCTATTTCCCGATGGAGCGCCTGTCGGTGATGGGGCTGGTGGAAGTGCTCGGTCGGCTGCGAGAGCTGCTGGCTCGGCGCAAGAAATTGATTGCGACCCTGATTGACGAAAAACCGGATGTGTTCATCGGCATCGATGCGCCGGATTTCACCCTCAACATCGAACTCAAGTTGCGTCAGGCCGGGATCAAGACCGTGCACTACGTCAGTCCCTCGGTCTGGGCCTGGCGGCAGAAGCGTGTGCTGAAGATTCGCGAAGGTTGCGACCTGATGCTGACGCTGCTGCCGTTCGAAGCGAGGTTCTATGAGGAGAAGGGTGTGCCGGTGCGGTTTGTCGGACATACCCTGGCCGATACCATTCCCCTGGAAGCCGACCGCAAGGATGCCCGCCAGGCGTTGGGCTTGTCCGACGGGCCGCTGGTGGCGTTGATGCCTGGCAGCCGGGGCGGCGAGGTAAGTCGCCTGGGTGGTTTGTTTTTCGACGCCGCCGAGCGCCTTCGGGCGATGCGTCCCGACGTGCGTTTTGTCTTGCCGTGTGCCAGTGCGCAGCGGCGTGAGCAGCTCGAAGCGCTGCTGGCCGGCCGCGATTTGCCGGTCACGCTGCTCGACGGCCGCTCCCACCAGGCGTTGGCTGCTTGCGACGCGGTGTTGATTGCATCCGGCACTGCTACTCTTGAGGCGTTGCTGTACAAGCGCCCGATGGTGGTTGCCTATCGTCTGGCACCGCTGACGTTCTGGATCCTCAAGCGCATGGTCAAGAGTCCTTACATCTCCCTGCCGAACCTGCTGGCCCAGCGTTTGCTGGTGCCCGAGTTGCTGCAGGACGATGCAACGGCCGATGCATTGGCCAATACGCTGGCGCCGTTGATCGACGGCGGCCAGGAACAGACCCGCGGCTTTGACGAGATCCACCGCACGTTGCGTCGCGACGCCTCCAACCAGGCCGCAGACGCGGTACTGACCTTGATCGGTGCCAAACCATGAAGCATTCGAAGCAACAGATGGGCCTGGACTTCAACCTGGTCGCCGAAGTCGAAGAGCTGGTGGCGGGCGTCGATGAAGTAGGGCGTGGCCCATTGTGCGGCGCGGTGGTGACGGCGGCGGTGATTCTCGACCCGAACCGGCCGATCCTGGGTCTCAACGATTCCAAGAAGCTCACCGAGGCCCGTCGCGAGAAGCTCTACGACGAAATCTGCGAGAAAGCCCTGAGCTGGTGCATCGCCCGGGCCGAGGTCGAAGAAATCGATGAGCTGAATATCCTGCACGCCACCATGCTCGCCATGCAGCGAGCGGTGCAAGGCCTGCACATCACGCCGAAACTGGCGATGATTGATGGCAATCGTTGCCCGAAACTGTCGATGCGCGCCGAGGCGGTGATCCAGGGGGACGCGAAGGTGCCAGCTATTGCGGCGGCATCGATCCTGGCCAAGGTCAGCCGTGACCGGGAAATGAGCGCCTTTGAACTGATTTACCCAGGCTATGGCATCGGTGGCCACAAGGGTTACCCGACGCCTGTGCATCTGGAAGCCTTGACGCGCCTGGGGCCAACGCCGATCCACCGGCGCTCGTTCGCGCCGGTGCGGTTGGCTTATGAGGCGCGTGAAGGTTTGGTAACAGCGGGTCCCCTTCAGCCAAGTGCAATCCCCTGCGCAAGCGAGCTCGCTCGCGAAGAGGGCGGCGCGGCTAACATTGATGTGGCCTGATACACAGCCTTCGCGAGCAGGCTCGCTCCCACAAGGTCGGTATTTCGACTGACGGGCATTCGCCACTCATACCCAAGGCCCGGTACAATCCGGGCCTTGTTGTTTTCATGACTTAACGCAGGATCACTATGCCGGCTTCATTCGTTCATCTACGCCTGCACACTGAGTACTCCCTGGTCGACGGTCTGGTGCGGATCAAACCACTGGTCAAGACCCTGGTGGGCATGAATATGCCTGCCGTGGCGGTCACCGACCAGAACAACATGTGTTCGCTGGTCAAGTTCTACAAGACCGCCATGGGCGGCGGGATCAAGCCGATCTGCGGTGCCGACCTGTGGCTGTCCAGCAAGGATCCGGACGCACCGTTGAGCCGTATCAGCCTGCTGGTCATGAACGCCGTGGGTTACCGCAACCTGACCGAGTTGATCTCCCGTGGCTTCATCGATGGCCAGCGCAACGGCTCGATCATCATCGAGCGCGAGTGGGTGGCCGAGGCCAGCGAAGGCCTGATCATGCTGTCGGCGGCCAAGGAAGGTGAAATCGGCCTGGCCCTGCTCAGCGGCAATGCCGAGGAAGCCGAGACGCTGGCTCGGGAGTGGATGGCGGTGTTCCCGGATCGCTTCTACATCGAAGTGCAGCGCACCAACCGTCCCAACGACGAGGAACACTTGCACGCTGCTGTGGCGCTGGCCGACAAGATCGGGGCGCCGCTGGTGGCGACCAACGACGTGCGCTTCATCAAGCAGGAAGACTTCGAAGCCCACGAGACCCGCGTCTGCATCGGTGAGGGCCGAGCCCTCGATGATCCGCGCCGGCCCAAGAACTACAGCGACCAGCAATACCTCAAAAGCGCCGAGGAAATGGCCGAGTTGTTCAGCGATCTGCCCGAGGCGCTGGAAAACACCGTCGAGATCGCCAAGCGCTGCAACATCGAAGTGAAGCTGGGCAAGCACTTCCTGCCCAACTTCCCGATTCCCGATGGCATGACCATCGACGAGTATTTCCGCAAGGTGTCGTTCGACGGTCTCGAAGAGCGCCTGAGCGTCCTGCTGCCCAAGGACACCACCGAGGATTACGAAGCCAAGCGCCAGGTCTATGTCGACCGGTTGAATTTCGAACTGGATATCATCATCCAGATGGGCTTCCCCGGTTACTTCCTGATCGTGATGGACTTTATCCAGTGGGCCAAGAGCAACGGCGTGCCGGTAGGGCCGGGGCGTGGATCGGGTGCCGGGTCGCTGGTGGCCTACGTGCAGAAGATCACCGACCTCGACCCGCTGGAATATGACCTGCTGTTCGAACGTTTCCTCAACCCGGAACGGGTTTCCATGCCCGACTTCGACGTCGACTTCTGCATGGACGGTCGTGACCGGGTGATCGATTACGTGGCCGAGAAATACGGCCGCAACGCGGTGAGCCAGATCATCACCTTCGGTTCCATGGCCGCGAAGGCGGTGGTGCGTGACGTGGCCCGGGTGCAGGGCAAGTCCTATGGCCTGGCGGATCGTCTGTCGAAGATGATTCCGTTCGAAGTCGGCATGACCCTGGAAAAAGCCTACGAGCAGGAAGAAATCCTGCGGGATTTCATCAAGGTCGATGAAGAGGCGGCGGAAATCTGGGAGATGGCCCGCAAACTCGAAGGCGTGGTGCGTAACGTCGGCAAGCACGCCGGTGGCGTGGTAATCGCGCCGACCAAGCTGACCGACTTCTCGCCGATCTATTGCGACGAGGAAGGCGACGGCCTGGTGACCCAGTTCGACAAGGATGACGTCGAGGCGGCGGGCCTGGTGAAGTTCGACTTCCTCGGCCTGCGTACCCTGACCATCATCGACTGGGCGCTGAAAACCATCAACCGCGACCGGGCCAAGGTCGGTGAAGAGCCACTGGACATCGCGTTCATTCCATTGGACGACAAACCGACCTACAGCCTGCTGCAAAAAGCCGAAACCACGGCGGTGTTCCAGCTTGAATCCCGCGGCATGAAGGAGCTGATCAAGAAGCTCAAGCCCGACTGCCTGGAAGACTTGATCGCACTGGTGGCCCTGTTCCGTCCGGGCCCGCTGCAATCGGGCATGGTGGACGACTTCATCAACCGTAAGCACGGTCGCGCCGAGCTGGCGTACCCGCACCCGGATTACCAGTACGACGGCCTCAAGCCGGTACTGGCGCCGACCTACGGCATCATCCTGTATCAGGAACAGGTGATGCAGATTGCCCAGGTCATGGCCGGCTACACCCTTGGCGGCGCGGACATGTTGCGTCGGGCGATGGGTAAGAAGAAACCCGAGGAGATGGCCAAGCAGCGCGGCGGCTTCATCGAGGGCTGTGCGAACAACGGCATCGATGCGGACCTGGCCGGTAACATTTTCGACCTGGTGGAAAAATTCGCCGGCTACGGCTTCAACAAATCCCACTCTGCCGCCTATGGCCTGGTGTCGTACCAGACCGCGTGGCTGAAGGCGCATTATCCGGCGCCGTTCATGGCCGCCGTACTGTCGGCGGATATGCACAACACCGACAAGGTCGTGACCCTGATCGAAGAAGTGCGGACCATGAAGCTGCGCCTCGACGCGCCGGACGTGAACGCTTCGGAGTTCAAGTTCACGGTGAACGACGAGGGCCGCATCATCTATGGCCTGGGCGCGATCAAGGGCGTGGGCGAGGGCCCCGTGGAGGCCATCACCGAGGCACGCCAGGATGGGCCGTTCAAGGACCTGTTCGATTTCTGTGCCCGGGTCGACCTCAAGCGTATCAACAAGCGCACCCTCGACGGCTTGATCCGCAGCGGCGCGCTGGACCGGCTAGGTCCCTACTTCCATGACGAGCCCAAGGCCTATCAGGCCAACATCGACCGCAACCGCGCGGTGTTGCTGGCAGCCATGGAAGAAGCGATCAAGGCCGCCGAACAGACCGCTCGCACCCATGACAGCGGCCACGCCGATCTGTTTGGTGGCCTGTTCGTCGAGGAAGATGCCGACGTCTACGGCAACCATCGCAAGGCCAAGGAGCTGACCCTCAAGGAGCGCCTCAAAGGCGAGAAGGACACCCTGGGGCTGTACCTCACCGGCCACCCGATCGATGAGTACGAAGGCGAAATCCGCCGCTTCGCCCGTCAGCGCATCATCGACCTGAAGCCGGCTCGCGATACGCAAACGGTCGCGGGGATGATCATCGCCCTGCGGGTGATGAAGAACAAAAAAGGCGACAAGATGGGGTTCATCACCCTCGACGACCGTTCCGGGCGTATCGAGGCATCGTTGTTTGCCGATGCGTTCCACTCGGCGCAGTCGCTGTTGCAGACCGACGCGATGGTGGTGGTGGAAGGCGAGGTCAGCAACGATGATTTCTCCGGTGGTCTGCGGCTGCGGGTCAAGCGGGTGATGAGCATGGAGGATGCCCGGACCAACCTGGCCGAGAGCCTGCGTCTGAAATTGCAGACCCAGGATCTCAAGGGCGACCAGCTACGCTGGCTGGGCGAGTTGTTCAAGCGCCATCGCGGTGCCTGCCCGATCACCATGGAGTACGTGCGCCCCGATGCCAAGGCCGTGCTGCAGTTCGGCGAGGGCTGGCGGATCGATCCGGCGGATGCGTTGATTCAAGCCTTGCGTGACCAGTTCGGCAAAGACAACGTCTTCCTCCAATACCGTTGACGGCCGGGGGCCACTCCTGGACTTGGAGTGTCCCTGACCGCGACCCGAATTTTTAATCTCGACCTGAACGCGCCTCTCCCTTAAGGTAGGGCGCGAATAGACAACCGGCCGGCCCAAGCTCTCTTGGACGTCGACCCAAGACGGACGCCTATGAACCCGAATTTTCTAGATTTCGAACAGCCGATCGCCGACCTGCAAGCCAAGATCGAAGAGTTGCGCTTGGTCGGTAATGACAATTCGCTGAATATCGGCGATGAGATCTCTCGTCTGCAGGACAAGAGCCGCACGCTGACCGAAGACATCTTCGGCAAGCTGACCAGCTGGCAGATCGCGCGCCTGGCGCGTCATCCGCGTCGTCCTTACACCCTGGACTACATCGATCACATCTTCACCGAGTTCGACGAGTTGCACGGTGACCGTCACTTCTCCGACGACGCCGCGATCGTCGGCGGTGTCGCCCGCCTGGACGACCAGCCGGTGATGGTCATCGGTCACCAGAAGGGCCGCGAAGTACGCGAGAAAGTCCGTCGCAACTTCGGCATGCCGCGTCCGGAAGGCTATCGCAAGGCCTGCCGCCTGATGGAGATGGCCGAGCGCTTCAAGATGCCGATCCTGACCTTCATCGACACCCCGGGCGCCTACCCGGGCATCGACGCCGAAGAGCGCAACCAGAGTGAAGCGATTGCCTGGAACCTGCGGGTCATGGCCCGGTTGAAAACCCCGATCATCGCCACTGTGATCGGTGAAGGTGGTTCCGGCGGTGCTTTGGCCATCGGCGTCTGCGACCAGTTGAACATGCTGCAATACTCCACTTACGCAGTAATCTCGCCGGAAGGCTGCGCCTCGATCCTGTGGAAGACCGCCGAGAAGGCGCCGGACGCCGCGGAAGCCATGGGCATCACCGCCGAGCGTCTCAAAGGCCTGGGCATCGTGGATAAAGTGATCAACGAGCCAGTGGGCGGCGCTCACCGTGACCCGGCGGCGGCTGCCGCGCTGATTCGCGCAGAGCTGAGTTCGCAATTGTCGATGCTGAAGAAGTTCGACAACGACGCGCTGCTGGCCCGTCGCTACGAGCGGTTGATGAGCTACGGTCTCTGATTCGAACGCTATACCCCTGTGGGAGCGAGCCTGCTCGCGAAAGCGGTTTAACATTCAACAAATGAGTTGATTGATACACCGTTATCGCGAGCAGGCTCGCTCCCACAGTTGTTTGTGCCAAGGCTGATTCCTATGAACACCCGCGCGGATCTCCCCACCCGGCTCCTCACCCAACTGTCCCCCTGGCGCAACGCTAACGCCTGGCGCATCGCCTTCTCCGGTGGTCTCGACTCCAGCGTCCTGCTGCACCTGCTCGCATCGCTCTCGAGCACACATACACTGCCACCCCTCAGCGCTATCCACGTCCACCACGGCCTCCAGGTTGCGGCCGATGCCTGGCCGGAGCATTGTCGCCGGGTGTGTGAGGCGCTGGGGGTGCCGTTGCAGGTGGTTGAGGTCCAGGTCCGCCCCGGCGCCAGTCTTGAGCGGGCTGCCCGGGAGGCGCGCTACGCTGCCTTCGCCGCGGCGTTCCAGGGCAACGACGTACTACTCACCGCCCAGCACCGCGACGACCAGGCTGAAACCCTGCTGTTTCGCTTGCTGCGGGGGGCGGGCGTGCGGGGCCTGTCAGGGATGCCGAGGCAGCGTCCACTCGGACAGGGATGTTTGCTGCGCCCGTTGCTCGATGTGTCCCGCGGGGAGCTGGAAGCCTATGGGAAACAGCAGGGCTTGAGCTGGATCGAAGACCCGTCCAACAACGATCATCGGTACTCGCGCAACTACCTGCGCCAGCGGGTGTTTCCGCTGCTGACCGAACAGTGGCCCCAGGCTGCGTCGACCCTGGCCCGTGGCGCTGCGCACATGACAGAAGCCCAGGGTTTGCTGGATGACCTGGCGCGGATCGATCTGGCCGATGCAAGGTTCCCAGGCGTGTTTGACTGGCTCGGACTGCCATCCCTGGCGCTGGCACCTTTGCAGGCCTTGTCAGCCGCTCGCCAGCGCAATGCAATCAGCCACTGGCTGGCGGCCCTGACGACGCTGCCCGACAGCGACCACTGGGCCGGTTGGGATTCATTGCGTGACGCCGGGGACGATGCCCGGCCGATCTGGCGTCTGGCCGGCGGTGAGCTGCACCGGGCCGGCAGGCGGGTCTGGTGGTTATCCGACCATTGGCTGCAACCGGTCTCGGGCCGTGTCGAATGGCCCCGGGCCACTGATCCCCTGAGACTGCCGGGCAATGGCCGGGTGACCCTCAGTGGCAAAATCCCCGACGGTCGGCTTTGCGTGCGCTATCGTCAGGGCGGCGAGGTGATGGCGTTGCCCGGTCGTGGTCATCGGGATCTCAAGCGTTTGCTCAATGAAAGTGGCTTGCCGGCGTTCGTTCGCGGCCGATTGCCACTGTTGTATCGGGACGGGCAATTACTGGCGGTGGCCAACCTGCCGGGGCTCGACGGGGACGCTGATGGCACCTGGCAATTGCGTTGGCAGCCATTGGAGCAAGATCTGGGTTTGAGCTGAAAGGGGCTTTCCGGTAGACTACGCTCCCTTCTTGATACAACTTCTGTGGATTCGCCTGAATTGCAGGAGTTGCCGATTACCAAGCAGTCTTTGCTGGGCGATTCCAAAAAATGTGTAGCGAGCAACGTACCGGTGATTTTTCTTCCGGTCTGTCCCAACGCGGCGGTTTTTTTGAAAGGTGCACTGTGATTAATGCAGGTGATCGGGGGCTTCGGCCTTCCTTCGCTTTCCCCGGCGGCTCGGACCGCTTTAACGCAGACTTCTAGGGTTTTTCATGACGCGCTACATATTCGTCACGGGCGGTGTTGTTTCTTCATTGGGGAAAGGCATTGCCTCGGCTTCATTGGCGGCCATCCTGGAGGCGCGGGGACTTAAGGTCACCATGCTCAAGCTGGACCCGTACATCAACGTCGACCCGGGCACCATGAGCCCGTTCCAGCACGGCGAAGTGTTCGTCACCCACGACGGCGCCGAGACCGACCTGGACCTGGGCCACTACGAGCGGTTCATCCGCACGACCATGACCCAGAACAACAACTTCACCACCGGCCGCGTCTACGAGCACGTGCTGCGCAAGGAGCGTCGTGGTGATTACCTGGGCGCGACCATCCAGGTCATCCCCCACATCACCGACGAGATCAAGCGCCGCATCATCAAGGGTGCCGGCGACGCCGATGTGGCGATGGTCGAAATCGGCGGTACCGTGGGCGACATCGAGTCCCAGCCGTTCCTCGAAGCCATCCGCCAGTTGCGTTTCGAAATCGGCGCCAAGCGCGCGATGCTGATGCACCTGACGCTGGTGCCGTACATCGCCACTGCCGGCGAAACCAAGACCAAGCCAACCCAGCACTCGGTCAAGGAGCTGCGCTCTATCGGCCTGCAGCCGGACGTGCTGATCTGCCGCTCCGATCACCCGATCGATATTTCCTCGCGTCGCAAGATCGCCCAGTTCACCAACGTTGAAGAGCGCGCGGTCATCGGCCTCGAAGACGCCGACACCATCTACAAGATCCCGGGCATCCTGCACTCCCAGGGCCTGGACGATTTCGTCGTCGAGCGTTTCGGCCTGCAATGCGCCGGCGCCGACCTGTCCGAATGGGACGCTGTGGTCGATGCCAAGCTCAACCCTGAGCACGAAGTCACCATCGCCATGGTCGGCAAGTACATGGAACTGCTGGACGCCTACAAGTCGCTGATCGAAGCGATGAGTCATGCCGGTATCAGCAACCGCACCAAGGTCAACCTGCGCTACATCGACTCCGAAGACATCGAGAACCAGGGCACCGGACTGCTCGAAGGCGCCGATGCGATCCTCGTCCCGGGCGGCTTCGGCCTGCGGGGCGTGGAAGGCAAGATCACTGCTGTCCAGTACGCTCGCGAAAACAAGGTGCCGTACCTGGGTATCTGCCTGGGCATGCAAGTGGCGGTCATCGAGTTCGCCCGTAACGTGATGGGCTGGAAGGACGCCAACTCCACCGAGTTCGATCGCGCCAGCGGTCACCCGGTCGTGGGCCTGATCACCGAGTGGGAAGACGCCACCGGTGCCGTGGAAGTGCGGACCGAAACCTCCGACCTGGGCGGCACCATGCGCCTCGGCGCCCAGGAATGCCTGCTCGAAGCCGGCTCCCTGGTGCACGATTGCTACGCCAAGGATGTGATCGTCGAGCGTCACCGCCATCGTTATGAAGTGAACAACAAGCTGCTGCCGCAACTGATCGAAGCCGGCCTGAAAATCTCCGGTCGCTCCGGCGATGGCGCGCTGGTCGAAGTGGTCGAGTCCCCGGATCATCCATGGTTCGTGGCTTGCCAGTTCCACCCCGAGTTCACCTCGACGCCACGGGACGGTCATCCGCTGTTCAGCGGTTTCGTGAAGGCCGCTTTGGCTCAACACCAGAAAAAGGCATAAGACGATGGCCCAGAAGATCATTCGCGTTGGCGACATCGAAATTGCCAACGACAAGCCCATGGTGCTGTTCGGCGGCATGAACGTGCTGGAAAGCCGCGACATGGCGATGCAGGTCTGCGAGGAGTACGTCAAGGTTACCCAGAAACTGGGTATCCCTTACGTCTTCAAGGCCAGCTTCGACAAGGCCAACCGGTCGTCCGTGACCTCTTACCGGGGCCCGGGCCTGGAAGAAGGCATGCGGATCTTCCAGGACATCAAGCAAGCCTTCGGCGTGCCGATCATCACCGACGTCCATGAGCCTGACCAGGCCGCGGTCGTCGCCGAGGTCTGCGACATCATCCAGTTGCCGGCCTTCCTGTCGCGCCAGACCGACCTCGTGGTCGCGATGGCCAAGACCGGTGCGGTGATCAACATCAAGAAAGCCCAGTTCCTCGCGCCCCAGGAAATGAAACACATCCTGAGCAAGTGCGAAGAGGCCGGGAACGATCAGTTGATCCTCTGCGAGCGCGGTTCGAGCTTCGGCTACAACAACCTGGTAGTGGACATGCTCGGCTTCGGCATCATGAAGCAGTTCGAATACCCGGTGTTCTTCGACGTGACCCACGCGCTGCAGATGCCTGGCGGCCGTTCCGACTCCGCCGGTGGCCGTCGCGCCCAGGTGACCGACCTGGCCAAGGCCGGCATGAGCCAGTCCCTGGCGGGCCTGTTCCTCGAGGCCCACCCTGACCCGGATAACGCCAAGTGCGACGGCCCCTGCGCCTTGCGCCTGAACAAGCTGGAGCCGTTCCTGTCTCAGCTCAAGGCGTTGGACGAGCTGGTCAAGAGTTTTCCGACGGTAGAAACCGCGTAACGCGGTTTTCTCCGGTAAAGTACCGCTCGATTATCGCTCTGGCCCGCTGGCCGCACTGCTCTTGTGGGAGCATGGCTTGCCAGCGATGGCGCCCTTGAGGCCCCCATCGCCGGCAAGTCGTGCTCCCACAGCGTTTCGTCAACTTTGGAGTGTTTACAACAATGGCAAAAATCGTCGACATCAAAGGTCGTGAAGTTCTCGACTCCCGTGGCAACCCCACTGTTGAAGCGGACGTGCTTCTCGACAACGGCATCATCGGCAGCGCCTGCGCGCCGTCCGGTGCTTCCACTGGCTCGCGCGAAGCGCTGGAGCTGCGTGATGGCGACAAGAGCCGTTACCTGGGCAAGGGCGTACTGAAGGCCGTTGCCAACATCAACGGTCCGATCCGTGACCTGTTGCTGGGCAAAGATCCTGCCGACCAGAAAGCCCTCGACCTGGCCATGATCAAGCTCGACGGCACCGAGAACAAAGCCACTCTGGGCGCCAACGCGATCCTCGCCGTCTCCCTGGCCGCCGCCAAGGCTGCCGCCCAGGACCAGGACCTGCCGCTGTACGCCCATATCGCTAACCTCAACGGTACGCCGGGCATTTACTCGATGCCGGTTCCGATGATGAACATCATCAACGGCGGCGAGCATGCCGACAACAACGTCGACATCCAGGAATTCATGGTCCAGCCGGTTGGCGCCAAGTCCTTCTCCGAAGGCCTGCGCATGGGCACCGAGATTTTCCATCACCTCAAGGCCGTGCTGAAGGCTCGTGGCCTGAGCACCGCCGTTGGCGACGAAGGCGGTTTCGCACCGAACCTGGCGTCCAACGAAGACGCGCTGAAAGTCATCTCCGAAGCTGTGGCCAACGCCGGCTACAAGCTGGGCACCGACGTGACCCTGGCCCTGGACTGCGCCGCCAGTGAGTTCTTCGAAGACGGCAAGTACAACCTGTCCGGCGAAGGCCAGGTGTTCACTGCCGAAGGTTTTGCCGACTATCTCAAGGGCTTGACCGAGCGCTACCCGATCATCTCCATCGAAGACGGCCTGGACGAGTCCGACTGGGCCGGCTGGAAAATCCTCACCGACAAGATCGGCGAGAAAACCCAGCTGGTGGGCGACGATCTGTTCGTGACCAACACCAAGATCCTGAAAGAAGGCATCGACAAGAAGATCGCCAACTCGATCCTGATCAAGTTCAACCAGATCGGCACCCTGACCGAAACCCTGGAAGCCATCCAGATGGCCAAGGCCGCCGGCTACACCGCGGTGATCTCCCACCGTTCCGGTGAAACCGAGGATTCGACCATCGCCGACCTGGCCGTGGGCACCGCGGCAGGGCAGATCAAGACCGGTTCGCTGTGCCGTTCGGACCGCGTTTCCAAGTACAACCAACTGCTGCGTATCGAAGAGCAGTTGAACGGCAAGGCCAAGTACAACGGTCGTGCCGAGTTTCGCGGTTAAGCGGTAAATGGTAAAAAGACAGCGGGTTAGGTCGCAAAAGTCGCTATAGCGGCGGTTTTGCTTCTAATCTGATGCCTTATGAAGCACAAGCCTGGTTCTTCCAGGCTTCGTGCTATCAGACGTTTCAAAGTTTGGCATGGCGGTCTTTTTTCACTGGATACCTGATATTCGATGCGCAGTCCCAATTGGTTGTTTCTTGTCTTGCTCCTGTTGCTGGCCGGCCTGCAGTACCGCCTGTGGGTGGGTAATGGCAGCCTGGCGCAAGTGGCCGACCTGACTCAGCAGATTGCCGACCAGCATGCCGAGAACGAGGCATTGCTGGAGCGTAATCGGGTGATGGACGCCGAAGTGATGGAGCTGAAAAAAGGCATGGAGACCGTTGAAGAGCGGGCTCGTCATGAGTTGGGCATGGTCAAGGAGGGCGAAACCCTCTACCAGTTGGCCCAATGAGTATCCGATTGCCGGCCTTCTGGGCCGTGATTCCTGCCGCGGGCGTCGGAGCCCGTATGGCCGCGGACCGTCCCAAGCAATACCTGCAACTGGGCGGGCGCACAATTCTCGAACACAGCCTCGGCTGTTTCCTCGATCATCCGACCGTCAAGGGCGTGGTGGTCTGCGTTGCACACGATGATCCTTACTGGCCGACCCTGGCTTGTGCCGACGACGCTCGCATCCAGCGGGTGGACGGTGGCGCGCAGCGTTCGGATTCGGTGCTCAATGCCTTGCTGCACCTGCATGCCCAGGGCGCCGACGATCACGATTGGGTGCTGGTACATGATGCTGCCCGGCCCAACCTGTCCCGGGACGATCTGGACACCCTGCTCGGCGAGCTGGCGAACGACCCGGTCGGTGGCCTGTTGGCCGTCCCGGCGCGCGATACCCTCAAACGCGTCGACAAGCATGGCCGTGTAGTGGAAACCGTTGATCGCAGCGTAATTTGGCAAGCCTATACACCGCAGATGTTTCGCCTTGGTGCCTTGCATCGGGCGTTGGCCGACAGTTTGGTGGCGGATGCCGTGATTACCGATGAAGCTTCGGCCATGGAGTGG
This sequence comes from Pseudomonas sp. FG13, assembly GCF_057809755.1. NCBI lineage: Bacteria > Pseudomonadati > Pseudomonadota > Gammaproteobacteria > Pseudomonadales > Pseudomonadaceae > Pseudomonas > Pseudomonas sp. FG13. Next base: position 43,642 of record NZ_JBMDKO010000028.1, read on the forward strand.
GCGGGGCAGGCACCTCGGTTGATCGAGGGGCGCTCGGACAACATCAAGGTCACCCGTCCCGAAGACCTGGAGTGGTTGCGCCAGCGTTGGGCTTATCGCCACTGAGTGAAATCGCCATCGCGAGCAGGCTCGCTCCCACAAGGGTTTCTGTCGTACACAGAATATGTGTCGATTTAAGATCCACTGTGGGAGCGAGCCTGCTCGCGATAGCTATTGCCCAGGCCCTGAAACACTGGCTTCATCCCCGGTACTCCGGTCGCTCAGCCAGCCCTTCCTTCAAGTAATCCACCAGCTTGCGCACCTTCGGCGACAGATGCCGTTGCTGTGGATACAACGCCCACACCGCCGTGTTCGGTGGCTGATGCGCCTCCAGCAGCGAGATCAACGCGCCGCTGTGCAGATGCTCCAGCACGTAGTAATCCGGCAACTGGCACAACCCGACCCCTTGCAAGGCCGCCTCCAGCACCGCTTGGCCGCTGTTGCAGCGCCAGTTTCCCTGTACGCGCTGGGAAAATTCCCGCCCGTTCTGTTCCAGTTGCCAGAGGTCGGAACTGCCGATCAGGCAGTTATGGCGGCTCAATTCCGACAAGCTATGGGGCCGGCCATACCGTTCCAGGTAAGACGGCGAGGCGCACAGGTACATGCGACGTGGTGCGAGGCGCGTGGCAATCAGACGAGAGTCCTGCAGGCGACCGAGGCGAATCGCCAGGTCCAGCCCTTCGTGGACCAGGTCAAGGGGCCGGTTGCTCAGTTCGATGTCTACCCGCAATTGCGGGTAAAGCCCCATGAACCGTGTCACCAGCGGCACGATGAACCGCTCGCCATAGGCCACCGCACAGGTCATTCGCAACATGCCCTTGGGTTCGCTGGTGAGGTCGCCCACTGCCCGGAGTGCTTCCTCGCGACCATCCTGCAACCGTTGGCAATGCTGCAGAAAGGTTTGCCCGGCCTCGGTCAGGGTCACCCGACGGGTGCTGCGATAGAGCAATCGGGTCTGTAGCCGTTCTTCAAGCCGTACGATCTGTCGACTGATATGCGAGGACGAAACCCCGAGGCGTTCGGCAGCGGCGGTGAATTGGCTGCACTCGGCCACGGCGACGAATTCGTCGATTCCTTCCCAGCGGTTATCGGACATGGATTATCCCTGTATGGCAATAATGTTTTGCTTTTGATTGGATTATTCATCGTCCTGAGGCGGATTACACTCCCGGTCTTGTTTTTATTTGATGGAGAGACCGGATGATCAAGTCGCGCGCTGCCGTTGCCTTCGAGGCCAAGAAACCCCTGGAAATCGTTGAAGTCGACGTCGCCATGCCCAAGGCGGGTGAAGTGCTGTTGCGTGTGGTGGCTTCCGGTGTTTGCCATACCGACGCATACACCCTGTCGGGCGCCGACCCGGAAGGCATTTTCCCGTCGATCCTCGGCCACGAAGGCGGTGCGATCGTCGAAGCCATCGGCGAGGGCGTGACGTCGGTCGCGGTCGGCGACCACGTGATCCCGCTGTACACGCCGGAATGCGGCCAGTGCAAATTCTGCAAGTCGGGCAAGACCAACCTCTGCCAGGCCATTCGCGCCACGCAGGGCAAAGGCCTGATGCCAGATGGCACTTCGCGCTTTTCCTACAAGGGCGAAACCATTTTCCACTACATGGGGACCTCGACGTTCTCCGAGTACACCGTGTTGCCGGAAATCTCCGTTGCGAAAATCCCGAAAGAAGCACCCTTGGAAAAGGTCTGCCTGCTGGGTTGCGGCGTCACCACCGGTATCGGCGCGGTGATCAACACCGCCAAGGTCAAACCGGGTGACACCGTGGCCATCTTCGGCCTGGGCGGTATCGGCCTGTCGGCAGTGATCGGCGCCGTGAAAGCCAAGGCCGCGCGCATCATCGCCATCGACATCAATCCGGCCAAGTTCGAGATTGCCAAGCAGTTGGGCGCCACCGATTGCGTCAACCCGAAGGACTTCGACCGTCCGATCCAGGAAGTCATTGTCGACATGACCGACGGCGGCGTGGACTTTTCCTTCGAGTGCATCGGCAACGTCCAGTTGATGCGTGCGGCACTGGAGTGCTGCCACAAGGGCTGGGGCGAGTCGGTGATCATCGGCGTGGCCGGTGCCGGCCAGGAAATCGCTACCCGTCCGTTCCAACTGGTGACGGGCCGCGTCTGGCGCGGTTCGGCGTTTGGCGGCGTACGCGGTCGCAGCGAGTTGCCCAGCTACGTGGAAATGGCCGAGAAGGGCGAGATCCCGCTGGATACCTTCATCACCCACACCATGGGTCTTGAAGATATCAACAAGGCATTCGACCTGATGCATGAAGGCAAGAGCATCCGTACCGTCATTCATTTTTAAGAGCAGCTGCAAGCTAAAGGCTACAAGCTGCAAGTGAAGCGCGGTGCTTTTTCTTGCGGCTTGCAGCTTGGAGCTTGGAGCTGAGGTGAAGTTATGAACCTCGAAAATATCTCCTGCCAGAAAAGCTTCGGCGGCTGGCACAAGCGTTACCGGCACCGCTCCGAAGTGCTTGGCTGTGACATGGTGTTTGCCGTGTACCTGCCACCGCAAGCCGAGCAGGGCGGCAAGTTGCCGGTGCTGTATTGGTTGTCCGGGCTGACCTGCACCGACGAGAACTTCATGCAGAAGGCCGGTGCCCAGCGCATGGCCGCCGAGTTGGGGCTGATCATCGTCGCGCCGGACACCAGCCCACGGGGCGCCGACGTGCCGGGTGATCCGGACGGCGCCTGGGACTTCGGCCTGGGCGCTGGATTCTACCTGAACGCCACCCAGGAACCCTGGGCGCGGCACTATCGGATGTATGACTACGTGGTGCAGGAAATGCCGGCGTTGGTCGAAGCGCATTTTCCGGCATCGGACAAGCGCAGCATCAGTGGTCACTCCATGGGCGGCCATGGCGCGCTGGTCTGCGCCTTGCGCAACCCGGGACGTTACCGTTCGGTTTCGGCCTTTTCGCCGATCAACAATCCGATGGATTGCCCATGGGGTCAGAAAGCCTTCTCCCGTTACCTGGGGGAAGACCGCTCGAAATGGCGTGAATGGGATGCCTGTGCGCTGATTGCCGAGGCTGACGAGAAGCTACCGTTGCTGGTGGACCAGGGCGATCGTGATGATTTCCTGGCCAACCAGCTCAAGCCTGAAGCCTTGCAACAGGCGGCGAAGGCTGCGGGTCATCCCCTGGAGTTGCGCCTGCAACCGGGTTACGACCACAGCTACTTCTTCATCGCCAGTTTCATTGATGACCATCTGCAACATCATGCACGCGCTCTAAACGTCTAATGCAGGTAGAATCACGCCCTGACAGAAATCAGGGCGTTTTTTTATGCGTATTGGCCACGGCTACGATGTTCACCGTTTCACTGAAGGCGATTTCATTACACTGGGCGGCGTGCGTATCGCACACGGCTTCGGGTTGCTCGCGCATTCTGACGGTGATGTCCTGCTGCACGCCCTGAGCGATGCACTGCTCGGTGCGGCGGCCCTGGGCGATATCGGCAAGCATTTCCCCGACACCGATCCTCGATTCAAGGGCGTCGACAGCCGCGTGCTGCTGCGCCATGTGGTCTCGCTGATCCACGCCAAGGGCTGGAAGGTCGGCAATGTCGATAACACCATTGTTGCCCAGGCGCCGAAAATGGCACCGCACATCGAGGCCATGCGCCAGTTGATTGCCGAGGATCTTCAAGTTGAGCTGGACCAGGTGAACGTGAAAGCCACCACCACCGAGAAGCTGGGTTTCGTCGGTCGCGAAGAAGGCATTGCCGTCCATTCCGTTGCCTTGTTGCTGCGCCCATGACCGAACTGGAATTGTTGGGGCCGCGTGCCTATGGCGAGTCGCTGGGCAGCGCGGTGCTCAAGGCTACCGCTGAAGATTTTCAGGTCGATGAAGTGCTCGACATCCCGTTGACCGGCGATGGCGAGCATTTGTGGATCTGGGTCGAAAAGCGCGGTTTGAACACCGAGGAAGCGGCCCGGCGAATTGCCAAGGCGGCCGGTGTGCCGCTGCGTACCGTCAGCTACGCCGGGCTCAAGGACCGTCAGGCCCTGACCCGGCAATGGTTCAGTGTCCAATTGCCGGGCAAGGCGGATCCGGACCTGTCGGCGGCAGAGAACGACACGTTGAAAATCCTCAAGACCGGGCGCCATAGGCGCAAGCTGCAGCGCGGTGCGCACTCGGCCAATGGTTTCACCTTGCGCCTGACCCAATTCAAGGGCGATCCGGCGGCCATCGACGCGCGCCTGCAACAGATTGTCCGCCACGGCATCCCCAACTATTACGGCGCCCAGCGCTTTGGCCATGATGGCGGCAACGTCGTCGATGCCCGCGCGTGGGCGGCACGCAAGGCCCTGCCGGAGCAACGCAATGTGCGTTCGCGGCTGTTGTCGACAGCCCGTAGTTTCCTGTTCAACCGGGTATTGGCGGCCCGGGTGGCCGACGGTACCTGGCAACAAGCCCAAGTGGGCGACTTGCTGGCCTTCACCGACAGCCGCAGTTTTTTCCCGGCTGGTGAAGCCGAATGCAACGATCCGCGCCTGGCGATCCTCGATCTGCACCCCACCGGGCCACAGTGGGGCGAAGGCCCTTCGCCGGCCTCGGGTGTGATCCACGATCTGGAACAGGCCGTCGCCGAGCGCGAAGCGGATTTGCGCGATTGGTTAGTAAACGCAGGAATGAGTCACGAACGTCGCATCCTGCGACTGCCCATTGGCGGGCTGTCGTGGCATTATCCCTCGCTAGACATTCTGCAACTGGAATTCGTCCTGCCGGCCGGATGTTTCGCCACTGTCTTGGTGCGCGAACTCGTCGATCTGGTGCCGGTGGGGCAGACGGACAGCCCATGCGTATTCTGATTTCTAACGATGACGGGGTGACAGCACCCGGTCTTGCCGCGCTCTATGCTGCGCTGGCGGATTTTGCCGAGTGCGTGGTGATCGCCCCGGACCAGGACAAAAGCGGCGCCAGCAGCTCGCTGACGCTCGACCGTCCGTTGCACCCCTGTTATCTGGATAACGGTTTCATCAGCCTCAATGGTACCCCCACCGATTGCGTGCACCTGGGCCTCAATGGCCTGCTGGAGCGCGAGCCGGACATGGTGGTCTCGGGCATCAACCTGGGCGCGAACCTGGGAGATGACGTGCTCTATTCCGGTACGGTCGCCGCCGCCCTGGAAGGTCGCTTCCTGGAGCTGCCGTCGTTTGCCTTTTCGTTTGTTTCCCGGCAGGTCGATAACTTGCCTACCGCCGCCTACTTTGCCCGCAAGCTGGTAGAAGCCCATGGTGACCTGGACCTGCCGCCGCGCACGGTGCTGAACGTGAATATCCCGAACCTGCCCCTCGATCACATCCGTGGCATCCAGCTCACGCGCCTGGGCCATCGTGCCCGCGCCGCTAAACCCATGCATGTGGTCGACCCGCGAGGCAAGGCCGGTTACTGGATCGCCGCCGCCGGCGATGCGGAGGATGGTGGGCCGGGCACCGATTTCCATGCAGTGATGCAGGGGTATGTCTCGATTACCCCGTTGCAGCTCGACCGGACCTTCAACGATGCCTTTCGAAGCCTCGATGGCTGGCTGGAGGGGCTGCGTTGATGCGTGAGCAAGACGATATGCTGCGCCGGGGGATCGGCATGACCTCCCAGCGCACCCGGGAGCGACTGATTCAGCGGCTCTACGAAGAAGGCCTGTCCAACGCACAGGTACTGGAAGTGATTCGCCGCACGCCTCGGCATTTGTTCGTCGATGAAGCCCTGGCCCATCGCGCCTACGAAGACACGGCGTTGCCGATCGGCCACAACCAGACCATTTCCCAGCCTTATATGGTGGCCCGCATGAGCGAGTTGCTGCTGGAGGCGGGGCCGTTGGACAAGGTGCTGGAAATCGGTACCGGTTCGGGCTACCAGACGGCGGTGTTGTCGCAACTGGTGGAGCGGGTGTTTTCCGTGGAACGGATCAAGGTGCTGCAGGATCGCGCCAAGGAGCGCCTGGTTGAGCTGAACCTGCGCAACGTGGTGTTTCGCTGGGGCGATGGCTGGGAAGGCTGGCCAGCGCTGGCGCCTTATAACGGCATCATCGTCACCGCGGTTGCCACCGATGTACCCCAGGCCCTGCTGGATCAACTTGCCCCCGGTGGCCGGTTGGTCATTCCAGTGGGGTCCGGTGAGGTTCAGCAATTGATGTTGATCGTGCGTGAAGAACACGGTTTTTCACGACATGTCCTGGGGGCTGTACGGTTCGTGCCGCTGCTCAACGGGCCATTGGCCTGAGCATTTATAAACGGACGCTGAATTCCGAGGCGCGGGTTGTGTCTTACAGCGGCACCCCAGTGTCGAACCGGACTCAATGGCGTCGAGCAAACGTGTGCGACAGCGCTTGGCGCTTCATTAATAGAAGCGCGGTCGCGCCCCGTTATACTTGCATCGTGTCTGCCTGGGCAGGCAATTTCCAATTTTTCAGCCACCACAAAGGGAGCGGCGGGTGAGTCTCACAGTCATTGCGCAGCGTATGGGTATCACGAGCTTTCAGCGCCTGGTGACTGGCCTTGTCTTGAGTACCTTGCTGGTCGGTTGTTCCAGTACACCGTCGGGTAATGTCCGGGTTGTCGATCGCAACAACAATGCTGCACCGCAGCGTCCTACAGTAACGACCGGTCAGTATGTAGTCCGTCGTGGCGATACTCTGTTTTCCATCGCTTTTCGCTACGGCTGGGACTACAAGTCCCTCGCAGAGCGGAACAACATTCCTGCGCCTTATACGATTCATCCAGGTCAGACGATTCGCTTCGATGGTCGCAGCGGTTCAACGCCCACGGCGGTCGTCACGCAGTCGGATTCGACGCCTTCGTCGTCGAGCAAAACCACCGTCATTCGCCGGCCGGTCGGGGCTGCAACGACGACAGTACCGTCCGTCGCGAGCAAACCGGCACCTGCTCCCCTGCCTCCGGCAGGCCCCGCCCCGACGGGCTGGGGATGGCCTTCTAATGGCGTTCTCATTGGAAAATTCTCTTCAAACGGTAGTTTGAATAAAGGAATTGATATCGCCGGGGATTTGGGACAGCCTGTTTTAGCCGCGTCTGATGGCACGGTTGTGTACGCCGGGAGTGGTTTGAGGGGCTACGGCGAACTCGTGATCATCAAACACAGCGATACCTACGTCAGTGCCTACGGTCACAACCGCAGGCTGTTGGTTCGGGAGGGGCAGCAGGTCAAGGTCGGACAGACAATTGCCGAAATGGGGTCAACAGGTACAGACCGGGTGAAGCTGCACTTTGAGATTCGCCGACAAGGTAAACCGGTAGATCCACTGCAATTCCTGCCACGTCGTTGATTTGCTTGTCAGCCTGTTCCGTCACGTAGAGGGAACAGGCTCCAGCGTTGCCAAGGATAAAGGCGTCGCTTGAGCTTGAGGTCGAACTCACCAAAGGACTATAACAATGGCTCTCAGTAAAGAAGTGCCGGAGTTTGACATCGACGATGAGGTTCTCCTGATGGAGACCGGCATCGCTATGGATTCGATGTCGAATGATGAGGGAGCGTCTCCTCCTTCCGTTCGTGCCAAATCCAGACACTCCGCTTCACTTAAACAACATAAGTACATCGATTACACCCGGGCGCTGGACGCCACTCAGCTGTACCTCAATGAAATCGGTTTCTCGCCGCTGCTCTCCCCTGAGGAAGAAGTTCATTTTGCGCGCCTGTCGCAAAGCGGTGACCCGGCCGGTCGAAAACGCATGATTGAAAGCAACCTGCGCCTGGTGGTGAAAATCGCCCGACGCTACGTCAATCGTGGGCTTTCGCTGCTGGACCTGATCGAAGAGGGCAACCTGGGGCTGATTCGCGCCGTCGAGAAATTCGACCCCGAGCGAGGCTTTCGCTTCTCGACCTATGCCACCTGGTGGATCCGCCAGACCATCGAACGGGCGATCATGAATCAGACGCGCACCATCCGGTTGCCGATTCATGTGGTCAAGGAGCTTAACGTCTACCTGCGGGCCGCCCGTGAGCTGACCCAGAAGCTCGATCATGAGCCTTCACCTGAAGAGATCGCCAACCTGCTGGAGAAACCGGTAGGCGAGGTCAAGCGCATGCTTGGGCTCAACGAGCGGGTTTCCTCGGTGGACGTCTCACTTGGGCCGGACTCGGACAAGACCCTGCTGGACACCCTGACTGACGAGCGCCCTACGGACCCTTGTGAACTGCTTCAGGATGACGACTTGTCCCAGAGCATCGACCAATGGCTTTCGGAGCTGACGGACAAGCAGCGGGAAGTGGTGATCCGCCGCTTTGGCCTGCGTGGCCATGAAAGCAGCACCCTGGAAGATGTAGGCCTGGAAATCGGCTTGACCCGCGAGCGGGTGAGACAGATTCAGGTGGAGGGCCTCAAGCGTCTGCGCGAGATCCTGGAGAAGAACGGCCTCTCGAGCGAGTCGCTGTTCCAATAGCAACCCGGCAAGTGCAGCAGGAAAAGCCCCGACTGGTTCGGGGCTTTGCCGTTTCTGGGAGGGCTGTTTCCGTTCCTGCCGTGTTTCCGGCTCAGCTTGTAAGCTTTTGCCTAGTGTTGTGTAAGCGTTCGGTTTCTCGTGGCCGGGGACAGACGACAATCAAGGCTGTTCATTTTTAGTATCTTGTTGATTTAAATGGGAATTTAAATAGATGAACGAAGCATGACAGGTGCTGTCGGCCGCTTCGGATGAATTGCGCTCGCTGGGGAAAACACTAATATCAGTCCTGTGTCGACGGACAGACACACCCGTCACGGACGATGGGGAAGGAAGGACATCGCAGGATGCGATTCATCAGGATGATGAAAAGGATCAAAGGGATTAGGGAAAAAATGTGGGCGGGTCAAACCGCCCCTTTTTTTTGCCTGCGAATTGTCCGCACGCTGCGTGGGAGCGCTTCTACGGACGCATTGCGTTCGACCTCTCTGGATCGTTTCCAGCCACCGGAAAGCAAAAAGGCCCGCAAGGGGCCTTTTCGGAGAAGGCGGATGATCAGCGTTCGAGGTCTGCTATCTTGCCTGGCTTGCCATCCCACTCTTCGGCGTCCGGCAACGCATCTTTCTTCTCGGTGATGTTCGGCCAGATATCCGCCAGCTCGGCGTTCAGCTCGATGAAGTTCTCCATGCCGGACGGCACTTCGTCTTCCGAGAAAATGGCGTTCGCCGGGCATTCCGGTTCACACAGGGCGCAGTCGATGCACTCGTCAGGGTGAATGACCAGGAAATTCGGCCCTTCGTAGAAGCAGTCCACCGGACAGACTTCTACGCAGTCGGTGTACTTGCACTTGATGCAGTTGTCGGTGACGACGAAGGTCATTTCTAATTCTCTCCTCAGGCGGCGGCAGCGGATCCCTCTTCACGGTGGGGTCGCCAGGCTTGGGAGCGGACCAGGCTAATAGTCCGCAGCATCCCAAACCGCGCGCGATTCTAACAGCTTGAACGCCCTTGCGTTAGATCCGTGTCTTCAATGCATAGAGTAAATCCAATGCCCGGCGTGGTGTCAGGTCGTCCAGGTCGAGCTTGGCCAGTTCATCGAGTACGGGATGGGGCAGGCTGGCGAACAGGTCGCTTTGCTGCGGTACGGCCGGTTTGCCTTTGCTCGGGCGCGGTGTTTCATGGGGCAGGCTGGAGGTTTCCAGGCGGCTCAGGTGCTCGCGGGCGCGGCTGATCACCTCGGCTGGCACGCCCGCCAGTTGTGCCACTGCCAGGCCGTAGCTCTGGCTGGCCGGGCCGGGCAGCACATGGTGCAGGAACACGATACGTTCGTTGTGCTCGGTGGCGTTGAGGTGGACGTTGGCCACCAGCGGCTGGCTTTCCGGCAGCACCGTCAGCTCGAAATAATGGGTGGCGAACAGCGTGTAGGCCCGCAGGTGTGCCAGGCGTTCGGCCGCAGCCCAGGCCAGCGACAGGCCGTCGAAGGTACTGGTGCCACGCCCGACTTCGTCCATCAGCACCAGGCTGCGTTCGGTGGCGTTGTGCAGGATGTTGGCGGTTTCGCTCATTTCCACCATGAAGGTGGAGCGCCCGCCAGCCAGGTCGTCGCTGGAGCCGATCCGGGTGAATATCCGGTCGACCAGGGACAATTCGCAGCTGGCCGCTGGCACGAAGCTGCCAATGTGGGCCAGCAGCACGATCAGTGCGGTCTGGCGCATGTAGGTGGATTTACCGCCCATGTTCGGACCGGTGATCACCAGCATGCGGGTGTTGTCGTCCAGGCTCAGGTCGTTGGCCACGAACGGGGTGGTCAGTACCTGCTCGACCACCGGGTGACGACCCTGGCTGATGCGCATACACGGTTCGCTGACGAAGCGCGGGCAGTTGAGGTCCAGGTTCAGCGCGCGCTCGGCCAGGTTGCTCAGCACGTCCAGCTCCGCCAGGGCGGCAGCGGTGTCCTGCAGGGGCGGCAGTTGGCTGATCAGGTCTTCGAGCAGCGCCTCGTAGAGCATCTTCTCCCGGGCCAGGGCGCGGCTCTTGGCCGACAGCGCCTTGTCTTCGAAGGCCTTGAGTTCCGGGGTGATGAAGCGTTCGGCACCCTTGAGCGTCTGGCGACGAACGTAGTCGGCCGGTGCTTGTTCGGCTTGTTTGCTCGGCAACTCGATGAAGTAGCCGTGGATGCGGTTGTAGCCGACCTTGAGGTTGCTCAGGCCAGTACGGGCTTTTTCCCGGGCTTCGAGATCGATCAGGAACTGGCCGGCGTTTTCGCTCAGGGCTTGCAGCTCGTCGAGCTCGGCGTCATAGCCGGTTTTCAACACGCCACCGTCACGGATAACGGCGGGCGGGTTATCGATGATGGCTTTTTCCAGCAACGCGGCCAGGTCCGGGTAGGTGCTGGTGATGCGTGCCAGTTGTTGCAGGTGCGGAGCTTCGAGGTCGGTCATCGCCATCTGGAGTTCCGGCAGCGCACCGAGGGCGTCGCGTAGGCGCGCCAGATCCCGTGGGCGAGCGTTGCGCAAGCCGATGCGCGCGAGGATCCGCTCGATGTCACCGATTTCCTTGAGCTGCGGTTGCAACTGCTCGAAGCGATAGCGATCCAGCAGGCAGGTAATGGAGGTCTGTCGCGCCAGCAACACTGTCAGATCCCGCAGGGGACGGTTCAGCCAACGTGTCAGCAGCCGGCTGCCCATGGCGGTCTGGCAACGATCGACCACCGACTGCAAGGTGTTGTCCCGTCCACCGGCCAGGTTGGTGTCCAACTCCAGATTGCGCCGGCTCGCCCCGTCCAGCACCACCGTGTCGTCCAGGCGCTCGTGGCGCAAGCTGCGCAAATGGGGCAGGGCGGTGCGTTGGGTTTCCTTGGCGTAGGCCAACAAGCAACCGGCGGCACCGATGGCCAGGGTCAGGTTTTCGCAACCGAAGCCCTTGAGGTCTTGGGTGGAAAATTGCTGGCAGAGACTTTTCAGCGCCGAGTCGCGCTCGAAATCCCACGGCGCCCGACGTCGAACGCCACGGCGTTTTTCTGCCGGCAGGTCCTTGGGCCAGTCGTCGGGAATCAACAGCTCCACTGGGTTGACCCGCTCCAGTTCCGCCAATAGGTTTTCCCAGCCCTTGATCTCCAGCACCGAGAAATTGCCACTGGTGATGTCCAGCACCGCCAGGCCGAACAGGCGCTCGTCCCCCAGCACGGCGGCAATCAGATTGTCCCGGCGCTCATCCAGCAACGCCTCATCACTGACCGTGCCCGGCGTAATGATGCGCACCACTTGCCTTTCTACCGGCCCCTTGCTGGTGGCCGGGTCACCGACCTGCTCGCAAATCACCACCGACTCACCGAGCTTGACCAGTTTCGCCAAGTAACCTTCCGCCGCGTGGTAAGGAATCCCACACATCGGAATCGCCATGCCCGCCGATTGCCCACGCGCCGTCAGGGTGATGTCCAACAGCTTGGCGGCCTTCTTCGCGTCCTCGTAGAAGATCTCGTAGAAGTCGCCCATGCGATAGAACATCAACTGATCGGGGTGCTGATTCTTCAGGCGCCAGTACTGTTGCATCATGGGCGTGTGGGAGGACAGATCGTTCACGGCTGTATTCATCGGTGTCAGGCAAACTCGTTGAAAGGTGTGGGGCAAAAGGAGGGGCATCGGCCCGGCTTTTCCGCGATGGGCGCAAGGTTAACATGGGGGGGCTGGTGCGACCCAGATGGAGTGGCTCCAATGGGCTTTGAATGGTAGCCCTTGATTGCCGGCAAAAAAAACCGACATATGGCTGATGTCGGTCGGATAAGCCGCGGGGTAACCCTGTGGGAGCGAGCAGGCTCGCTCCCACATGGGGTCATGTGTCGATGAATGCCTTACCTCGGTTCAACCACATCTAACGCCCGGTTCGCCAGCAACTGGCCCAGCTCGATCATCTGTTGGACCCCTAGCGCGATATGCCGCCGCGAGCCCTCCAGGTCGAACGCCAGGTCACTGACTATGGCATTGGCCGAGGCCAGGGTTTCGCTGAGTGGCGAGCAGGCATTCGGCGTCGACGTCAGGGGCGATGATGAAAAGGGTGTCGAGCGTGTTGGTTATGTCTTTGTCGGTTTTCGGCTTGAGGTAATAGTCCAAGGCTCGAGTGGCGGCTTCGTCGAGCTCCCTGACCTTGGGAGCGGGATGCAGCTTCCTAAGAATGTGTAGGAAGCGTTTCTTCGTGGCCCGCAAGCTCTTGTGGCGAGGGGATTTATCCCCGTTTGCGCAGCAGCCCCTAGAGTCTATTCAATGGCTGCGGCATTTGGGGCCGCTTCGCGCCCCAGCGGGGATAAATCCCTTCGCCACACTGGCCTGAATAGGCTTCAAGTGTGCTGCATCCCATGTTTATGCAAATCAGCATTTGTGTTCAGCAAAAAGAACAAGCATCATGCGCATTATGCAAAAACGCAACGTTTCTACCGTATTAAGAGCATTGCTCGATCAGCACGGGATCTCCCCCACGGAGCTTCACCGGCGTACCGGCGTGCCTCAATCCACCCTCTCGCGGATCCTCAGCGGCAAGATCGTCGATCCTTCGGATAAACACATCTCGAAGATCGCCGAATACTTCGCCGTGAGCACCGACCAGTTGCGTGGGCGCGCCGAGGTTGCGTCTGCCGGCAACAGCCGCCGCGACGAGCCGCATTCCGAACTCAAGGACATAAGCCTGTGGGACGACGATACCCCTGTCGAAGAAGACGAGGTGTCGGTTCCTTTTCTGCGTGAGGTTGAATTGGCCGCTGGATCAGGAAGATTCGTCATCGAGGAAAGCGAGCGCTCCAGCCTGCGCTTTGGCAAGCGCAGCCTGCGTCATAACGGCGTGCAGTTCGACCAGGCCAAATGCGTGACGGTGCGTGGCAACAGCATGTTGCCGGTGCTGCGCGACGGGGCCACGGTTGGGGTGAACGCGGGCAAATGCGGGATCGGCGACATCGTCGACGGTGACCTCTACGCCATCAATCACAACGGCCAGTTGCGGGTGAAGCAGCTTTACCGCTTGCCCACCGGCATCCGCCTGCGCAGCTTCAACCGCGATGAGCATCCGGACGAAGACTACAGCTTCCAGGAAATGCAGGATGAGCAGATCGTCATCCTCGGCCATGTCTTCTGGTGGGGCATGTACGCCCGCTAACCCTTCCGCTGTCAGATAAAACCCGCCGATGTGCGGGTTTTTTTTCGCCCTCGAAAAGGGCGCCAACCCTCGTCCCTGCTGGGCGCGAATGCGTTGATGCATTTCTTGTGCATAAATAAATGCATTTACGCATTGACTGTATATGCATGCATGCATATTCTGTGTCCAAGCCGCTCGACAAAGTCGGCTGGCAACACAGCTCTTTAGTTCCATCAACAGGCAGCGATGAACCGGCCTTAACGGTTCAGAGGGTTGGCAACTGGCCCAGGTGTGCAGCGTAAAGCACCAGAAGCAGTTATCCGGCGGGCAGGGACCGCGGCCGGAGGAACAATTTGAATGGATCCGTACCGCGCCAGTCGCGCCGAAAGATCAAGCGCATTACTGAAAAGCCTGGGCGACCGGGCTTTTTGGAATGCCTGCGCCGTGAGGTGCTTCAAAAAGTACCGCCGCCAATGGAGGGCTTTCAATGCTGAAGGATTTCAGATGCGGTAGTTGCAAACGACTTCTGGCCCGAATGGGCGAGAACACCGAACTCCAGATCAAATGTGCCCGGTGTGGGACGTTGAATCATGTGAAGGCCGTTGAGCCTCGAGTGGATCGCCATGGAGCGACATGTACGAGTAACACAGAACCCTCCAATCCTCGACTCAATAGGTTATCACTATGAAAAAAATTACCATCGCCTCTGTATTGGGGTTGTTGCTGTTCTCGGGTGTGTCCATCAACGCCTCGGCAGAAACTGCCATGTCCTGGAACTTGGCAAAAGACGTGATTTTTGCAAAAGAGCGTGTGTCCCCAAGCTTGCCATGGGCATTTATGGAAAATACGTCAGGCGTGAATAACCCGGAGAACTATATTCTCCTGCCTTCGTTCACGGCCGATGTCTGCGGCGGAAAAACCGCAACCTGTTGGCAAGATGTGCCGTCGGGCGCGCATGTAACTGTGCATAAGGAAACGTATAACTACAGTGGGAACGGCAGTTTTACTGTGCCTGCGGGTAATGTGATTTTCCACCCAGGCATGAATAGCCAAACAGTCATCCGCTGGACCAGCCCTATCACCGGAACCGTCAATATTCTGGGACGTATCAATAGTATCCATGCTGCTTGTGGTGACGGTATAGCGTGGTCTCTTAACCAGGGCAGTACGGTTCTGCAATCCGGTAGCCTGGCCAAAGGTACGGGGGCTGTTTTTTCCCTGAACAATTTACCTGTTACTGCTGCCTCGTCCCTCTATTTTGTGCTGGATAGGAAGTCTAACTATTCGTGCGACTCAAGCACGATCGACATGCTGATCACGAATTAAAGCGGCGGCAAGCGTCTAGGCCCAACTACGGGCTCTTCCATCTACGACTCTGCCTGGGCGATATCAATACGCACCCCACCGCTAAATCATTAAACGGTTGTCGGCGTTAAATGTCGGTTGACTTTCCGTGCCGGTAAATCGGCGTATGTGCTTGGGCATTCTCCGAGTGATTATTTATCTAAAGGAAATCATTGAATGAAAAAACTCTTCCTTTTGCTGATCGCAGCAGTCCTGGCCACCCAGACTCTTCGAGCATCTGCCGAAACCTCGCCTGTCGGTTCCTGGAAGTTCGCTTCCTACCATGTCCCGGGTGGTGGCTTTTACGCAAACCAAACGATCTGCTTCAAAGCGGACAATACCTGGTACTCAAGTTCCCAGGCTGGCTGGAAGGGCGCGTGGTTTCAGAATGGGGACGACCTCCAATGGAATGGAAGCGTGCCGATGAATGGAGCAGGAAGCGCCAACAACCTCGCCACCATTGCCATGGGTAAAGTCGTCGCTACTGGCTCGATGGCGGGTAACTACGCGGAGTGGGCAGCCCCCAGTGCGCTTCCGCTGCCTTGGGACCGGCATTACACCTACACCATGACTTACCAGGGCGCGACCTGCGGGGCACCCAAGTGATGCCGACTCTGTTCAAACTTTAAATCTTCAGGCTCCTTCGAACGTGCTCCTTGTTCAGCCATGGCGTTCGTTGGGGCTTTCTGTTTCAGGCTGTTAGTAGCGACTGGTTGGTTGCACTGACCACGCCTCGTTCAGTTTCAAAAAAATCTCCCTGCCAATCTCAATCACCCCCCAGGAGGCGTGAATGACAAACGAGCAACAAGCGTTGCTGGACATGCCGATCTGGCTGGTCATCCTGCTCGCCCTGGTGGGCGGGGTGTCCGGCGAGATGTGGCGTGCCGACAAGGAAGGGGCCCGAGGCTGGTCGCTGTTGCGGCGTCTGGCCTTGCGCTCCGGCGCCTGCGTGATCTGCGGTGTCTCGGCAATCATGCTGCTGTATGCCCTCGGCATGTCGATCTGGAGTGCCTGCGCCTTGGGGTGCCTGACCGCCATGGCCGGTGCCGATGTAGCCATCGGTCTTTACGAACGTTGGGTCGCCAAGCGGATTGGCGTTTGCGAAGTGCCACCGCCGGATTCCCGTCCCGACCAACAGTGAGCCGGTGCCGCCGATCCACAGGAATGAGGCCATCCAATGCCCACTCTCATCGAAAAACCCTCGCAGTTGTTTACCGCCATTGTCGAGACGCTGCGTACCACCTTTCCCGACTTGAAGGTTGGGAGTCTCCAGGACTTTGACGACTCCGGCGATCAGCCTTGGGTATTGATCGCCATCGAACGCGACACGTCAGGCAACCGTGCCAACGATGGGCGTATCGCCCATGTCCTGACGTTTTCCATGCAAGTCGTTTCGCCTGGCACGGGGTTGACGGCCTGCGACCTGGCCTGTGCGTTGAAACGCCTGATCGTCGACAACCGCTGGGATCTGTCGGCTGAGCAATGCAGCCGACCCACGGATATCGAGGGCGTTGCCTCCGTGTTCAGCGACGGGACCAGACCCTACAGCGCCTGGACCGTTTCATTCACCCAAACCCTGTACCTCGGTCCGACGCTGCTGGAGGACCCGCTGGGCATTCCGAAATTTGCCCGGACCTGGGAAGTGTCGAACATCGACGACCCGGACCAATACACCGCACTCGAGGGCTGAACCATGTTCGATGCGCTTCTACGCCTGCACCTGGGGCCGATCATCGAGCGCCTGGCCGGGATGGAAACCGAGCTCGAGGACTTGTACCGGCGCGCAGACAATCTCTGTCGCATCGGCGTCTGCCAGGAAGTCGATGCGGCCACCAATACCTGCAAGGTCGCCCATGGAGAGCTGTTGACCCCGGCGATCCGCTTTTTCAACCCGAGTGCCGGCGCCCAGAGCGAGTCGCGGATTCCCTCCGTGGGCGAGCAATGCCTGCTGCTGAACCATGGCGGCGGCGATGGCGGCGGACAGTCGGTGGCGTTGTTCGGCCTCAACGGCGGTCAGTTTCCCCCCGTCTCGACACAGGCAACGCTGACCCGTCGCCTTTACCCGGACGGCTCAGAAAACGGCTACGACCATGCCAGTCATGTCCTGCACTGGAAAAACGGCCCGGCGACATTCACCGGTTCCCGTGAATCCCTCGAATTGACCATCGGCCCGTCGAGGCTGGCGATGACACCTGAGGCCATCGACCTGCAACTGGGTGCCGTCGGCATCCGGCTCGACGCTTCCGGTGTGCACCTGAGCGGCCCGTTGGTGGATCACCAGGGGCGTGTCATCAGTACCGCATAAGAGCTTCCCATGATCGGAATCGATAGAAACACCGGCGCTACGGTGGATGACTGGCCGCAGTTCGTGCAGCGCGCCACCCGGGCGCTGACCACCCCCTTGGGCACCCGCCAGAAACGCCCTTTGTATGGCTGCGCGCTCACGCAATTGCTGGGGCAGAACCTCGGCGATGACCTGCTGATTCTTGCCCAGAGTCACGCAGCCCAAGCCTTCTACAACCCACACAACGGCATCGGCGATTTCGAGCCGCAGGTCATCGTCGCCAGCCGTCAGGGCGCCGGATTACTGCTGCGCTTCGCCGGCACCTGGAAAAACCGCAAACAGACTTTCGAGGTGGTGACATGAGCATGTTGATACCCGGCCAGAACCAACTGGCCGAACCGGCCATCGTCACCGTTGACGCGTTTGAGGATCTGCTCGCCGAGTTCAAGACCTTCGTGGTCGAGTACGTCGGTGCACGCTCCCCCGATAGCGCGACCAGGTTGAAGGACAGCCTGGAAAACGAAAGCGAATTGCTGACCCTGGCCCTCGAGGCCTTCTGCGTGCGCCTGCAAACCCACGAACGCAAATACAACGCCCGGATCAAGCAGATGTTGGCGTGGTGGGCCACTGGCAGTAACCTCGATGCCCGCCTGGCCGACATGGGCCTCGAACGCCAGTTGCTCGACCCGGGCGATCCGGCGGCGTTCCCACCCATCGCCCCGGTCTACGAAAGCGACGATGACGCCCGGTTGCGTTATTACCTGGCGCCCCATGCCCCGGCGGCCGGTTCGCGCATGCAGTATCGGCGGGAGATTTTTACCCTTGGCGAACGCCCCGCGGTAAAGGTTGAGAGCAGTGCAGCGGGCGTCGTGACGGTGACGTACACCTTCGATCCGGACGGGCTTGCCGCCCAGGTCAAGGACGGCAACGGACGTCGGACGGCGCCGGGCGAAGTCACGGTGACGGTGCTGTCCCGTGAAGGCGACGGCACGCCCTCCCAGACACTGCTCGACGGGGTCCGCCAGCATTTCGCCCGGCCGGATGTACGACCGGAAACGGATCTGGTCATTGTCCAGGGCGCGCAAGTCAAACCCTACAAGATTCGCGTCGTGGCGAAGATCAATCCAGGTCCTGACTCGGGCTTGACCCAAGCGGCTGCGCAACGGCAATTGCAGGAATACGCCGAGGCGTGCCATCGCCTGGAAGGCCGGGTGGACCCAAGCTGGATCGACTACACATTGCACAGCGCCGGTGCGGTTCGGCTCGAGATTCTCGAACCGTTGGCGCCGATCGTGACAACGGCTTTCCAGGCGCCGTACTGCACGGGTGTCGAGGTCGAGGTGGACACGTTATGAGTGACGACGCCCCGACCCCAAGCCTGCTGCCGGTCAACAGTTCGGCGCTGGAAAGGGCCCTGGATATCGGTTTTGCCCGGCTGCTCGAACGTATCGATCCGCCGTTTCCCGAGCTGATGAACCCGACTGCTACGCCCGTGGCGTTCCTGCCGTATCTCGCGGCGGATCGCGGGGTCAACGAGTGGAGCTCCGCAGCGCCCGAGGCTGAAAAACGCCTGACGGTTGAACTCGCCTGGCCCACCGCACGGCAGGCCGGGACGCGTAAGGCCCTGGAAAATGCGGCCAAGGGGCTGCAACTGACGCCCGAGGTCCGCGCCTGGCATGAGCAAACTCCCGTCGGTCAGCCTTACAGCTTTTCCGTCAGGGCATTCACCGAACAGCCTTACAGCGAAGAAATCGACGCCCGTCTCGACCGCCGTCTGGCCGATGCCAAAAGCGAGCGTGACACCTTGACGGTGTCGGTCGGTTTGAGTGCATCCGGCCGACACGTCATCGGCGCGGCCACATTGTGCGGCGAGCTGACCACGGTTTATCCGATTGTCGTCGAAGGGCTGGAAGCCTCGGGCCAGGCCTTCATGGCGGCCGGGCTCTACGTCGTCGAAACATCCACTATTTATCCACAGGGGGCCTGAATGGCTGACTATTACACCCTGCTCACCGATGCAGGCATCGCCTACGAAACCGCCTGCAAGGCGGCGGGCACACCGATCAAGCTCTCGCAGATTTCCGTCGGTGACGGCGGCGGCTCGGTCTACAACCCGGCCGCAACCGCCATGGCGCTCAAGCGCGAAGTCTGGCGCGGGCCACTCAATGCACTGTTCCAGGACGAGAAGAACCCGAGCTGGTTGCTGGCTGAAGTGACCATTCCGCCTGAAGTAGGCGGCTGGTATGTGCGTGAGGCCGGAATCTGGACCGACACCGGGGTTCTGTATGCGATTGTCAAATATCCGGAGTCGTTCAAGCCGGTGTTGGCGACGTCTGGTTCGGGGAAAGAGTTTTATATCCGATCGATTTTTGAAACCAGTAATGCGGCGTTGGTGACGTTGCTGATTGACGATACGGTGGTCAAGGCGACGCGGGTATGGGTGCAAAACTACGTTGCCGATGAGCTTGCCAAGCTCGACAGGAAACAGTCTGTGCGGGTGGCGACGACCTCCGACATTGTCTTGAATGGCGCGCAGGCGATCGATGGTGTTGCCGTGGTCGCCGGTGATCGGGTATTGGTCAAATCGCAGGCGTTGGCGAAGGACAATGGTATCTATCTCGCCGCCAATGGTACGTGGGCACGGGCTAAGGATGCGGACGCCAGTGTTGAGGTGACCTCGGGGTTGATGGTCTCGGTGGAAGAGGGGGCGACGCTTGCCAATACGATCTGGCAGTTGATTACCGATGGTGTGATCGTGTTGGGTACTACGGGGTTGACGTTTCAGAACATCACCCAAGGGTTTGCGCCCCTCAACTCACCGGTGCTGGTTAATCCGACAGCAAATACGCCGCCGCTATTCGACACTACAAGGTCGGTTGCGACGACTGAATACGTCATGCGCGCCAGCGGAAATTATCGCGGTTTTACCAATGCAACCGGGCCGGCCACGTTGACGGCAGCGGCAGTCGGCACGGTAGTCACGACCATTGGGACGTTCACACTCACCTTGCCACCGGTGAACACCTTGCCGGCCGGTGGCACGATCAATTTCCGGAACATTGGTAGCGGTATCGTCTCTGTCGTTTGTGCCGGTTCTGACAACATCAACTCGGGTGTCGGACAGATTACGAGCATTGAGCTGCAGGTGGGGGCAACCCTGGAACTGACGGGGAACGGTGCGAGCGCCTGGTGGGCGAGCGGGTCGGCGCAGTTGCAATACTCCAAAGTATTTGGTGCTACTGCGGTGCAATTTGACAGCAGCAAACTACTGGCAACTGCCGAATTCGTGCAGCGTGAAAAGGGCGGGTTCGCCAATAGTGTGGCAATTGCCGGAGGCGTTGTTGCGCTGACGGGCGCTCATGTTGGTACACGTATCGAAATGTCAGCCGCTGGCACGCTGACGTTGCCCAAAGCCAGCACATTGCCTAAAGGCGCCTCGATCCTGATTACCACATCTAGCGGAGCAGCGGCCAATCTAGTGGTGCAGTCCGGGGATTCGCTCGCGATCAACAACGTCACAGTATCGATGCCATACGCGATGTCGGGTGGTTCGGACATTTTGCTAGTGTCGGACGGGACTATTTGGCGGGCCCACGCCAGCCTTGAGTGTCTGCGCACGTCTTCGCTGTTTGCTGCTTCACTGGGGGGGAGTGGCTACCAGAAGCTACCAAGCGGTCTGATTATTCAGTGGGGCGTTGCTGGGACTACGAATGGGTTTGGTACGTGGGTTTATCCGATAGCATTCCCTAACGCAGCTTTTCGTGTGTTCGCAAGTAATGACGCGACAGCCTCTGGCACAAGCATGTACGCATGTGGCGCCCATCCTACTTCCGGAAGTCCCACTGTTTCAGCCACCATAGCTAGTCAATTGGCGACGGGTGGTGATGCCATATTTCTATTTGCCATCGGCTATTGAGGGTGGAAGAAATGCTTACTCAATTGACGACTGACTCACTGGTCCTGAGTACCGGTGCTGTTGACTGCGAGGTAAGAAAATGACTCTTTATTCAAGCAAGACAACCGGTGGTTTTTACGATGATTCCATCCACTCTGCTGAGCAGATCCCTCTAGACTCGATTGAAATTACCCCAAAGCTGCATGCAGAGCTCCATGAAGGGCAGTCGATGGGAAAGCGAATCTCAAGTAACGAGGATGGTTATCCAATATTGGTCGACCCGCCTGCGCTGTCATCTGAGGTACTGGCGGCAAATGAGCGTGTATGGCGTGACGAACAACTTGTTATGACCGATGGCATGGTTGCTCGGCACCGTGACGAGTTGGAAGAGATGCTGAAGACCACACTTTCTGTCGAACAGTACTCGGAGCTTCAGGCCTATCGTCAGGTATTGCGTAACTGGCCAGAGACGAGCGAATTCCCACTCGTTGATCACCGTCCGATAGCCCCGTCCTGGCTGCCTAAACGCATCCAATAAACGCCCCGCACCGACGGGGCGTTTTCTTATCCGTCAAACCCTGAAAGCCCCTCCCCGAAGGGGCTTTTTCGTATCTGGAGAAACCCGAATGGCACTACGCCAAACCTACACCGTACTCGTCCCATTCCCCACCGGAGGCGGCCACTGGTCGACCGTCGGCCAGGAACTCGACCTGCTCGACGTCGAGGCCAGCGCCCTGCGTAGCGCCGGTCGTCTGGCGCTGAAAAACACCGAGGTTGCCGATGCGGCCTCTACATCCCAACCGGCCAAAAAGGCCACTACCAAAAAGGCTGAATAACCATGGCTGAGGTTTTGAACTTCGAGCACAACGGCATTACCGTGAATGCCACCGAATCTCCCGAGGCCATGGGTGGCCTGGGGGACAACGTCATCGGGCTGGTCGGCACCGCGCCGAAGGCCGATCCGCTGATTCCGCGTAACGCACCGTTCCGCATCAACAGCTTCACCACCCAGGCGTTGCTCGATCCGACCGGCACCGAAGCCGGTACGCTGTATCACGCGGTGTTCCAGATCCTCAAAGTGGTCAAGGTGCCGGTCTACGTGGTGATCGTCGAAGAGGGCGCCACCCCCGCCGATACGCAGAACAACGTCATCGGCGGCATCGAAGCGCAGACCGGTCGCAAGCTGGGCCTGGCGGCCTTGAGTGGCGTGGCCGAGGACTTGACCATCATTGGCGCGCCGGGCTTCACCGGCACCAAGGCGGTGGCCAGCGAGTTCGCCTCGTTCGGCAAGCGCATCAAGGCTCGCGTGGTACTCGACGGCAAGGATGCCGCGGTCGCTGATCAAGTGACCTACAGCCAGGAGCTGGGCGGCGCCGACCTCGGTTTCGACCGTTGCCTGGTGGTGCACAACATGCCGGCGGTCTACTCCAAGGCCGCGAAGAAAAACGTCTTCCTGGCCCCGTCGAGCCTGGCCATCGCCGCGCTCGCCAAGGTCAAGCAATGGGAGAGCCCGGGCAACCAGGTGACCTATGCCGAGGACGTTTCGCGCACCGTGGAATACAACATCCTCGACACCTCCACCGAAGGCGACCTGCTCAACCGCTACGGCATCAGCTACTACGCCCGGACCATCCTCGGCGGCTTCTCGCTGCTGGGCAACCGCTCCATCACTGGCAAGTTCATCAGCTACGTCGGCCTGGAAGATGCCATCAGCCGCAAGCTGGTCAAGGCTGGCCAGAAAGCCATGGCGAAGAACCTGACCAAGTCCTTCATGGACCAGGAGGTCAAGCGCATCAACGACTGGCTGCAAACCCTGGTGGCCGACGAAACCATCCCGGGCGGCAGCGTGTACCTGCATCCGGAACTCAACAGTGTCGAGAAGTACAAGAACGGCACCTGGTACGTGGTGATCGACTACGGCCGCTACGCGCCGAACGAACACATGATTTATCAACTCAACGCCCGCGATGAAATCATCGAGCAGTTCCTGGAGGACGTTCTCTAATGTTTACCAACCGCGTAAGACAGGCCATCGCGGCCACCCTGCAAGGCCTGCCATTGTCGGCGACTGTGGAAGAATTCACCCCGCCGAAGATCGAGTTCGACATGGAAGAGATGCGCGGCGGGCGCTTCATCACCGAGGAAATGGCCAAGGGCGGCAAGGCCCTCAACGCCAAGCTCAGTCTGCAAGGTGTCGGCCCGGAAATCATGCTGGCGCTGGGCGTCAGCGTCGGTGACGACATCCTGCTGAACGTGCGTGAAGCCGGCCAGGATCAGGATGGCAACACCTGGTTCACCTACCACACCGTCGGCGGCAAGCTGAAATCCCTGGAAGAGACCGCGCTGAAGATGGGTGAGAAGCCCAAGACCAATCTCGAGCTGTCGTGCCGCACCTACAACCGCCTGGAAAACGGCGTACCGGTGATCGACATCGACGTGCGCACCCAGAAGTTCGTGCTCAACGGCGTCGACATTCTCGGCGATGCGCGCCGTGCGGTGCTGTTGCCTTGACCCTCAGTTGAACACAGTCCCTGTGGGAGCGAGCCTGCTCGCGATGGCGGCGGTACAGCCAGCATTGTCGCCAACTGAACCACCGCTATCGCGAGCAGGCTCGCTCCCACAAGGGGCTCACATTCACCAAGGAATTGATTCATGTCCTGGACGCCTCCCCAACACATTCTGCTGTCACCCATCACCGGTGACGACGGATCGCAGATCGACCAGTTGCAACTCAAACCCCTGTTCTACGCTGCGCAGAAAGACGCCCTGGCCCGTGCCGGCGACGATGAGGACGACCAGTTCTTCGAGCTGGCCAAGTTGGCCACCGGCCTGTCGGTCAAGGAACTGGATCAGCTCAAGCGCCCGGACTACGTGAGTATCGCGCAGTACGTGCATGAGATGTCCACGCGCCCGGCGTCCTATTTTCTGGATAGCACTGACGGCGCGGCGGAGGATCCCGATCAGGTCCAATTGCTGCAGCCGCTCGCCGCAGCAGGCCGCAGTCTGACCTCGCTGACTCTGGAGATGCCGGTACTGCGGGCGACCAAGGCGATGAAAAAACTGAAGACGGCCAAGGAACGCGCCGAATTCATCACCGCCCACTGCACCGGCCTGATGCTGCCCGACCTGGACCTGCTGACCGTGCCCGACTGGACACAACTGCAGGTGCGCATCGACGATTTTTTAAACAAACCGGCGGACTTCTTTCGGAGCGCGACATCGAAGTGATCCTCGATGTCGTGCCGCTCATTTACCCGGTAAGTGAAGCGGAGATTCTCGAATGGGACGCCGGCAAGGCATTGCGCCGTTACGACATCGCGATCACTCGCCTTGGCGTGAAACAGGAGTAGAGCGGGATGGCAGACAGTAAATATTCGCTGTCCTTTGCGGCGAGCACCGATATGCCGACACTCGGCGGTGTGTCTGAAGCGTCGGGGCTGAATCTGGCATTGAGCACGGCCAGTCTCGACATCCGGCTGCTGGTGTCGGAGCAAATGAAACTGCGGGGGACGCTGGCATCGCTGAACACCACGCTCTTGGCGCAACAGTCATTGCTCAAGGCGAATGCAGTGGTGCCAGCGACGAGTGCGGTGCCTAAGTCGAAGCTCAGGGCAGAGGTCGATCAACTGGCGCCTCCTGGTGTCCTCAAGCCTGCAATGGCGATGCAGACGGCCATGGTCGACCTGAACCAGAAGCTGCAGCTGTCACCGGAACAACTGCAGGTGATGTCCAACGAAAACCAGAAGATCGCCGCTGAAAAGCAAGCCGCATCCAGCGGGGCGACCGCTGTGCAACTGGCGCAGATCCAGCTGGCGGCGATCAACGCGGGGCTGCTCAAAGACGTCAAACCCGAAGACCGCCAGCAAGTGCTGACGGATTTCGCCCGCGACAGTTTGGTGATGGCGTCGGCCTACAGGATTGAGGTGCTGAACGCCGGCGCGCTCATGGCTGGCTTGCGCACTGGCTTGAACCTGGATCGAGGGAAAAGTCTCGAATTGGCTAACGCGGCCAACCGCCTTGGCGCCAGCGCCAGTTTGAAAGCCTCGGCGGCGGACATCGGTTCGGTTGCCCAGCGCGGTGGCGAGACCGCCATCGCGGCGGGCATGACACCTGAGCAGGTCGCCGCCATTGCGGCCGCGCTGTTGAACGCCTCTGTCGGCAAGGACGAAGCGGGCGCCTCGCTGAAGACCCTGGGCGCCGCGTTAGGCAAGGGCGACAAGGTCACGCCGGAGCAGCGAACGGCCTGGACTCAACTGGACATCGAGCCGGGGGCGCTGGCCAGCAGGCTGCGCACGGATGCATCGGGCGCGATCAAGGACCTGCTGGCGACGCTGCAGAGCAAACCTGCCGAGCAGCAGAGCTTATTGCTCAAGACGCTGTTCGACGGCGACGAGGGCATCGGCAAGTTGCTGAAGTCGCCCCAGGACCTGAAGACCGCGCTCACCGTGGCATCCGATAAGGGCGATGGAGACAAGGGATCGATGGCCCAAACCGCCGACGCGCTGGGAAACACCTCGCAAGCGCGCTGGAATGCACTGGATGCCAGCGTGACCCGTCTCGATACAGCGATTGGCAGCGCCATCACGCCCATTACCGATCTGGCGATGCTTGGCGTGGACGCGCTGGCGACGGGGTTGAGCGCTGCGGCCGAGTCGCTGCCGAAAGTCACCGCGGCGTTGGCCTTGTTTGGCGCGGCGCTCGCGTCACCGTTTCGCAGCGCCATTCTGGACAAAGTGACGTCGGGCGTTGCCTCCACCCGTGAGGCACTGCTGAAACCGGACGCAGCCATCCAGCCACCGGCAAGCGATGCGCCTGGAACTCAAGCCAAGGACGGCGGGCAGAAGCAACCGGACGCAGGAAAAGCCCGAACTTCCCGCCCTGATATGCGCAGCCGACTGGCAATCTCCGCAGCTCGAGCGAGAACCTTCACCGGCAGGCTGGGCGCGCCCCTGGCGCTGGCCAGTGCCGGCTACGACGGTATCAAAGCTCTTGAGGCCGGTGATTACAAGGCCGCTTCAGGGGCGGCTGGAGCCGGCCTTGGTGGGCTGGCAGGCGGTTATGCCGGTGCCGCCGCCGGCGCGATGCTCGGCAGTTTCGTTCCGGTGATCGGCACCGCGATCGGTGCATTGGTCGGCGGTGCGCTGGGTTCCTATTTCGGTAGCGAGGGCGGTGAATCCCTGGGCGAGGCTATCTACACCGGGGGTGATCGCCTCAAGTCGCCGGAACAGGTCAGCAAAGACCTCACCAGCAGCCAGACCAGCACTCAACAAAACACCATGACCGCCAACATCTACATCAACGGTCAAGACCAGGCCAGCGCCAGTCAGTTGGCCAATCTGGTGGTGCAGCAGATCACCGGCCAGTTCGGCCTGACAACCATGCCCAACTCACTGGCCATGCGCAGTGACGCGGCCCTGACCGACGGAGGTACGTGATGCGTCAGCAAATGGCACTCGGCAGTTTCATTTTCGGGCTGTCGAGAAACTTCGCGTACCACTCGCTGGTACGCACCTCGGATGGTGGCTGGAAGAGCATCGATATCCTCACCAGCAAACCCAAGTCCAGCCAGGTCGGTCAAGGCCTGCAAGGGCTGACGATCACGGGCAAGTCGATGTACGCGACCGCCATGGATCGGCTCGATGAGCTGCGTGCATTGCAGGCCTTGCGCGTGCCTGTGCCATTGGTGGATGGCATCGGGCGCAACTGGGGTCTGTGGCAGATCAACAAGGTGTCGGAAACCCAGACCGAGGTCATCGATGACGGCACGGCGATGGTGGTCGGCTGGGTGATTGAATTGACGGAGTTCGCCAATGCGTAGGGTTCGAAGTATCGCCGGTGATTCGGTGAATCTGTTGCTGTACCGCGAGCTTGAGTGTTGTGACGATGCCACCGAGCAAGCGCTCTGGCTGCTCAATCCCGGGCTGGCCGAATGGGGCCCGGTGCTGCCGGCGGGGGTGTGGGTTGCCTTGCCGGAGGTGGATCTGAAACCCGTTGCACCCGCACCGGTATCGGCTTGGGATTAAGGAGGCAACATGTCACTGGGTTTCACGCCAACAGTAGAAATCTATGGTGCGAATGCGGCACTGCTCAATGAGCGATTGCTCAGTTGGACCCACGTCGACGCAGCGGGGATCGAGTCCGATCAGTTGACCCTCGTCATCAGCCTGGAAGGGCTTGAGGGGTTACCCAGCCTCGGCGGAAAAATCGGTCTGCGGGTGGGTTACCTGGAGTCCGGACTGGTGGACAAGGGGGAGTTTGTCATTACCCGGCGCACGCCGACGCTGTTTCCCCTGCGCTTGACGTTGGTGGCCATGGCCGCGCCGTTCAGTGCGGCGGACCAGACCGGGTTCAAGCAGCGCCGGTCCGTCAGCCATGGCCCGACGACCTTGGGCGCGCTGTTTCGTGAACTGACAACCCGGCATGGTTTTTCGCCGCGTGTGGCGCCGGAGCTGTCGCTGATAAAAATCGAGCACATCGACCAGTCCAACGAAACCGATATGGGCTTCCTGACGCGCTTGGCCCATCGGCATGACGCCGTCGCCAAACCGATCAACGAATGGTATGTGCTGGCTCGGCGTGGTCAGGCGAAGTCGCTGTCGGGCAAGGTTTTGCCGGAGATCAAGCTGTCGGTGACGATGAACAATCGTCCAGGCGATCAGGCCTTTATCTCCGCTGTCCTCGATGAAACCGCCCGGGCGAAATACCAGGGCTGCAAGACCCGTTGGTGGGACGCGGCAGCTGGCAAAGTGCAGGTGGAGGAAAGTGGCATCGCGCCGTTCAAGATTCTTCGACAGCATTTCCAGAGCGCAGAAGACGCCCGCGCCGCCGGTGAAGGCGAAGTGCGCAGGCTGATGCGCGAAGCCCTCAAGGTCGCCATCGAATGCCCGGGCAACCCGGGGTTGTCCGCCGAAGGCATCGTTCTGCTGGACCCGACCTGGCCGGATTTCATGCGCGGCCGCTGGTCGATCGACAAGGTCACCGCCACCGGTGATCGGGAAAAGAGCTATCGCTGCAAGATCGATGCAACCTGCCTCGACGCCAAGGCCTGATTCTCACCCAGGATCGCCCTCAATCACGACATCCGGGAATGACGCGGGGCCTGTGGGAGCGAGCCTGCTCGCGATGAGGTCGGCACATCCGACATCTATTTCAACTGACCC
>NZ_JBMDKO010000029.1:0-71802 GCF_057809755.1 Pseudomonas sp. FG13
TTCGCCAGATTCCCGTTCGCCATCAATCCCCTGTGGGAGCGAGCCTGCTCGCGATAGCGATGGACCGGCTTGCGACGATGTCAGGCAGGCTGCCCATCCGGCAGCAGCAACTCGACGCCTTGCTTGCGGATGCCATCTGCCGCTGCCGGTGCCAGGGCGTTGTCGCTGATGATGAAGTCGAACTGCTCCAGCCCGGCGATGCGGTACATGCTGAAGGTGCCGTACTTGGAACTGCTGGCCACCAGTACCACTTGCGAGGCCGACTGCATCGCTACCTGCTTGACCTCCACTTTCAAGGCCGACGGCGTGGTGATGCCCCGTTGCAGGTCCCACGAACTGGTGGACATGAAGGCAATGTCCGTCACCACCTGACGCAAGGTCGCCACCGCCAGCCCGCCGACGCAAGAGTGGTTGGAATGATCCAACTGCCCGCCGGTATGAATCACCGTCACCTGCGGCGCTTCCATCAGCGCCTGGACCACGCCGAAATCGTTGGTCACCACCGTCATTCCCGACAACGCCTTGATGTAGGGCACGATCTCCAGCGTGCTGGTGCCGGCATCCAGGTACACCGTCATGTCATCCTTCAACAGCCTGGCTGCCAGTTTGGCCATGGCCTGCTTCTGCGGCAGCTCCACCACGGCCTTGGACTGGTGGCTCGGCTCGCTGTGCAGCTGGCTGGCGATACGCACCCCACCCGTCACCGAATAAGCCCGGCCTTCCTGTTCCAGCAGGGCAATGTCGCGACGCACGGTCATGTGCGAGCAATCGAACATCTCCATCAACTGATGGACGCTCAGCACCTGATGCTTGCGCAACTGACGCAGGATCTGTTCCCGGCGCTGCTCGGGAATCATCGGTGCGGGGCTGTCGTTGGCCATGTCCTTGGGGGTGGGCATCGGTGTGGACTCGGTGACTGATAGGGCAGGGGAGCGGACATAGTAACGAATCTGCGGGAGGCGGACGAGGAACAAAGCCGAGCAAGCTACCTCGCCACGATTGTCTTTCCACAGCCATAAAAAAACCCGCATCTCGCGATACGGGTTTTTTCACTGCGACGGGGTTCAGGCAATCAGCCTGTCAGGCCCGCCTGCTGGACCAGGGTCAGCAACGGCTGTGGGTACACACCGAGGAAGAACGCCAGGATGGCGATGGCCAGCAGCATCACGCCGCCCGCTTTCTGTTCCCAGTGCAACTCGGCGTCGTGGCGACGCAGGTTGGGTTCCATCAGGTACAGGGTGACCATGACACGCAGGTAGTAGAACACGCCGATGGCACTGCCCAGCACCAGGGAGCCGACCAGCCACCATTGGTGAGCCTCGACGCCGGTGGCGACGATGTAGAACTTGCCGATGAAGCCGGCGGTCAGTGGGATGCCGGCCAGGGACAGCATCATCACGGTCAGCACGGCGGTCAGGTACGGACGACGCCAGAACAGGCCGCGGTATTCGTACAGGGCGTCGGCGTCACGGCCGTTGTAAGGCGAGGACATCAGGGTGATCACACCGAAGGCGCCGAGGCTGGTGATCACGTAGGTGACCAGGTACACGCCGATGGCTTCCACCGCCAGGCCTTTGCTGGCGATCAGGGCGATCAGCAGGTAACCGAAGTGGGCGATGGACGAGTAACCCAGCAGACGCTTGAGGTTGCTCTGGGTCAGTGCCAGCAGGTTACCGAACAGGATCGACACGATGGCGATGATGGTCAGCACGTTGCTCAGTACGCCACTGCTGGCCACTGGCGAGATCTGGAACAGACGCACCATCACCGCGAACACCGCCACTTTCGAGGCCGTGGCCAGGAACGCCGCCACCGGCGCCGGGGCGCCTTCGTAGACGTCCGGGGTCCAGAGGTGGAACGGTACCAGCGACAGCTTGAACGCCAGGCCGATCAGCATCATGCCCAGGCCCAGTTGTGCGATCGGGCTAGGCAGGCCGGTGGCCGCCAGGGCCTGGCCGATACCGACGAAGCTCAGGGTACCGGCTTCCGCGTAGAGCAGCGCCATGCCGAACAACAGGAACGCCGAACCGGCCGCCGACAGCACCATGTACTTGATGCCGGCTTCCAGGGAGCGCTTGTTGAAGAAGGCGTAGGCCACCAGGCCGTAGACCGGCACCGACAGCAGTTCCAGGCCGATGAACAGGCTGGCCAGGTGCTGCGCGCTGACCAGGACCAGGCCACCGGCGGCGGCCATCAGGATCAGCAGGTACAGTTCTTCACGGTTGCCCGGGTAACCCGAACCGCCGTCGCCCAGGTAGGCGTGGGCGAGGGTGACGCAGGCCAGGGTGGCGACCAGGATCAACGCCATGTACAGGCAGGCGAAGCTGTCGATCTGCAGCAACGGCGTGACCGCCAGTGGCGCGACTTTCAGGGCCGGCAGGATCGACAGCAAGGCCAGGTTCAGCCCCGCCACCGACAGCAGGAAGGTCTGTGAGTGATTGCGCCGCCAGGCGATCGCCAGCATCACCACGATGATCGTGGCGCTGGTGATCAGCAGCGGTGCAAGCGCGATAAAGTGTTGAATCGTGAATTCCATAGCGCTCTTACCGGGCCGAAGCGAGTTGAGAGAAGGCGGTGCCGAGCCACTGCTGCACGCCATGCATGGTGGCGGCAGACGTGTCGAGGAACGGCTGCGGGTAGACGCCGAGGTAGACCAGCAGCATCGCCAGGCCCAGCACCATGATCAGTTCGCGACCGTCCATGCCGCGCAGCACTTCGTCCGACTTCGACGGGCCGAAGTAGGCGCGGTGGATCATGATCAGCGAATAGACCGAACCGAACACCAGGCCGGAGGTGGCGATGGCGATGATCCACGGCGCGCTGACGAAGGTACCGATCAGGATCAGGAACTCGCCGACGAAGTTGCCGGTTCCCGGCAGGCCCAGGGAGGCGGCCGCGAAGAACAGGCTGATGGCCGGCAGGTAGGCGATGCGCGACCACAGGCCACCCATCTCACGCATGTCCCGGGTGTGCAGGCGCTCGTACAACTGGCCGCTGAGGATAAACAGCGCCGCCGCCGACAGACCGTGGGCGAGCATCTGGATCACCGCGCCTTGCAGGGCGAGCTGGCTGCCGGAGTAGATCCCGATCAGCACGAAGCCCATGTGCGAGACACTGGAGAAGGCGATCAGGCGCTTGATGTCGGTCTGGGCGAACGCCAGGAACGCACCGTAGAAGATCCCGATCAGGCCCAGGGTCATCGCAATCGGCGCGAACTCGGCCGAGGCGTTGGGGAACAGCGGCAGGGCGAAACGCAGCAGGCCGTAGGCCGCTGTCTTCAGCAAGATACCGGCCAGGTCCACGGAACCTGCGGTCGGCGCCTGGGCGTGGGCATCCGGCAGCCAGGAGTGGAACGGCACCACCGGCAGCTTCACCGCGAAAGCGATGAAGAAGCCCAGCATCAGCACGTACTCGGTGCTGCGCGACATCTGCACTTTCAACAGGTCGGCGTAGTTGAAGGTAATCACGCCGGTGTTATTGAAGTTGACCAGCACCAGGCCAAGGATCGCCACCAACATGATCAGGCCGGACGCCTGGGTGAAGATGAAGAACTTGGTCGCCGCGTAGATCCGGGTCTTCTTGCCGTCCGAAGAACTGTGACCCCAGAGCGCGATGAGGAAGTACATCGGCACCAGCATCATTTCCCAGAAGAAGAAGAACATGAACAGGTCCAGCGCCAGGAACACGCCGACGACACCGCCCAGGATCCACATCAGGTTCAAGTGGAAGAAGCCGACGTGACGCTGGATCTCTTTCCAGGAGCAGAGTACCGAGAGGATACCCAGCAGGCCGGTCAGCAGGATCATCAGCAGCGACAGGCCATCAAGGGCCAGGTGCACGCTGATGCCGAAGCGTTCGATCCAGAGGTGCTTGAATTCAAGCGCCCAGGTCGGGTTGGCACCAGGGGCCGGGGCGAATGAATAGTCACCGGTCGCCCACAGCCAGAGGCCGAGCGCGAGTTCCAGGGACATGGTCAGCAGCGCAATCCAGCGCGGGAGCGTGGAGCTGGAGCGCTCCGCGATCCAGCACAGCAGGCCGCCGATGAAGGGGATCAGGATTAGCCAGGGCAGAATCATGACGGGCTCGTTTCCTTTCGCAAGTTCGCAAGGTTCATATCAGACCGCTACCAGCACGATGGCGCCGATAACCAGCACGGCGCCAGCCGCCATGGAAGCCGCATACCAACGCAGTTGACCGGTCTCGGTACGGCTCAGGGCAGTGTGGCCGCCCTTGGCCATGCGCGGGATCAGGCCAATGGTCTGGTCGAGCGGGTCTTTGCGCAGAATGTGGCTGATCGCAAGGTATGGCTTGACGAACAGTTTGTCGTAGATCCAGTCGAAGCCCCAGGCAGCGAACCACCAGGCCGAAAGGACACGGCCGAGGCCGCTGTTGGCGATGGCCGTGACGAAGCGACGCTTGCCCAGGAACAGCAGGGCGGACAGCAGGATACCCGCCAGGGCGATGGCGCCGGAGGCGATTTCCAGGCTGTGCTTGGCTTCGCCGCCGGCATGGCCGACGCTTTCTGGCAGCACACCGTGCAGCGGCGGGGTGATCATGGCGCCGACGAAGGTCGACAGCACGATCAGCACCGACAGCGGCAGCCAATGGGCAATCCCGTGGCCGGCGTGGGCTTCGGTCTTGGCTTCACCATGGAACGCGATGAAGATCAGGCGGAAGGTGTACAGCGAGGTCATGAACGCACCCACCAGGCCGGCATAGAGCAAGCCCTGGTTACCGCTGGCGAACGCTTCCCAGAGGATCTCGTCCTTGGAGTAGAAGCCGGCGGTCACCAGTGGCAGGGCCGCCAGGGCCGCGCCGCCGACGATGAAGCTGGCGTAGGCCAACGGCAGTTTCTTCCACAGGCCGCCCATCTTGAAGATGTTCTGCTCGTGGTGGCAGGCAACGATCACCGCACCGGAAGCAAGGAACAGCAGGGCCTTGAAGAAGGCGTGGGTCATCAGGTGGAAGATCGCGCCTTCCCAGGCACCGACGCCCAGGGCCAGGAACATGTAGCCGATCTGGCTCATGGTGGAGTAGGCGAGGATCCGCTTGATGTCGGTCTGTACCAGGGCGGCAAAGCCGGCCAGTACGAGGGTCACTCCACCGACGATGCCCACCAGGTGGAGGATGTCCGGCGCCAGGGCGAACAGGCCATGGGTACGGGCGATCAGGTAGACGCCCGCGGTCACCATGGTGGCAGCGTGGATCAGGGCCGATACCGGCGTAGGGCCGGCCATCGCGTCCGCCAACCAGGTCTGCAGCGGCAGTTGTGCGGATTTACCGACGGCGCCGCCCAGCAGCATCAGGGTCGCCAGGACGATCCAGAAGTCGCCGACCTTGAAGTGCTCGGGCGCCTTGACCAGCAGTTCCTGGATGTTCAGCGTGCCCAGTTGCTGGAACAGGATGAACAGGCCGATGGCCATGAACACGTCGCCGATGCGGGTGACGATGAACGCCTTGAGTGCCGCGTTGCCGTTGTTGCGGTTGCTGTAGTAGAAACCGATCAACAGGTACGAGCACAGGCCCACGCCTTCCCAGCCGAAGTACAGGAACAACAGGTTATCGCCAAGCACCAGGAACAGCATGCTGGCGATGAACAGGTTGGTGTAGGCGAAGAAGCGCGAGTAACCGGCTTCACCGCGCATGTACCAGGACGCGAACAGGTGGATCAGGAAACCCACGCCGACCACGACGCCCAGCATGGTGATCGACAGGCCGTCGATGTACAGGGCGAAGTTCGGCGTGAAGCCTTCCACCGCCATCCATTGCCACAGCACCAGGGTGTAGTGACCACCTTCGGGCGGTGCGACGTTGAATTGCCAGATCACGTAGGCGGCGACAATCGCCGACAGGCCGATGGAGCCGACGCCGATCAGGGCCGAAAGATTTTCCGAGAGACGTCCACGGGAGAACGCCAGCAGCAGGAAACCAATCAGGGGAAATACGAAAGTCAGAAAGATCATGTTCATCCGCGCATCTCACTGGCAGCGTCGATATCGAGCGTGTGGAAGCGGCGATACAGCTGCAACAGGATCGCCAGGCCGATACTGGCCTCGGCGGCTGCCAGGCTGATCACCAGGATGAACATGATCTGTCCATCGGGCTGCGCCCAGCGAGCGCCCGCGACGATGAAGGCCAGGGCGGCGGCATTCATCATGACCTCCAGACTCATCAGCACGAACAGAATGTTGCGGCGGACCATCAGGCCGACCAGACCGAGACAGAACAGGATGCCGGCAACCGCCAGACCGTGTTCGAGAGGGATAGCAGGCATGTGATTACTCCTTCGCCTCGTTACGGCCCAAATGGAACGCCGTGACGGCTGCGGCAAGCAGCAGCATCGAGGCGAGTTCGACCACCAGCAGGTACGGACCGAACAGGCTGATGCCCACGGTCTTGGCGCCTACGGTGGTGTGGCCGATGGCCTGGCCGCTCTGGTGAGCGAACAGCACATACAGCAGTTCACCCAGCAGCAGGGCGGCGAGAATCACCGGCCCCGCCCAGATACCGGGCTTGAGCCAGTTACGCTCCTGCTGGACCGAGGCCGGGCCGAGGTTCAGCATCATCACCACGAACACGAACAGCACCATGATGGCGCCGGCGTAGGCGATCACTTCCAGGGCCCCGGCGAACGGCGCGCCGAGAGCGAAGAAGGTCATGGCCACGGCGATGAGCGAAATGATCAGGTAGAGCAGGGCATGTATGGGGTTGGTGTTGGTGACCACACGAAGCGTGGACACCACCGCGATACCCGATGCGAAATAGAAAGCGAATTCCATCTTTCTTCCTTAAGGCAGCAAGCTCTTCACGTTGATCGGTTCGGCTTCGTTCTGCGCGGCGCCTTTCGGCTTACCGGCAATGGCCATACCTGCAACACGATAGAAGTTGTAATCAGGGTTTTTACCGGGACCGGAAATCAGCAGATCTTCTTTCTCGTACACCAGGTCCTGACGTTTGAAATCCGCCATTTCGAAATCCGGCGTGAGCTGGATCGCGGTGGTCGGGCATGCTTCCTCGCAGAGGCCGCAGAAAATGCAGCGCGAGAAGTTGATGCGGAAGAAGTCCGGGTACCAGCGACCGTCTTCGGTTTCAGCTTTCTGCAACGAGATGCAGCCTACCGGGCAGGCCACGGCGCACAGGTTGCACGCTACGCAGCGCTCTTCGCCGTCGGGGTCGCGGGTCAGGACGATGCGGCCGCGGTAACGCGGTGCCAGGTAGACCGGCTCTTCCGGGTATTGCAGGGTGTCGCGTTTGCGAAAGCCATGGCCGAAGATCATGACCAGGCTTCGCAGTTGGGTACCGGTACCCTTAACGATGTCGCCAATATATTTGAACATGGGTCAAATCCTCACTGAACCGCGGCCGCAGGCGTGTTCATCAACACGATCGCAGCGGTCACCAGCAAATTGATCAGGGTCAGCGGCAGGCAGAATTTCCAGCTGAAGTCCATCACCTGGTCGTAGCGTGGGCGCGGGATCGAGGCGCGCAGCAAAACGAACAGCATGATGAAGAACGCGGTCTTCAGGGCGAACCACACGAAGGACAGTTGCGGCAGGATGTCGAACGGACCGTGCCAGCCGCCGAAGAACAACGTCACCAGCAGTGCCGAGATCAGGACGATACCGATGTACTCGCCCACGAAGAACATGCCCCATTTCATGCCGGCATATTCAATGTGGTAACCGTCGGCCAGTTCCTGTTCCGCTTCCGGCTGGTCGAACGGGTGACGGTGAGTCACCGCCACGCCAGCGACGAAGAACGTACAGAAGCCGAAGAACTGCGGAATGATGAACCACAGGTGCTGGGCCTGGTACTCGACGATGTCGCGCATGTTGAACGAACCGGCCTGGACCACCACGCCCATCAGCGCCAGACCCATGAACACTTCATAGGACACGGTCTGGGCCGAAGCCCGCAGGCTGCCCAGCAGGGCGAACTTGTTGTTGCTCGACCAGCCGGCGAACAGCACCGCGTACACCGACAGGCCGGCCATGGCGAAGAAGAACAGCAGGCCGATGTTCAGGTCCGCCACGCCCCAGGTCGGGGTGATCGGGATGATCGCGAAGGCGATCAGCAAGGCGCTCATGGCCACCACCGGTGCCAGGGTGAAGATCACCTTGTCGGCAAACGGTGGTGTCCAGTCTTCCTTGAAGAACATCTTGATCATGTCGGCGGCGATCTGGAACATGCCGTACGGGCCGACGCGGTTCGGACCGTAGCGGTCCTGCCACCAGCCCAGCAGGCGACGTTCGACAAAGCTCAGCAGCGCGCCTGTGACCACCACGGCCAGCAGGATCACGATGGCCTTGAGGACCGTCAGGATCACAGCGATCACTTCAGGGGTGAACCAGCTCATTGCGCTGCCTCCTGCAGACCGTCGACGGTTTTACCGAACACCGCCGGCGGGATTCCCGCCAGGCCAGCCGGCAGGGCCACCAGGCCGGCGCCCAGTTCTTCATTGATGCGCAGCGGCAGACGCAGGGTCTGGCCGGCCACGTTCAGGCTCAGCAGGGCGCCATCGTTGACACCCAGGCGGTCGGCTTCGGACTTGGCCAGCGCCACGTAGGCGGCCGGGATGCGTTCCTGAACCGGCGCGGCCTTGGAAGAGTTCTCTTCGCTGCCGAACAGGTGATGGAACGGCACGACCTGCCAGGTGCCCGGTGCCGGGTTGAAGGCGCGCGGTACGCTGGCGAACCAGCTCAGGCCATCGCCCTGGCTTTCGATCAGGCGGGTGCCCGGGTCACCGGCACGCAGGTGACCACCGACTTCGTCCTGGAACTTGTTCCAGGCCTGCGGCGAGTTCCAGCCCGGCGACCAGGCGAACGGCACTTGCGAGCGCGGTTCGGCAGAGCCCGAGTAACCTTCCATGGAGAAGGCGAACGCGGTGTCCTGGTCCTGCGGGGTGCGTGGTTCGTGAACGTTGATGTTCGCGCGCATGGCGGTACGGCCGGAGTAACGCAGCGGTTCACGGGCCAGTTTCAGGCCCTTGATGCGGAACGAGGCGGACGGCGCGGCGTCGACGATGCCGGCCAGTTGCGCGGTGCTCGAGGCACAGGCAGCGGTGACGTGGTCGAGTTGCGTCCAGTCGATCGGCTGGTTCAGCAGGGTGGCGCGCAGGGCGTGCAGCCAGCGCCAGCCTTCGTGGACCAGGATGCTGGCGTCCAGGTATTGCGGATCGAAGACCTGGAAGAAGCGCTGGGCGCGGCCTTCCTGGCTGACCAGCGTACCGTCGCCTTCGGCGAAGCTCGCCGCCGGCAGCACCAGGTGGGCGCGGTCGGTGGTGGCGGTCTTCTGATGGTCGGCGACGATCACCACTTTCGCGGCGTTCAGCGCGGCGTCCACACGGGCTTTGTCGGTGCGGGTGTACAGGTCGTTCTCCAGCACCACGATGGCGTCGGCGCTGCCGTCGATCACGGCTTGCAGGGCTGCATCCACCGATTCGCCACCAAGCATGGCCAGGCCGAGGCTGTTGGCTTCCGGCACGACCAGGCTGATGGAACCGTTCTTCTCGCGCAGTTTCAGGGCCTTGGCGATGTTGGCGGCGGCCTCGATCAGGGCCTTGGAGCCCAGGGAGGTACCGGCGATCACCAGCGGACGCTTGGCCGCCAGCAGGGCGTCGGCGATGCGCTGGACCAGGGCGGTCGCTTCGCTGTCCAGGCCTTCGACGGCCGGGGCGCTGGCGTCCAGGGCGTGGGCCACGGCAAAGCCGATGCGCGCCAGGTCGTCAGGGGCGGCGTGAACGCATTCCTCGGCGACGTCGTCGAGCTTGGTTTCAGCCAGGCTGGCGATGAACAGCGGGTTCAGCTCATGCTGGCCGATGTTCTTCACGGCAGCGTCGAGCCACGGCTGGACGCGCATGGCGTCGGCCATGTCTTCGGCCTTGCCCTTGACCGACTGGCGCAGGGCCAGGGCCATGCGTGCGGCGGTCTGGGTGAGGTCTTCGCCGAGGACGAACACGGCGTCGTGGTCTTCGATGTCACGCATCGTCGGCACGGGCAGCGGGCTGTCCTTGAGCACTTGCAGCACCAGGCGGATGCGCTCCAGCTCAGCGGCTTCGATACCGCTGTAGAAGTGCTCGGCGCCGACCAGTTCACGCAGTGCGTAGTTGCTTTCCAGGCTGGCCCGTGGCGAACCGATACCGACAATGTTGCGGCCGCGCAGCAGTTCGGCGGCCTTGTCCAGGGCGGCGTCCAGGCTCAGCTTGGTACCGTCGGCCAGCAGCGGCTGGCGTGGACGGTCCGTGCGGTTGACGTAGCCGTAGCCGAAGCGGCCGCGGTCGCACAGGAAATACTGGTTCACCGAACCGTTGTAGCGGTTCTCGATGCGACGCAGTTCGCCGTAGCGTTCGCCCGGGCTGATGTTGCAACCGCTGGAGCAGCCGTGGCAGATGCTTGGCGAGAACTGCATGTCCCACTTGCGGTTGTAGCGCTCGGAGTGGGTCTTGTCGGTGAACACACCGGTCGGGCAGACCTCGGTGAGGTTGCCGGAGAATTCGCTTTCCAGGGTGCCGTCTTCAACGCGACCGAAGTACACGTTGTCGTGGGCGCCGAACACGCCCAGGTCGGTGCCGCCGGCG
Source organism: Pseudomonas sp. FG13 (assembly GCF_057809755.1). NCBI lineage: Bacteria > Pseudomonadati > Pseudomonadota > Gammaproteobacteria > Pseudomonadales > Pseudomonadaceae > Pseudomonas > Pseudomonas sp. FG13. The sequence goes on from NZ_JBMDKO010000029.1 coordinate 10,577, forward strand.
TAGTCCTTGTAATAGCGCACGCAGCGGTAGCAGGCGATGCAGCGGTTCATCTCGTGGGAGATGAACGGGCCCAGTTGCTGGTTCTGGTGGGTGCGTTTCTTGAAGCGATAACGGCGCTCGTTGTGGCCGGTCATCACGGTCATGTCTTGCAGGTGGCAGTGACCGCCTTCCTCGCAGACCGGGCAGTCGTGCGGGTGATTGGTCATCAGCCATTCGACGACACTGGCGCGGAACGCCTTGGATTCTTCATCGTCGATGGAGATCCAGGTGTTGTCGGTGGCGGGGGTCATGCAGGACATGACGATCCGACCACGGGTGTCGTTCTCGTCGGTGTACTGCTTGACCGCGCACTGGCGGCAGGCCCCGACGCTACCAAGCGCGGGATGCCAGCAGAAATATGGGATGTCGAGGCCTAGCGACAGACATGCCTGTAACAGGTTGTCTGCCCCGTCGACTTCGAGCGCTTTGCCGTCTACGTGGATAGTGGCCATGGTTCAAAGTTCTTCGTTGGCCCGGTGTCAGCGGGCGTGGCTAATGGAATCTTGTCGTTCGTCCGAATCCAAACAGCCTGCAAAGGCGTCATCGGACGAAAGGCGAAGGGCACGGACCCTTCGCCTTCTTAAGCGTGTTACGCGCCGACCATGGTCGGCGTGACCACCTGATTGAGATCACCTGCGCGGGTAGGCGCGATGCCGGCCTCGAATTCAGAGCGGAAGTATTTGATCGCGCTGCCCAACGGCTCCACGGCACCCGGTGCGTGAGCACAGAAGGTCTTGCCTGGGCCGAGGAAACCCACCAGACCCAGCAGGGTCTCGATGTCGCCGGGCTGGCCTTCGCCGTTCTCGATGGCCATCAGCAGCTTGACGCTCCAGGGCAGGCCATCGCGGCAAGGGGTGCAGAAGCCGCAGGACTCACGGGAGAAAAACTGCTCCATGTTGCGCAGCAGTGAAACCATGTTGACGCTGTCGTCCACCGCCATGGCCAGGCCGGTACCCATCCGGGTGCCCACCTTGGCGATGCCGCCGGCATACATTTGTGCGTCCAGGTGTTCCGGCAACAGGAAACCGGTACCGGCACCGCCGGGCTGCCAGCACTTGAGCTTGTAGCCGTCGCGCATGCCGCCGGCGTAGTCCTCGAACAGCTCGCGGCCGGTGACACCGAAAGGCAGTTCCCACAGGCCGGGGTTCTTGACCTTGCCGGAGAAGCCCATGAGCTTGGTGCCCATGTCTTCGCTGCCGTCGCGGGCCAGGGATTTGTACCAGTCCACGCCGTCGGCGATGATCGCCGGCACGTTGCACAGGGTCTCGACGTTGTTCACGCAGGTCGGCTTGCCCCACACGCCCACGGCGGCAGGGAAGGGCGGTTTGGAACGCGGGTTGGCGCGGCGGCCTTCCAGGGAGTTGATCAGTGCGGTTTCTTCACCGCAGATGTAACGCCCGGCACCGGTGTGGACGAACAGCTCGAAATCGAAGCCGCTGCCCAGGATGTTCTTGCCCAGGAGGCCCGCAGCCTTGGCTTCTTCCACGGCACGGTTCAGGTGCTTGGCGGCGGTGGTGTATTCGCCGCGCAGGAAGATGTAGCCACGGTAGGTTTTCAGCGCACGGGCGCTGATCAGCATGCCTTCGATCAGCAGATGGGGCAGTTGCTCCATCAGCATGCGGTCCTTCCAGGTATTGGGTTCCATTTCATCCGCGTTGCAGAGCAGGTAGCGGATGTCGATGGATTCGTCCTTGGGCATCAGGCCCCACTTCACGCCGGTGGGGAAGCCCGCACCGCCGCGACCCTTGAGGCCGGAGTCCTTCACGGTCTGGACGATGTCGTCCTGGGCCATGTCGGCGAACGCCTTGCGCGCGGCGGCGTAGCCGTTCTTGGCCTGGTACTCGTCCAGCCACACGGCTTCGCCGTCGTCACGCAGGCGCCAGGTCAGGGGATGGGTTTCGGCCGAGCGCTTGATGCGGTTGGCGGGCCCGAAGGAAGTCAGGGTCATACGTAGCCCTCCAGCAATTTGGCGACGCCAGCGGGTGCAACGTCACCGAAGGTGTCGTCGTCGATCATCAGCGCCGGGGCCTTGTCGCAATTGCCCAGGCAGCACACCGGCAGCAGCGTGAAGCGGCCGTCGGCGGTGGTCTGGCCGAGGCCGATGCCCAGCTTGCTCTGGATTTCGCTGACCACGGATTCGTGGCCACCGATGTAGCAGACCATGCTGTCGCAGACGCGAATGATGTGGCGGCCTACAGGCTGGCGGAAGATCTGGCTGTAGAAGGTGGCGACGCCTTCGACGTCGCTCGCCGGGATGCCGAGGATCTCGCCGATGGCGTAGAGCGCGCCGTCAGGCACCCAGCCACGTTCCTTCTGGACGATCTTCAGGGCTTCGATCGACGCCGCGCGCGGGTCTTCGTAGTGATGCAGCTCGTGCTCGATGGCCGAGCGCTCGGTTTCGCTCAGGGCGAAACGGTCTGTCTGGATAAGCGTGCTGTTCATGCTTAGCGGTCCACGTCGGCCATAACGAAATCGATACTACCCAGGTACGCGATCAAGTCCGCGACCATGCTGCCTTTGATCACCGAAGGGATCTGCTGCAGGTGCGGGTAGCTTGGGGTGCGGATCCGGGTACGGTAGCTCATGGTGCCGCCGTCGCTCGTCAGGTAATAACTGTTGATGCCCTTGGTCGCTTCGATCATCTGGAAGGACTCGTTGGCCGGCATGACCGGGCCCCACGAAACCTGCAGGAAGTGCGTGATCAGGGTCTCGATGTGCTGCAGCGTGCGCTCCTTGGGCGGCGGCGTGGTCAGCGGGTGATCCGCCTTGTACGGGCCTTCCGGCATGTTGCGCATGCATTGCTCGATGATCTTGACGCTCTGGCGCATTTCCTCGACGCGAACCATGCAGCGGTCATAGGCATCGCCGTTGGCCGCCAGCGGTACTTCGAATTCGAAGTTCTCGTAGCCGGAGTAGGGGCGTGCCTTGCGCAGGTCGAAGTCGCAACCGGTGGAACGCAGGCCTGCACCGGTGACGCCCCATTCCAGGGCTTCCTTGGTGTTGTAGGCGGCGACACCGATGGTACGGCCCTTGAGGATGCTGTTCTGCAAGGCGGCCTTGGTGTATTCGTCCAGGCGCTTGGGCATCCACTCGACGAAGTCCTTGACCAGCTTTTCCCAGCCACGTGGCAGATCGTGGGCAACGCCACCGATGCGGTACCAGGCCGGGTGCAGGCGGAAACCGGTAATGGCTTCGATCACCGTGTACGCCTTCTGGCGGTCGGTGAAGGTGAAGAACACCGGCGTCATGGCGCCCACGTCCTGGATGTAGGTGCCCAGGAACAGCAGGTGGCTGGTGATACGGAAGAACTCGGCCATCATGATGCGGATGACGTCGACCCGGTCCGGCACTTTGATCCCGGCCAGTTTTTCGACCGAAAGCACGTACGGCAGGTTGTTCATCACGCCGCCGAGGTAGTCGATGCGGTCGGTGTACGGAATGTAGCTGTGCCAGGATTGGCGCTCGGCCATTTTCTCGGCGCCACGGTGGTGATAGCCGATGTCCGGGACGCAGTCGACGATCTCTTCGCCGTCCAGTTGCAGGATGATGCGGAACGCACCGTGGGCCGAAGGGTGGTTCGGGCCCAGGTTGAGGAACATGTAGTCCTCGTTGGCGCCCGAACGCTTCATGCCCCAGTCTTCAGGCTTGAAGCGCGCGGCTTCTTCCTCGAGCTGCTGCTTGGCCAGGGACAGGCTGAACGGGTCGAACTCGGTGGCACGGGCCGGGAAGTCCTTGCGCAGCGGGTGACCTTCCCAGGTCGGCGGCATCATGATGCGCGACAAGTGCGGGTGGCCGGGGAAATCGATCCCGTACATGTCCCACACTTCACGTTCGTACCAGTTGGCGTTCGGCCAGATGCCGGTCACGGTCGGTACGCTGAGGTCGCTCTCGGACAAGGCGACCTTGATCATTACGTCACTATTACGCTCGATCGACATCAGGTGATAGAACACGGTGAAGTCGACGCCGTCGGGCAGGCCCTGGCGCTTGGTGCGCAGGCGCTCGTCCACGCCGTGCAGGTCATAGAGCATGACGTACGGCTTGGGCAGGTTGCGCAGGAAGGTCAGGACTTCGACGAGTTTGGCGCGGGCAACCCAAAGCACCGGCATGCCGGTGCGGGTCGGCTGGGCGGTGAACGCCTCGGGGCCAAAACGGTTGTTCAGTTCGACGACCACATCCTGGTCGTCTGCCTTGTAGGGCGGGATGTACAGAGCACTGCCTGTAGTCATGGTTATTTATCGCTTTCGGTCAACGTAAAGAATGAAGCCAGGTTCGTGTTTCTTGTTCAGGAACAGAGCTGGATCAGACTTCGTCGGGGCTGCGCAGGTTGGTGACTGCGATACGCTGTTCGCGGCGCTGTTCCTTTTGCGACGGCATCTCGGCGCGATAGACGCCTTGATCGCCAACGACCCAGGACAGTGGGCGACGCTCCTGGCCAATCGATTCCTGCAACAGCATCAGGCCTTGCAGGAAAGCTTCGGGGCGGGGCGGGCAGCCAGGCACGTAGACGTCCACGGGCAGGAACTTGTCCACCCCTTGAACGACGGAATAGATGTCGTACATGCCACCGGAGTTGGCGCACGAACCCATGGAGATGACCCACTTCGGTTCGAGCATTTGCTCATAGAGACGCTGGATGATCGGCGCCATCTTGATGAAGCAGGTACCGGCGATAACCATGAAATCCGCCTGACGCGGCGATGCCCGGATCACCTCGGCGCCAAAGCGCGCGATGTCGTGGGGCGCCGTGAAGGCGGTGGTCATTTCCACGTAGCAGCACGAAAGGCCGAAGTTGTACGGCCACAGGGAGTTCTTGCGACCCCAGTTGACCGTGCTGTTCAGCACGTCTTCGAGCTTGCCCATGAAGATGTTTTTGTGGACTTGATCTTCTAACGGATCGGAAACGGTTTCCCGCTCGCCAATCGGATACTGCTCGTTAGGAGCATCGGGGTCGATCCTGGTGAGATTGTATTGCATTGCCAAAGCCTCATTGTTTCAGCTTCGCTTGCCGCTTGCGCCGAGCTTCCGGAGCCCAATCAAGTGCCCCCACCCGGAATAGGTAGACAAGACCTGCCAACAGAATTGCTATGAAAACGAGAGCTTCGACAAATCCGGTCCAGCCGCTTTCGCGGACGGACACAGACCAGGCAAAGAGAAAGAGGGCTTCGATATCGAAGATCACGAAGAGCATCGCGACCAGATAGAATTTGGCTGAGAGCCGCAAGCGGGCGCCACCGGTAGGCAGCATGCCGGACTCGAACGGTTCGTTTTTGCTGCGGCCCCAGGCTTTTGACCCGAGCAGACTCGACAGCCCGAGCATGAAGGCACACAGGCCGACGACACCCAGAAGGAAAATGGCAAAGCCCCAGTTGTGGGCCATGAGTCCTGTCGCTTCGGGCATGCTGGAAATCCTTAACAGAGGGCAAAGGCCTCTGAGCTTGAAAGAAATAACGCAGTGACGATATGTCGCAGCAATCAATCGCGGTGATTTTATGGCTAAACACCGGGCAAGTAAAATTCCTATAGCGAAATTATTTAATGGAATAAGGACATAGCGCACCTCCAAGGCTGCGCAGCCCAGGCCCAGCGGGCATTGGCCGATAAATCATCGACTTTATTTCGTGTGCGCTGTAACAATGATAATGCCTTTCAAATGATAATTATTATTGTTTGTCCGGGCTTTTCATCAATAACCCGGTGCAGTAGCTGAGAACTTTTCTTACAGGGTGGCTACTGCAATTGTCAGCGCCGGCCGTTTTACTCTTTTTCAGACTGCCTGTTACTGCGTTCGATCAATTTTTCTATGGGCGCGTCGAAGGGAAGGGCTCGGTAAGGGTTGGATCTGCATGATGGCCGCTCCCGTGGAAGCCAGGCTTGTTCGCGCTGTCAGCAACGCGGTCTCGGGGCATTGGGGCATCAAGCAAAAGCTCTTTGCCAGCAAAAATCGGCACGAGGCCTGGTCTAGAGCCTTGAAGGATTGATGGCAAATAGCTATCTTTGCGATTCACTCATCTAATCATCTATATCAATGCTGGTTAGACAATCGCTCCCTTCATAGCTGCGTCAGCTTCATCGTTCGCGGCTGATTACCAAAGGAATGTCATGAATTCTTGGCTCGCGAATATTAGCGTCATGCTCAAGTTGGCTTTGGGCTTTGCCGTTGTGCTGCTTCTGACCGCTGTCCTTGCCGCGACCGGCTGGTTCAGCCTGGGAAAAATGATCGAGCGCACTGATCGAATGACCAGCATTACCGAACTCGGCAACCGTCTTGATCTCCTGCGCAGGGCTCGCTTGCAATACCAACTGGACAAGGGCGATGAACAAAAGGGGGCATTGATCCAGGCGGCGCTGGAGCAGTTTGTCGCCAAGCAGAAAAGCCTTGCAAGCGAGTTGAAGAAAGCTGAAAACCTGAAAAAACTTGCGCTGATCGAGCAGGCCAGCACGCAGTATCAAGTGGCACTGAATGCGATGCGCGAGGCTTATCGCAATGACGCAGCCATGCGCAAGGAGATGGGTGTCAATGCGGTCAAGGGGGCCGCGCTGATTGCCAAGGTCATCAATGATGTAGAAGCAATGCCTGCTTCGGATGAGCGACGGTTCGAGTTGTACAGGATCATCCTCAAGGCCAAGGAGGACGTGGCCTTGGTGCGCTATGAGGTGCGTGGCTACACCGGCAACCCCAACAGCACCACCGAACAAGCCGCCAACCGCCAGATCGAAAATGCGCTCAAGGGCATTGAAACCCTCAATGGCGCTTTCGGCCCGGCCTATGCCGACACCATCAGGCAGCTGGAAACCGCACTGATTGCCTACCGCCGTTCGGTGCAGAATTTCACCGCCAGCAACCAGGCCATTGAGAAGGCTGTGCAGGACACCATCGATTTGGGCGAGACCATTACCCGTCTGTCTGAAGAAATGTATGCCAGCCAACTGGTCTCCCGTGACGAAGACAGCGCCCAGGCCCGCATCCTGCAACTGAGCTGTACGGCCTTGGCGATGCTGTTGGGGATCCTTGCGGCCATGATCATCACTCGCCAGATTACGCGGCCGTTGCAGGACACCTTGGCTGTGGTCGATCGCATTGCAGCAGGTGATCTCACGCAAGACATGGTCGTGACCCGTAGTGATGAACTGGGTGTCTTGCAGCAAGGCATCCAGCGCATGGGCACCACGTTGCGCGACCTGATCGGTGGTATCCGCGATGGCGTCACTCAGATCGCCAGCGCCGCCGAAGAGTTATCGGCCGTCACCGAGCAGACCAGTGCCGGGGTCAATAGTCAGAAGACCGAGACCGACCAGGTGGCTACCGCCATGCACGAAATGTCCGCCACCGTGCATGAAGTCGCGCGTAATGCCGAGCAGGCTTGTACGGTCGCCTCAGAGGCCGATGCACAGGCCCGTATTGGCGACCAGGTCGTCGCGCAGGCCATCGTTCAGATCGAGCGCTTGGCCAGCGAAGTCGGGCGCTCCGTCGATGCCATGGATGACTTGGAGCAAGAAAGCGCGCGCATCGGCAAGATCATGGACGTGATCAAGGCGGTGGCTGAGCAGACCAACTTACTGGCCCTTAACGCCGCCATTGAGGCTGCTCGCGCGGGTGACGCCGGGCGCGGTTTTGCGGTGGTCGCCGACGAAGTACGTGGGCTGGCCCAGCGTACCCAGCATTCCACCGAAGAGATTGAAAGCCTGGTGGCGGGCTTGCAGAACGGCACGCGCCAGGTGTCGAGCATCATGCGAAATAGCCGCGAACTGACCGACAGTAGTGTGGAATTGGCCGGCAAGGCTGGCATCTCCCTGGGCAACATCACCCAGGCGGTTTCTGGCATCCAGGCCATGAACCAGCAGATTGCCGCTGCTGCGGTGCAACAAAGCTCGGTGGCCGAGGACATCAGTCGCAGTATCCTGAGCGTGCGCGATGTATCCGAACAGACCGCCTCGGCCAGCGAAGAAACCGCCGCTTCCAGCATCGAGCTGGCGCGCCTGGGTAACCAGTTGCAGCAACTGGTCAGTCACTTCAAGGTGTAAAAACGGCGAAAAAAAAGCCCCGAACCAGTCGGGGCTTCAGATCGTCGGCTTTGCGGTTAGCTTTTATTCGGTCCGCAAGGGCCGTTACCCATCGATCAGTGGAACTGCTCTTCTTCGGTGGAGCCGGTCAGTGCGGTCACCGACGAAGTGCCGCCCTGGATCACGGTGGTCATGTCGTCGAAGTAGCCGGTGCCCACTTCCTGTTGGTGAGCCACGAAGGTGTAGCCTTTCGCGGCGTCGGCGAATTCCTGCTCCTGCAGCTTCACGTAGGCGGTCATGTCGTTGCGGGCGTAGTCGTGCGCCAGGTTGAACATGCTGTGCCACATGTTGTGAATGCCGGCCAGGGTGATGAACTGGTGCTTGTAGCCCATGGCGGACAGTTCGCGCTGGAACTTGGCGATGGTCGCGTCGTCCAGGTTTTTCTTCCAGTTGAAGGAAGGCGAGCAGTTGTACGACAGGATCTGGTCCGGGTATTCCTTCTTGATCGCTTCGGCGAAGCGACGAGCCTCGTCCAGGTCTGGCTTGGCGGTTTCGCACCAGATCAGGTCGGCGTATGGGGCGTAGGCCAGGCCGCGGGCGATGGCCTGGTCAAGGCCGGCGCGAACCTTGTAGAAACCTTCCTGGGTGCGGGTGCCGGTCACGAACGGCTGGTCGTACGGGTCGCAGTCGGAAGTCAGCAGGTCGGCGGCGTTGGCGTCGGTACGGGCCAGGATGATGGTCGGTACACCGGCAACGTCGGCGGCCAGGCGGGCAGCGGTCAGCTTCTGCACGGCTTCCTGGGTCGGTACCAGTACCTTGCCGCCCATGTGGCCGCATTTCTTCACCGACGCCAGCTGGTCTTCGAAGTGAACGCCGGCGGCGCCTGCTTCGATCATGCTCTTCATCAGCTCGTAGGCGTTCAGGACGCCGCCGAAACCGGCTTCGGCGTCAGCCACGATCGGCGCGAAGTAGTCGATGTAGCCTTCGTCGCCCGGGTTCTTGCCGGCTTTCCACTGGATCTGGTCGGCGCGACGGAACGAGTTGTTGATGCGCTTGACCACGGTCGGAACCGAATCTACTGGGTACAGCGACTGGTCAGGGTACATCGACTCGGCGGAGTTGTTGTCCGCAGCCACTTGCCAGCCCGACAGGTAGATCGCCTGGATGCCGGCCTTGACTTGCTGTACGGCCTGGCCGCCGGTCAGGGCGCCCATGCAGTTGACGAAATCTTTCTCGGGACGGAAGGATGGCTTGGCGCCCTGGGTCACCAGGTTCCACAGCTTTTCGGCGCCCATTTTCGCAAAGGTGTGCTCAGGTTGAACCGAGCCACGCAGGCGGACGACGTCAGCAGCGGAATAATTGCGCTTCACGCCTTTCCAGCGTGGGTTCTCAGCCCAGTCTTTTTCAAGGGCTGCAATTTGCTGTTCGCGTGTCAGTGCCATGGAAATAAACCTCGTCGCATCGTCGGGTGTGGAAGATTCCTGCTCCTGCCGATCCGCCAGTCGTTGGCGAAGAAGGCTGCTCGCTGGCCAGGGGGCCGGGCATACAAGTCGGTTCAGGCGGGGAGGCGACGGGATGAACGATGGGCTCGAGGGGAAAGTGAGCAGGTAGAGGCGGACTGCGGGCGCATTCGGGCGTCGTGGGCCCTTGTACGAACTCAGAGTGATGCCGGGTTACCTAGTTACGCTTCCGTCCCTCGGGACAACTTCGTTCCAGTCGCAACCTCGTCAAACACACCTTGTGGGCGGTACAGACACGAATCGGCTTGCGGGGTAGTTGCAAGCGGCGACCCGAAGGCCCTTGCCAGGGCCCCTGATTAGCGGGAGCGAGGCCATCATGCCTTCGGTTTTTTGGCTCGTCAAACGTTTTGTAGTGCTTTTTTTCAAGCACTACATCTTTGGTCTAATACGACTCATCAGTCAGTTTTTGGTGCTTCAGTTCAGGGTGTCGACCTTGACCCGTAAAATCATGTCATCGCGGCCCTGGGTCGAGTAGCTGCGGGTCAGGCCCTGTTTATCGGCCTGGGTCTGACGATTCACGCCGGCCAGGGTGATCCATTCGCCCAGGCGTCCGCTGACGGTTGTGTCGGTACTTTGCACGTTCACTACATCGGGACGTTCCTGGCTCATGCGGTCACGGTTGGTACTGATGCTCAAGTGAACGGTTTCGCCGGTGACGCTGGCGGTGACGTAGAAACCCTGGGTGACGTTGCGGTATTCGGTCTGGCTTTGCACGCGACCGTAGTTGTCGCTCTGGCTGCTGGTGAACGGTACGCTCTGACCCACCTGGATCAGGGCCGGCTGGCCTTCGCTGGCCTGCACCTGCTGCACGCCGCCGTCGCGGCTGGCGGTACTGCGGTTGATGATGCGGGTCTGGCTGGGGGCGGCGCCGTTGATGGAATAGCCCTGGTCACCCTGCAGGTTGTTCTCGTTGGTGTCGACCGTGATCAGCAGGCGCTTGGGGGCGGTGTCCAGTTGTGCCAGGAACTGGCGCAGTTCTTCGATCTTGCCGGGCTCGCCATTGACGATCAGTTGATTGCCATAGGCGCTGACCTGGCCGTCCTTGCCCATGAAATTCTGCGCCACCGGCAGCAAGTCGGCGCTGGTGCGGTAATTCAACGGGACAATTTGCGTGTCGGCCATCACAGACAGGCTGCACCCCAGTAGCAGGGTGGTCAGGAGGGTGCGTAGGGACATTCCATTTCTCCGCGGGACAAAGGCTTGATATTGCCAGTTTGTCGGCCCAGCGTGGTGCAAGTTGAATGATAGACAGCAAAACGCCCCGGCATCGGAAGATGGCGGGGCGTATTCATGGACAGGCGTCTGGTGGAGTCGTAGGTGGCGAACCGTCTATCTTATGAGCTTGTCTCGGGAAGTTTGCCGTGCTTCAACTGACGATGACGTGTATTCGGCTTGATTGGTTGTCATACATGCTGTCGCCCCTGTCGTTCATCCTCAAGAATATGTCTCCGGTCTTCTGTTCTCCTCGTTCCTCCGAGTGCCAGGCGGGCAGCGGTGTCCCGTTTTCTCCCCACTTATAGATGAGCTGGCCATATCTGGCGCCTGGCCCGCTGTAGGGATAGGACGTGTCGCCGACGATGGAAATAAGTTTTTCCGATACGCCTGCCGGGCCGCAATCTCCTGAAATCGAGGCAACCGTAGTGGTGAGCGCCGGGGCCCCCCAGTTGTTTTTTCGTGAGACGGCCGGTGCATCGAGCGACATGAATATCGGCTCACTGGAATTGCCCAAGTGAACGATCTTGTCCCAATTCTGATGTCTGGTGATGCCGCACCTGACCCAACCGCTGTCCGGGATGACCGTAACGAATACGAGTTCTCCACTGGGTCTAAATGTGCCGACGTAAACCTGCAGGGCTCCGTAGCACCGGGTAAGCCGCTCGTCAGGAATATTCATTCTCAGATAAAGTTCACCTTGCTCGTTCAATGTGCTTGCATAGTGCTCGTTATAAATCGGCAAGGCCTTGTCTTCTTCCCCAAATTTATAAACCAACTGTCCGACATAGGCTCCCGGCCCATTGAAAGGGAATCTGTTGTCACCGCTGGCTATAGGGTAATTGGTGTCGCCGCCCGCTTTGCAGTAACCATGATGGGCGTACTCCCATGTGTCGGCAGGCAGGGGGATCGGCACTGGAAAAGTAACGCTTGAAGATACAAAGGAGACCAGCCAGTCTCTGCTGACGGCTACGCTGGCATTTTGTGGAGTCCGCGTGTTCGCATCGACTGTGAGTATGACCCCTGTGCGGTCGTGGCGCGTCGTGTCAGGCGTTCTATTCCATATAAAGCCATATTCTTTTATGTCCTTGTATATGTTCAAAGCGACACCTACAACGTCCCCTGTAAGAGGAATGCCACTCCGTCCCCCGCTTGGAGGGGTGTATGCGCCGCTTCGTATAAGACCAAGTATTTTATCCACAAACGGGACGATCTCGTTTAAACGACCAGTCACTTCGTGGACGACCTTGTCGGCGGCTGAATCGGAGCGGGCAACCTGAATATATCGATTATTTGACCAACCATTACCATCGTTGGCGACTAGCCCAAACCTAATCTCCGGCAGATCTTCGGAGAGGATAATATTCCAACTTCCAAACTGGTCTGCATAACCGCTGCCCCATATTTTGTTTCCGACATAAGCCTCGTAGATGTCAATTTTCGAATGGGGAGCGGCGGTTCCGGACACCATTGGACGCCGCGATACCTGAGCGTCCTCGCCGGGCCTGTCGATGCTCAGGGCAGTGTTCTGTCTTGGGGGTGGATTGCTCGAGTTCGATACATTGACATATCGATTGTTCGACCATTGTTTGCCATCACTGGCAACCAAACCAAACCGGGTCTCTGGCAGATCCTCGGGAAGATCGATGCTCCAATACCCATATGGGTCGGTATAGCCACTGCCCCATATCTTGTTGCCGACATTAGCCTCATATATATCTATCTTTGAATTGGGTTCGGCGAATCCGGCTACCGTCGGGCGTCGTGGTACCTGATAATCCTCGTAAGGGTACCAGATGAGCAGAGAAAAAGACGGCGTCGGAGAGAGAATGCCCTCTGTTACAGTGACATATCGATTGTTTGACCATTGTTTACCATCATTGGCAACCAGCCCAAATCTGGTCCCTGGCAGATTTTCGGAAAGTGTGATGGTCCAGAATCCATATTTGTCGGCATGGCCGCTACCCCATATCTTGTTTCCGACATTAGACTCATAAATATCTATTTTTGAATCGGGTTCGGAGATTCCGGATATCGTGGGGCGTCGTATTACTCGGGCATCCTCTTCGGGGGTGTTAATGAGAAACTCCCAATCCCGTACTTGGACATAACGATTATTCGACCATTCACCATTTTCCGAGACTACTAGCCCAAACCTCCCCAGCGGCAGGTCTTCGCTGGGTACAAGGGTCCAGTTGCCACTGGCATCTGCATAAGTGCTACCCCATATCTTATTACCGACATTGGACTCGTAGAGCGTGATGGCAGCGTTTGGGCTGCTGGTGCCTGTCACTTTGGGTCTGCGGGCGACTGCAATCTCATCATAAAGGGGATTTAGAATCATAGCTGTCATTTCACTTCTCCATTCGGCATAAACATAAACTGAAGGATTGGAAAAGCTGAACTCACACACTGTTCTGGGTGCCCATGTGTGCAACGCCTAGGCAGCAGACCTAACTTCATCGTCTTTTCCAAGTTTCAGTTCGATGCTAGGGGCTGCCGATTCAAGCGGCTACTGTCAGAAATGGCAGTATTGACCAACGGTTATCTATTTGTCGGGAGGGGATTTAAGGAGGCTTTTGGTATTCGATGAAGAACCAAAAAAAAGCGGCCATCTCACGATGGCCGCTTTTTTGCCGATCCATTTATTTGGGTAACCTGCATGCAAGCCCATGGCTTTCTTGCTGGTGCTCGATCAATCGTGGGGCGCAGCGCTCAGGCGCTACCGCGCACCATATCCACATGAGGAATCCCGGCCTCCAGGAACTCCTCGCTGACCACCGCAAAGCCCAGCCGCTCATAGAACGGCGTGGCATGTACTTGGGCGCTGAGCTTCTGTTGCTTGAGCCCGCGTTTCTCGGCTTCGGCGATCAGTGCGTGCATCAGGGCATCGCCCACTTTCAGGCCGCGCCAGTCCTTGAGCACCGAGACGCGGCCAATATGACCGTCGGTCAGCAGGCGTGCGGTGCCGATGGGGAAGTCGCCTTCGAAGGCGAGGAAGTGCACCGCGCCCTGATCGTCGGCATCCCATTCCAGCTCGGGCGGGACGGACTGCTCGACAATGAACACGCTCTCACGAATGCGCCGGATCTCGGCGTTATCCTTTTGCCAGTCTGCGACACGAACGTGGATTTTATTCATCGGCGAACCCCAGGCTGCCTTGTTTGACCAGCTCGCAGATCAGGCCGCGGCCGTCTTCGTCGGCCAACCATGGGCCGAGGTTTTCAATGTGCAGGGCATCGGCCGCGCAGATCATTTTCAGCAGCTCGCGCAGCTTGCCCGGCAGGTAGCGGCTCTGGCCGCTGGCGAACAGCAGCAGGTCGTCATCGACTTCCGACCAGGCCAGGCGCGCGCTCGGGTTGCGGATGATCACGGCGCCTTGTTCCAGGCCGGCCAGCAAGTCGTCCTCTTCCAGTTCCGGGCCAACTACCAGTTCCGGGTAGCGTGGCTCGGTCATGAACTGGCCGAACCAGGTCAGTAGCAGGCGTTCGTCGCTCATGTGCTCGGCCAGCAAACCCTTGAGGCGGTCGAGGGCGTCGTGCTGGATCTGGTGCGGATCGCTCACCGGGCGCGCGTCGGCGTCGGTGTAGCGTTCCTCGTCCGGCAGGAACTGGCTGAGGAAGTCGGTGAAGTGGGTCAGCACTTCGGCGGCACTGGGTGCGCGGAAACCCACGGAGTAGGTCATGCAGTCATCCACGGCCACGCCGCAATGGGCCAGGCGTGGCGGCAGGTAGAGCATGTCGCCCGGTTCCAGGACCCACTCGTCGGTGGCCTCGAAGTCGGCGAGGATGCGCAGGTCGGCGTGAGGCAGCAACGGGCTGTCGGAGTCGCACATCTGGCCGATTTTCCAGTTGCGCTTGCCGTGGCCTTGCAGCAGGAACACGTCGTAGTTGTCGAAGTGCGGACCCACGCTGCCACCCGGGGCGGCGAAGCTGATCATCACGTCATCGATGCGCCAGCTCGGCAGGAAGCGGAAGTGCTCCAGCAGTTCGCTGACTTCCGGGACGAACTGGTCGACCGCCTGCACCAGCAGGGTCCAGTCGCGCTCCGGCAGTTTGCTGAATTCGTCTTCGGCGAACGGGCCGCGACGCAGTTCCCACGGGCGCTCGCCGTGCTCGAGCACCAGGCGCGATTCGACTTCTTCTTCCAGGGCCAGGCCGGCCAGTTCGTCGGCATCGATCGGGCTTTCGAAGTCGGGAATCGCCTGGCGGATCAGCAGCGGCTTTTTCTGCCAGTAGTCACGCAGGAACTCCCGTGCCGTGATACCGCCCAGGAGTTGCAGAGGAATGTCAGGATTCATGTGTAACCTATTGAAAAAATATACTTTTCAGACGCGAATAAAAACGCCCGGCGCGGCCGGGCGTCTCAAGGGTGCAGCCGTGTGTCAGATGCGCTTGGCTTGTGCCGCCGCGTTGCCGATGTAGCTGGCCGGGGTCAGCTTCTTCAGCTCCGACTTGGCATCGGCAGGCATGTCCAGGCCGTCGATGAAAGTTTGCAGCGCTTCGGGGCTGATGCCCTTGCCACGGGTCAGTTCTTTCAGTTTTTCGTACGGGTTCTCGATGTTGTAGCGACGCATCACGGTCTGGATCGGTTCGGCCAGGACTTCCCAGCAGGCGTCCAGGTCGGCGGCGATCTTCTGCTCGTTCAGTTCCAGCTTGCCGATGCCCTTGAGGCTGGCTTCGTAGGCGATGACGCTGTGGGCAAAGCCCACGCCCAGATTGCGCAGCACAGTGGAGTCGGTCAGGTCGCGCTGCCAGCGGGAGATCGGCAGTTTGCTCGCCAGGTGCTGGAACAGCGCGTTGGCGATGCCCAGGTTGCCTTCGGAGTTTTCGAAGTCGATCGGGTTGACCTTGTGCGGCATGGTCGACGAACCGATTTCGCCGGCAATGGTGCGCTGCTTGAAGTAGCCCAGGGAGATGTAGCCCCAGATGTCGCGGTCGAAGTCGATCAGGATGGTGTTGAAGCGCGCGATCGCGTCGAACAGCTCGGCGATGTAGTCGTGCGGTTCGATCTGGGTGGTGTACGGGTTGAAGCTCAGGCCCAGTTCGTCTTCGATGAAGGCGCGGGCGTTGGCTTCCCAGTCGATCTGCGGGTAGGCCGACAGGTGGGCGTTGTAGTTGCCCACGGCGCCGTTGATCTTGCCCAGCAGCGGCACGGCGGCGACTTGGGCGATCTGGCGCTCCAGGCGATACACCACGTTGGCCAGCTCTTTGCCCAGGGTGGTCGGCGACGCCGGTTGACCATGGGTACGCGACAGCATAGGCACGTCGGCGAAGCGGATCGCCAGTTCGCGGATGGCTTGGGCGACCTGGCGCATCAGCGGCAGCATCACGTCGTCACGGCCTTCGCGCAGCATCAGGGCGTGGGACAGGTTGTTGATGTCCTCGCTGGTGCAGGCGAAGTGGATGAACTCACTGACGTTGGCCAATTCCGGCAGCTTGGCCGCCTGCTCCTTGAGCAGGTATTCGATCGCCTTGACGTCGTGGTTGGTGGTGCGCTCGATCTCTTTGACGCGCTCGGCGTGCTC
Source organism: Pseudomonas sp. FG13 (assembly GCF_057809755.1). NCBI lineage: Bacteria > Pseudomonadati > Pseudomonadota > Gammaproteobacteria > Pseudomonadales > Pseudomonadaceae > Pseudomonas > Pseudomonas sp. FG13. Next base: position 26,879 of record NZ_JBMDKO010000029.1, read on the forward strand.
CAGCGCGAAGTTGTCCGCCAGGGTGTTGAGCACCGCGTTGGCTTCGGCGGAAAACGCCGGGACTTCGCCGATGGCGGGGTGGGCGGCCAGGCGCTGGAGCCAGCGCACTTCAACCAGGACGCGGGCACGGATCAGGCCGTACTCGCTGAAAATCGGGCGCAGGGCCTGGGTTTTGCCGGCGTAGCGGCCGTCTACAGGGGAAACCGCAGTGAGCGAAGAGAGCTGCATGGGGTGTTCTCGGACAGTCGGGCAACGAAATGGGGCGCGTATCATACATGAAAACAAGCGCCGGTCCGTCGCCAACTGACCGGCGTATTACGCGTGATGAAGTAAAAAACGGGTTGAGGCGACTTATTCGTTGCGCATCAACGGGTAAAGCTCTTTCAGCAATTTGCGCCGGCTGATCACCAACTGCCAGCGATGCCCACCCAGTTGCCGCCACAGCCGTGCCGAACGGATGCCCGCCAGCAACAGGGCGCGAATCTTCGAGGCGTTGCTGGGTTGCTGCAGGTTGCGCATATCGCCGTGCACCTGGATACGCTGGCGCAGGGTGCTCAAGGTGTCCTGGTACAGGGCGCCGCAGGCGGCCACGACGTTTTCGTGAGAGGGGCCGAAGTGCTCGACCTGGGACTGGATCTGCGGCAGGCGCTTGCCGATGGTGTCCAGCAGGTCGTCGCGCTTGGCGAGCTGGCGTTCGAGGCCCAGCATTGACAGGGCATAGCGCAGCGGCTCGCGTTGCAGGGCGCTGGGATCGCGCTCCAGGGCGCCGATCAGCGCGCGATAGCCTTCGCGCAGGTTCAAGTCGTCGCCGCCGTAGACTTCCAGGGTGTCCTTGGGGTCGCGTACCAGCAGGCTGCCGAGCATGCAGCTCAGGCCGGCCTCGGAGGTCTGGCCGGTCTTGGCGATCCGGTCCACCAGCACTGCGGCCAGAAACACACCGCCCAGCGCCGTCAGTTGCTCCTGGGTCGGGCTCATGCCTTGCTGCTCCATGGCTCTGCGACTTCGATCACGCCGCCGCCCAGGCAGATTTCGCCGTCGTAGAACACCACGGACTGGCCGGGGGTGACTGCCCGTTGTGGATCGTCGAAGGTGGCACGGTAGCCCGTGGCAGTCTTTTCCAGCGTGCAGGGCTGGTCGCTCTGGCGATAGCGCACCTTGGCCGTCAGGCGGCGCGGTTCGCTCAGGTCGATCGGGTTGACCCAATAGATGTCGGAGGCGAGCAGGGCGCGGGAAAACAGCCAGGGGTGGTCGTTGCCCTGGCCGACGATCAGCTCGTTGTGTTCCAGGTCCTTGATCAGCACGTACCACGGCTCTTCGCCGGCGTCTTTCAGCCCGCCGATGCCCAGGCCCTGGCGCTGGCCGATGGTGTGATACATCAGGCCATGGTGGCGGCCGATGACTTCGCCTTCGGTGGTCTTGATCTCGCCCGGCTGGGCCGGCAGGTATTGCTTGAGGAAATCGCTGAAGCGCCGTTCGCCGATGAAGCAGATCCCGGTGGAATCCTTCTTCTTCGCGGTGGCGAGGGCGTGTTTCTCGGCGATGGCCCGGACTTCGGGCTTTTCCAGTTCACCTACCGGGAACAGGGTCTTGGCAATCTGCTCGCCGCCGACGGCATGCAGGAAGTAGCTCTGGTCCTTGTTCGGGTCCAGGCCCTTGAGCAGTTCGGTGCGCCCGTCGATGTCGCGGCGACGCACGTAGTGACCGGTGGCGATCAGGTCGGCGCCCAGCATCATGGCGTAGTCGAGGAACGCCTTGAACTTGATTTCGCGGTTGCAGAGGATGTCCGGGTTCGGTGTGCGACCGGCCTTGTACTCGGCCAGGAAGTGCTCGAACACGTTGTCCCAGTACTCGGCGGCGAAGTTGGCGGTATGCAGCTTGATGCCGATCTTGTCGCACACGGCCTGGGCGTCCGCGAGGTCGTCCATGGCGGTGCAGTATTCGGTTCCGTCGTCTTCTTCCCAGTTCTTCATGAACAGGCCTTCCACCTCATAACCCTGCTCGATCAGCAGAAGGGCGGAAACGGAAGAGTCCACGCCGCCGGACATGCCGACAATGACGCGCTTCTTGGTGGTACCGGAAGGAGCTGGATCACGCATAGGGATTCAATGAGTGTCTTGAAAAAGGACGCGATTCTATCAGGCCCGGGCGCGCAAGGCTAAAGGGAAGGACGGATCAGTGCCAGGCTGTGGCGATGGCCGGCCAGATAATCGTCGATGCAACGGATGATCAGCTCGCTGCGCCAATGGTCGCGTCGTTCGAGCAGTTCGTCGCGGGTCAGCCATCGGGCGCCCAGGATGCCGTCGTCCAGTTGATAGTCGGGGTGGTGTTTGAGTGCCTTGGCGGCGAAGCAGACCCGCTGGTAGGTCACGCCATTGCTGGGGGCGGTGTACAGGTAGATGCCGATCACGCTGGTGGGCTCGACGTCCCAGCCGGTTTCTTCCAGGGTTTCGCGCACGGCGGCTTCGATCAGGGTCTCGTCCGGGTCCAGGTGCCCGGCGGGCTGGTTGAGCACGGCGCGCCCGCCCTTGGATTCCTCCACCATCAGGAAACGGCCGTTGTCCTCGACGATGGTGGCGACGGTGATGTGGGGTTTCCAATCCATGTGGTTTCCTCGAAATTTGAATAGTGAAACACAAGCCCTGTGGGAGCGAGCCTGCTCGCGATAGCGGTGGGTCAGCCAATACAAGTGTTGGATGATAAACCGCTATCGCGAGCAGGCTCGCTCCCACAGGGGCGGTGAATTCAAAAACTGCAGCTGATCCCCAGCCAGAAGGGAATGGGCTGGAAACACAAACCCCGGCACAAGGCCGGGGTTTGTGGTGCTTCCTTACAACCTTACACCAGCGCAGCGATGGCCGCGTTGAAGGTTGCGCTCGGGCGCATGGCCTTGCTGGTCAGCTCCGGGTTGGCGAAGTAGTAACCGCCGATGTCCACCGGCTTGCCTTGAACGGCATTGAGCTCGGCAACGATCTTTTCTTCGTTGTCGGTCAGCGTCTTGGCCAGGGTGGTGAACTGTGCCTTGAGGGCTGCGTCGTCATCCTGGGCGGCCAGTGCCTGTGCCCAGAACAGGGTCAGGTAGAAGTGGCTGCCACGGTTGTCGATACCGCCGACCTTACGCGAAGGCGACTTGTTGCGGTCCAGGAACTCGCCAGTCGCCTGGTCGAGCGTCTTGGCCAGCACCAGCGCTTTCTGGTTGTTGTAGGTCACGCCCAGGTGTTCCAGGGAAGCGGCCAGGGCCAGGAATTCGCCCAGGGAGTCCCAACGCAGGAAGTTTTCTTCCAGCAGTTGTTGAACGTGCTTGGGTGCCGAACCGCCAGCGCCGGTTTCGAACAGGCCGCCACCGTTCATCAGCGGCACGATGGAGAGCATCTTGGCGCTGGTGCCCAGTTCCATGATCGGGAACAGGTCGGTCAGGTAGTCGCGCAGGACGTTACCGGTCACCGAAATGGTGTCCTTGCCTTCGCGGGTACGAGCCAGGGTGAGCTTCATCGCCTCGACCGGCGACATGATGCGCAGGTCCAGGCCGCTGGTGTCGTGATCCTTCAGGTAAGCCTGGACCTTCTCGATCACCACGCCGTCATGGGCGCGCATCGGGTCCAGCCAGAAGATCGCCGGGGTGTTGCTGGCGCGGGCACGGTTGACGGCCAGCTTGACCCAATCCTGGATCGGTGCGTCCTTGGTCTGGCACATGCGGAAGATGTCGCCAGCCTCGACGCTCTGCTCCAGCAGGGTGCGACCGGTGCTGTCCGAGACGCGAACCACGCCGTCGGCCTTGATCTGGAAAGTCTTGTCGTGGGAGCCGTACTCTTCGGCTTTCTTGGCCATCAGGCCAACGTTCGGCACGCTGCCCATGGTGGTGGGGTCGAAGGCGCCGTTGGCCTTGCAGTCTTCGATCACCGCCTGGTAGATGGTGGCGTAGCAGCGATCCGGGATCACGGCCTTGGTGTCGTGCAGCTGGCCGTCGGTGCCCCACATCTTGCCGGAGTCACGGATCATGGCTGGCATCGAGGCGTCGACGATGACATCGCTCGGCACGTGCAGGTTGGTGATGCCCTTGTCGGAGTTGACCATCGCCAGGGATGGGCGTGCCGCGTAGACCGCCTGGATGTCGGCTTCGATCTGCGCCTGCTGCTCGGCCGGCAGGGCCTTGATGCGGGCGTACAGGTCGCCGATGCCGTTGTTCAGGTTGAAGCCGATCTGCTCCAGCACCTGGGCGTGCTTGGCCAGGGCGTCTTTATAGAACTCGGCGACGATCTGACCGAACATGATCGGGTCGGAGACCTTCATCATGGTGGCCTTGAGGTGAACCGACAGCAGCACGCCTTTTTGCTTGGCGTCTTCGATTTCGGCGGCGATGAAGTCGCGCAGGGCCTTCTTGCTCATCACGGCGCAATCGAGGATCTCACCGGCTTGCACGGTGGTCTTTTCCTTCAGGACGGTGGCAGTGCCATCCTGGGCGATCAGCTCGATTTTCACGCTGCCGGCGGCGTCGATCAGTGCGGCTTTTTCGCTGCCGTAGAAATCACCGGTGCTCATGTGGGCCACGTGGGATTTGGAGTCGGCTGCCCAGGCGCCCATCTTGTGCGGGTGCTTGCGGGCATAGTTCTTGACCGACAGCGGTGCGCGGCGGTCGGAGTTGCCTTCGCGCAGGACCGGGTTCACGGCGCTGCCCTTGATCTTGTCGTAACGGGCCTTGGCTTCTTTGTCGGCTTCGCTGGTCACGGTTTCCGGGTAGTCCGGCAGTGCGTAGCCCTGGGCCTGCAATTCCTTGATCGCGGCCTGCAGTTGCGGCACCGAGGCGCTGATGTTCGGCAGCTTGATGATGTTGGCTTCAGGCGTAACGGCCAGGTCGCCCAGTTCGGCGAGGTGGTCGGCTACGGCTTTGTCACCCAGTTGCTCGGGGAAGCTGGCCAGGATGCGCCCTGCGAGGGAGATGTCGCGGGTTTCCACGGCGATCTCGGCCGAAGCGGTAAAGGCTTCGATGATCGGCAGCAGTGAATAGGTGGCGAGGGCGGGCGCTTCGTCGGTGAAGGTATAGATGATCTTCGAGCGGGTGGGCATATTCGGATTAACTCTCTTCTTTGCTAAAGCATGCGCAGAAACTCGAGGGGCGCCGGGTAAGCGCGTTCGTTCAAAGTCAGCCGTGAGCCGAATGTCGAGGTTTCTTCGCGGTGATGTTGGGTGCATCAGTCGAGCGTCAAGCGGTCGGGCCGCGGTAACGGTCCGGCTTTGCAACTGGCGGGAAGGCCCTTGGTAGAGCAGTCAGCCGTAGTGACCCTGCGGTCAGCGGCGGCATTATACATAGGTAGCTGGCAATCTGCCGATGGTTCATAGACCTCCGTACACGTCCATTGGTCTAAACGTCGCAGGTCCGGCGTGCTGGGCTATGCTCATATTTGGCGTTTTTCCCTTGTTTTTCAGGCTTGTACGCCGCGAACTGGGCGACTTTCCCGCCGATGGGTCTAACGTAGGGTTTGCGCGTCGATTCAACTGGGGTACGCTCGAACGCAGCCAGATGTTCAATCCAAGCAATGGAGTTCAGCATGGGGTATCAAAAGATTCAGGTTCCAGCCGTCGGTGACAAAATCACCGTCAATGCAGACCATTCTCTTAATGTTCCCGACAACCCGATCATCCCCTTCATCGAAGGTGACGGCATTGGTGTCGACATCAGCCCGGTCATGATCAAGGTTGTGGACGCTGCGGTTCAGAAGGCCTACGGCGGCAAGCGCAAGATTTCCTGGATGGAAGTCTATGCCGGTGAAAAAGCCACCCAGGTCTACGACCAGGACACCTGGCTGCCCCAGGAAACCCTGGATGCGGTCAAGGATTACGTGGTTTCCATCAAGGGCCCCCTGACCACGCCGGTCGGTGGTGGTATTCGTTCGTTGAACGTGGCCCTGCGTCAGCAGTTGGACCTGTATGTCTGCCTGCGCCCGGTGCGCTGGTTTGAAGGCGTGCCGAGCCCGGTGAAGAAGCCAGGCGACGTGGACATGACGATTTTCCGCGAGAACTCCGAAGACATCTACGCTGGCATCGAATGGAAAGCCGGTTCGGCCGAAGCCACCAAGGTCATCAAGTTCCTGAAAGAAGAAATGGGTGTCACCAAGATCCGTTTCGACGAGGATTGCGGCATCGGCGTCAAGCCGGTCTCCAAGCAGGGCACCAAGCGTCTGGCGCGCAAGGCCTTGCAATATGTGGTCGACAATGATCGCGATTCGCTGACCATCGTGCACAAAGGCAACATCATGAAGTTCACCGAAGGTGCCTTCAAGGAGTGGGCCTATGAAGTGGCAGCCGAGGAATTTGGCGCCACGCTGCTCGACGGCGGACCGTGGATGCAGTTCAAGAATCCGAAGACCGGCAAGAACGTGGTGGTCAAGGACGCCATCGCCGATGCGATGCTCCAGCAGATCCTGTTGCGTCCGGCTGAGTATGACGTGATCGCCACCCTCAACCTGAACGGCGACTACCTCTCCGACGCCTTGGCGGCGGAGGTGGGCGGTATCGGTATTGCGCCGGGTGCCAACCTCTCCGACACCGTGGCGATGTTCGAAGCCACCCACGGTACCGCGCCCAAGTATGCGGGCAAGGACCAGGTCAACCCGGGGTCGTTGATCCTGTCGGCGGAGATGATGCTGCGTCACATGGGGTGGACCGAAGCAGCCGACCTGATCATCAAGGGCACCAACGGCGCGATTTCGGCCAAGACCGTGACCTATGACTTCGAACGCCTGATGGAAGGTGCCAAGCTGGTGTCGTCCTCTGGCTTCGGCGATGCCTTGATCTCGCACATGTAAGCGGATCGACGTGCAATAAAAGACGCCCGGCTCGAGTGATCGAGCCGGGCGTCTTGTTGACCGATGATGACAGCAGGTCAGTGGGTTTCGGTGACTCTGGTTTTGACTTTGACTTTTTCGGGGGTGGAGGTGCTTTCGACCTCGACCGGCGAAATATTGACCGCATGCAGGCCCTTGGGGCCTTGGATCACTTCGAATGTCACGGGCTGCCCGGCCTTCAGGGTTTTATAACCGTCCATCCTGATTGCCGAGAAATGCGCGAAAAGGTCTTCATCCCTGCCAGACGCCAGAATAAAGCCGTAGCCCTTGGCGTTGTTGAACCATTTCACCTTGCCACTCATCTTGACGACCGACATAGACCATTTCCCTCTGCAACGCACTCCATCACTGGAGTATCATCCAGTTCATCCGCAATCTAATCTTGTTTTAAGGATCGATTCCACGGACCTTTTTAACCCACGATGGGCTCTATTGGTTGTAACACCGTTTTGCCGATAGTCAAGGTGACCTGGCGGCGGCGGTTGAAATCGCCAGCCAGTGCCCCCATCACTGTATTTGCCAACTAAACGAACCTTTCTTTCCATGCATGCAATCAGCCAGATTCGACTAACATTCAATCAGGATCGCCCGGATCTACATGACGACGATTCCGCAGGCATTGCTGTTCAGGAAGCAAAGCCTACGTTGCAGGCGCCACCGATGTATAAGGTGGTTTTGTTCAACGATGACTACACACCGATGGATTTCGTCGTCGAAGTGCTCGAGGTGTTTTTTAACCTGAATCGCGAGCTGGCGACCAAGGTCATGCTGGCCGTTCATACAGAGGGACGGGCAGTATGCGGAGTGTTTACCCGCGACATCGCCGAGACAAAGGCTATGCAGGTCAACCAGTACGCCCGGGAAAGCCAGCATCCGCTACTCTGTGAAATCGAGAAGGACGGTTAACGCCGACCACTTGGGTATGAGGTGAAGCCATGTTAAACCGCGAGCTCGAAGTCACCCTCAATCTAGCCTTCAAGGAGGCCCGTTCGAAGCGTCATGAATTCATGACCGTCGAGCACCTGCTGCTGGCCCTACTGGATAACGAGGCTGCCGCCACCGTTTTGCGTGCCTGTGGCGCGAACCTCGATAAACTCAAGCATGACCTGCAGGAGTTCATTGACTCCACCACGCCGTTGATCCCCGTCCATGACGAGGATCGTGAAACCCAGCCAACCCTGGGCTTCCAGCGTGTCCTGCAACGTGCTGTCTTTCATGTGCAGAGCTCGGGCAAGCGTGAAGTCACCGGTGCCAATGTGCTGGTTGCCATCTTCAGCGAACAGGAAAGCCAGGCGGTCTTCCTGCTCAAGCAGCAGAGCGTTGCCCGTATAGATGTCGTCAACTACATCGCCCATGGCATTTCCAAGGTGCCTGGGCATGGCGATCATTCCGAAGGTGAACAGGATATGCAGGACGAGGAGGGTGGTGAGTCTTCTTCTTCGGGCAATCCGCTGGATGCCTATGCCAGCAACCTGAACGAACTGGCGCGCCAGGGGCGTATCGATCCGTTGGTCGGGCGCGAGGCCGAGGTCGAGCGTGTCGCGCAGATCCTGGCCCGGCGTCGCAAGAACAACCCGTTGCTGGTGGGTGAGGCGGGCGTGGGTAAAACCGCGATTGCCGAAGGCCTGGCCAAGCGCATTGTCGACAACCAGGTGCCTGACCTGCTGGCCAACAGCGTGGTGTACTCCCTTGACCTGGGTGCCTTGCTGGCCGGCACCAAGTACCGCGGCGATTTCGAGAAGCGCTTCAAGGCGTTGCTGGGCGAGTTGAAGAAACGTCCGCAGGCCATCCTGTTCATCGATGAGATCCACACCATCATCGGTGCGGGCGCCGCGTCCGGCGGGGTCATGGACGCCTCGAACCTGCTCAAGCCATTGCTGTCGTCGGGCGATATCCGTTGCATCGGGTCGACTACCTTCCAGGAGTTCCGCGGGATCTTCGAGAAGGATCGTGCCCTGGCCCGGCGTTTCCAGAAAGTCGACGTCTCGGAGCCTTCGGTGGAAGACACCATCGGTATCCTGCGCGGCCTGAAGGGGCGTTTCGAGCTGCACCACAGTATCGAATACAGCGATGAAGCCCTGCGGGCCGCTGCCGAGTTGGCCTCGCGCTACATCAACGACCGGCACATGCCGGACAAGGCCATCGACGTGATCGACGAGGCGGGTGCCTATCAGCGCCTGCAGCCGGTAGAGAAGCGCGTCAAGCGCATCGAAGTGCCTCAGGTCGAGGACATCGTGGCGAAAATCGCACGTATTCCGCCCAAGCACGTCACCAGTTCCGACAAGGAGCTGCTGCGTAACCTGGAGCGTGACCTGAAGCTGACGGTGTTCGGCCAGGACGCGGCCATCGACTCGCTGTCGACCGCCATCAAATTGTCCCGCGCCGGTCTCAAGTCGCCGGACAAGCCGGTCGGTTCCTTCCTGTTCGCCGGTCCTACCGGTGTGGGCAAGACCGAGGCTGCGCGGCAACTGGCCAAGGCGATGGGGATCGAGCTGGTGCGCTTCGACATGTCCGAGTACATGGAGCGTCACACCGTATCGCGTCTGATCGGTGCACCTCCGGGGTATGTCGGGTTCGACCAGGGCGGCCTGTTGACCGAAGCCATCACCAAGCAGCCCCACTGCGTGCTGTTGCTCGATGAAATCGAGAAGGCGCATCCGGAAGTCTTCAACCTGCTCCTGCAGGTCATGGACCACGGTACGCTCACCGATAACAACGGGCGCAAGGCGGACTTCCGCAACGTGATCGTGATCATGACCACCAACGCCGGTGCCGAAACCGCGGCGCGTGCTTCGATCGGTTTCACCCATCAGGACCATTCGTCCGACGCGATGGAAGTGATCAAGAAGAGCTTCACGCCTGAATTCCGCAACCGCCTGGACACCATCATCCAGTTTGGTCGCCTCAGTCATGAGGTCATCAAAAGCGTGGTGGACAAGTTCCTCACCGAACTTCAGGCGCAGCTCGAAGACAAGCGTGTGCTGCTGGAAGTCACCGACGCGGCCCGCAGCTGGCTGGCAGAAGGTGGTTACGATGTGACGATGGGTGCGCGGCCGATGGCTCGCTTGATTCAGGACAAGATCAAGCGTCCGCTGGCCGAGGAAATCCTCTTTGGCGAACTGGCCGAGCATGGCGGTGTGGTCCACATCGACATCAAGGACGGCGAGCTGACCTTCGACTTCGAAACCACGGCTGAAATGGCCTGATCGAAACCTGTAATAAGCAGAAAGGCGCCGGAAGGCGCCTTTTTGCTGTCTGTCCTTGTGGGAGCGAGCGTGCTCGCGATAGCGCCGACACATTCAACATCAATGCAAGCTGATCCACCGCTATCGCGAGCAGGCTCGCTCCCACATGGGATCTGCGTGGTTATCAAATCCCAGGCAAACAAAAACGCCCGGTATAAGCCGGGCGTTTTGTATTGACCTGTTAGCGAGCGCGGTAAGTGATGCGCCCTTTGCTCAAGTCATAGGGCGTCAGCTCGACGCGCACTTTGTCGCCGGTAAGAATACGAATGTAGTTCTTGCGCATCTTGCCGGAGATGTGCGCGGTAACGACGTGCCCATTTTCCAACTCCACGCGAAACATGGTGTTGGGCAGGGTGTCGACGACAGTGCCTTCCATTTCGAAGCTGTCTTCTTTCGACATGCAGTAAAGCCCTCGGTGTCCAGTGAATGGCCCGGTGCAACTGCGCCAGGCAAAAGCGGCGTGCATTGTGCCCGAAAAAGGGGGGGCAAGCCAAGGGGTTCTAGTGGCCTGTCTCAGACGCCGCCAAAAATGAACAGCCTAATTCCGAGACAGGACGCTAGCTGAGGACAACCCAGCGCTGGTTAACCAGCAGTTCAATCGGCCGATATTGGGTCTTGTAGTTCATTTTCTTGCAGTTCTTGATCCAGTAGCCCAGGTACACCGCTTCCAGGCCCAGGCGTCGGGCTTCGTTGATTTGCCAGAGGATGGCAAAACGTCCCAGGCTACGCCGTTCTTCTTCCGGCTCATAAAAGGTGTACACCGCCGAAAGTCCGTTGGGCAGCAAGTCCGTCACGGCAATCGCCACCAGTCGTCCTTCGAGGCGGAATTCATAGAAGCGAGAAAAGGGCAGGTCGCGCACCAGAAAGGTCGAAAACTGATCGCGGCTGGGTGGGTACATGTCGCCGTCGGCATGGCGCTGCTCGATGTAGCGCTGGTACAGGTCGAAATACTCTTCGCTGAACTGTGGCTTGGCCGGCCGGACCTGGAGATCGGCATTGCGCTTGAAAATACGTTTCTGCTGGCGATCAGGGGTAAATTGCGCCACGGGGATACGCGCCGGCACACACGCATTGCAATGCTGGCAATGGGGTCGGTAGAGATGATCGCCACTGCGCCTAAAGCCCATTTCCGACAGGTCTGCGTAGACATGCACATCCATGGGCTGGCTAGGGTCGAGGAACAGCGTCGTGGCCTGCTCTTCGGGCAGATAACTGCAAGAGTGAGGTTGAGTGGCATAAAACTTCAAGCGCGCCAACTCGGTCATGATCAACCCCCGGGATAAGCTTTGGATTAAGTGTAAGCCACTGGTGAGAATGTCGCTCAGCAAACCCAGGTCGCGTGGTTGGGCTGGTCCAGGTGCGCCTTGAGGTAACCGGCAAATGCCGTGCGAGCGATCGACCGGGCGCCCAGGCTGTGCAGGTGCTCGGTGGGCATCTGACAGTCTATCAGCACAAAACCCGCCGCCTTGAGGTGTTGGACCAGGGTGGCGAAGCCGAATTTTGACGCGTTGTCGGCCCGGCTGAACATGGATTCGCCGAAAAACAGCTGCCCCATGGCCAGGCCGTACAGGCCGCCCACCAGCAGGCCCTGGTCCCAGACCTCCACCGAATGGGCAAAGCCGCGTCGATGCAGCTCCAGGTAGGCGGTTTGCATGGCTTCGGTGATCCAGGTGCCTTCAGCATACGCCCGCGGCGCGGCGCAGGCCTGGATGACCGCCGCGAAGTCCTTGTCGAACGTCACCTTATAGCGCTGCTTGCGCAGGAGCTTGCCCAGGCTGCGCGAGACGTGCAGTTCGTCGGGAAACAACACCGTGCGAGGGTCGGGAGACCACCACAGGATCGGTTGTCCCTCGGAAAACCAGGGAAAGCAGCCATGGCGATAGGCCTGGATCAGCCGGTCCGCAGACAGATCGCCACCCGCGGCCAGCAAACCGTTGGGATCGCGCATGGCTTTTTCCAGGGGTGGAAAATCGAAGGTGTTGCGTTGTAACCACGTCAGCATTGTTGTCCGAACTTGCAGAAGGGGAGGGTGATGTAGCGAGGGGGGAAGCCCCTCGCCATGAGCACTGGTTCGAAGATTAACCGTCAAGCGGCCGGGATGTCATCGAGATACTTCTCCGCATCCAGCGCGGCCATACAGCCGGCACCGGCCGAGGTAATGGCCTGTCGATACACATGATCGGCCACGTCGCCGGCTGCGAATACGCCTTCGATATCGGTGGCAGTGGCATTGCCTTCGCTGCCGCCGCGCACCAGCAGGTAGCCGTCGCGCATGCTCAACTGGCCCTGGAACAGATCGGTATTGGGCTTATGGCCGATGGCGATGAATACCCCGGCCAATTGCAAGGTGCTGGTTTCGCCGCTCTGGCTGTTGCGCAGGCGCGCGCCGGTCACGCCGCTGGCGTCGCCGAGCACTTCGTCGAGGTTCTGGTTCCAGTGCAGCCTGATATTGCCGTTGGCGGCTTTTTCGAAGAGCTTGTCCTGCAGTATTTTTTCCGAGCGCAGCTTGTCCCGGCGGTGGATCAAATGCACCTCCCTGGCGATGTTGGACAGGTACAAGGCTTCTTCCACGGCGGTGTTGCCGCCGCCGACCACGGCCACCACCTGGTTGCGGTAAAAGAATCCGTCGCAGGTGGCGCAGGCGGAAACGCCTTTACCGGCGAAGGTTTCCTCCGAAGGCAGGCCCAGGTACTGGGCCGACGCGCCGGTGGCGATGATCAAGGCATCGCAGGTGTAGGTGCCGCTGTCGCCGATGAGCTCGAACGGTCGCTGCTGCAACTTGGCGGTGTGGATATGGTCGTAGACGATCTGCGTGTCGAAGCGCTCGGCGTGCCGCTGCATGCGTTCCATCAGGACTGGGCCGGTCAGTCCTTCGACATCGCCGGGCCAGTTGTCGACTTCGACCGTGGTGGTGAGCTGGCCTCCGGCCTGCATGCCAGTAATGACGACGGGTTTGAGGTTGGCTCGGGCCGCGTAGACCGCTGCACTGTACCCGGCGGGGCCGGAACCGAGAATGATCAGGCGTGAATGCTTCACTTCGTTCATAAAAAACACCTCATAAGCCTTTGTCACAAAAGACAATGCATGGTCCAATTGGCGCTTGTACGGTCCGTTTACGGCTACCCTGTCACCCGGCGTGCGGGCAATGCCTTGGTGTCGACAAACCCGTACAATGCTTGAGTTTTGAACGCAGGATGGGCTAAAGATCAACATCTTCGGCAACACCTGCGGTTTTCTGGACGCACCTCTCAGTGGTAAAAGTAGTACTGGTTGTGCACATTCACTTTTTTACCTGCTTGTAATGAGCAGTTTTTTATAGTCATTCAACAGATGGACGCGCCGTTGGCGCAGGAAAAGAAGCGTTTTGAAGAAATCCACCGCAGCACCTAAAACAGTCGTTCCGCTCTGGCGCCAGCAGTTGCACTACCGGCTCAAGGAAGGTGCATTGATCGCCATCGGTGCCTTGTGCCTGTTCCTGATGATGGCCTTGCTGACCTACGGCAAGGACGATCCGGGTTGGAGCCATAACAGCAAGATCGACGACGTGCAGAACTTCGGCGGTCCGGCCGGCTCCTACAGCGCCGACATCCTGTTCATGGTGCTGGGTTATTTCGCCTATATCTTCCCGCTGTTGCTGGCAATCAAGGCCTACCAGATCTTTCGCCAGCGCCACGAGCCGTGGCAGTGGAGCGGCTGGCTGTTTTCCTGGCGGCTGATCGGCCTGGTGTTCCTGGTGCTGTCGGGGGCCGCGCTGGCCCATATCCATTTCCATGCCCCCACCGGCCTGCCGGCCGGGGCGGGCGGCGCCCTGGGAGAAAGCCTCGGCGACCTGGCCAGGAACGCCTTGAATATCCAGGGCAGCACGCTGTTGTTCATCGCCCTGTTCCTGTTCGGCCTGACGGTGTTCACCGACCTGTCGTGGTTCAAGGTCATGGACGTCACCGGCAAGATCACCCTCGACCTGATCGAACTGATCCAGGGCGCCGTGAATCGCTGGTGGGCGGCCCGCGTCGAGCGCAAGCAACTGGTGGCACAACTGCGTGAAGTGGACGACCGGGTCCATGACGTGGTGGCCCCGACGGTGCCCGACAAGCGCGAGCAGGCCAAGGTCAAGGAACGCCTGATCGAGCGCGAGCAGGCCCTGAGCAAGCACATGTCCGAGCGCGAGAAGCAAGTGCCTCCGGTGATCACCATGGCCCCGGCCAAGGCGCCAGAGCCGAGCAAGCGCGTGCAGAAGGAAAAACAGGTGCCGCTGTTCGTCGACAGTGCGGTGGAAGGCACCTTGCCACCGATTTCGATCCTGGATCCGGCGGAAAAGAAACAACTCAATTACTCTCCCGAATCCCTGGCGGCTGTTGGTCATCTGCTGGAGATCAAGCTCAAGGAGTTCGGTGTCGAGGTGTCGGTGGATTCGATTCACCCGGGCCCGGTCATCACCCGTTACGAAATCCAGCCGGCTGCCGGTGTGAAGGTCAGCCGCATCGCCAACCTCGCCAAGGACCTGGCGCGTTCGCTGGCCGTGACCAGCGTGCGGGTGGTGGAGGTGATTCCCGGCAAGACCACCGTGGGTATCGAGATCCCCAACGAAGACCGTCAGATCGTGCGCTTCTCCGAAGTGCTGTCGACCCCCGAGTACGATAACCACAAGTCGCCGGTCACCCTGGCCCTGGGCCACGACATCGGCGGCAAGCCGGTCATCACCGACCTGGCGAAGATGCCCCACCTGCTGGTGGCCGGTACCACCGGTTCCGGTAAGTCGGTGGGTGTAAACGCGATGATCCTGTCGATCCTGTTCAAGTCCGGCCCGGAAGACGCCAAACTGATCATGATCGATCCGAAAATGCTTGAATTGTCGATCTACGAAGGCATCCCGCACCTCTTGTGTCCGGTGGTCACCGACATGAAGGACGCCGCCAACGCCTTGCGCTGGAGCGTCGCCGAGATGGAGCGCCGCTACAAGCTGATGGCGAAGCTGGGGGTGCGCAACCTGTCGGGCTTCAATGCCAAGGTCAAGGAAGCCGAAGAGGCGGGCACGCCATTGACCGACCCGCTGTACCACCGCGAAAACATCCACGACGAGGCGCCGCTGCTGCACAAGCTGCCGACCATCGTGGTCGTGGTGGACGAATTCGCCGACATGATGATGATCGTCGGCAAGAAGGTCGAAGAGCTGATCGCCCGTATCGCCCAGAAGGCCCGTGCGGCCGGTATCCACCTGATCCTCGCCACGCAGCGGCCGTCGGTGGACGTGATCACCGGCCTGATCAAGGCCAACATTCCGACCCGCATGGCGTTCCAGGTGTCCAGCAAGATCGACTCGCGGACCATCATCGACCAGGGCGGCGCCGAGCAATTGCTCGGTCATGGTGACATGCTCTACATGCCGCCGGGCACCAGCCTGCCGATCCGGGTGCACGGTGCGTTCGTCTCCGACGATGAAGTACACCGCGTGGTGGAAGCCTGGAAACTGCGCGGCGCTCCCGAATACAACGACGACATCCTCAACGGCGTCGAAGAAGCCGGCAGCGGTTTCGAGGGCGGTGGTGGCGGTGGCGACGAGGATGCGGAAACCGATGCGCTCTACGACGAAGCGGTGCAGTTCGTTCTGGAAAGCCGCCGGGCATCGATCTCCGCTGTCCAGCGCAAGCTCAAGATCGGCTACAACCGTGCCGCACGCATGATCGAAGCCATGGAAATGGCTGGGGTCGTGACGGCCATGAACACCAATGGTTCGCGCGAAGTGCTGGCGCCGGGCCCGATGCGCGACTAATGACTCCGGGCGGCCCTGTACGCGCCGCTCGTCCCCCACGAATTCATGAGGACTCCCATGCGCCTGATTCGCATGTTGCTGTTGCCCGTACTGGCCCTGACCACCTTGTCGGCCCATGCCGATGAAAAGGATGTGGCTCGCCTGACCCAGCTGTTGGAAACATCCAAGACCCTGACCGCACGCTTTTCCCAGCTGACCCTGGACGGCAGCGGCACCCAGTTGCAGGAAACCGCCGGTGACATGGCGCTCCAGCGTCCGGGGCTGTTCTATTGGCACACCGATGCACCGGCCGAGCAGTTGATGGTGTCCGACGGCAAGAAAGTCTCCCTGTGGGACCCGGACCTGGAGCAGGTCACCATCAAGAATCTCGACCAGCGCCTGACCCAGACGCCGGCCTTGTTGCTGTCGGGGGACATTTCCAAGATCAGCCAGAGCTTCGACATCACGGCCAAGGAAGCGGGCGGCGTGATCGACTTCACCCTCAAGCCCAAGACCAAGGACAGTCTGTTCGACAGCCTGCGCCTGTCGTTCCGCAACGGCCTGGTCAATGACATGCAACTGATCGACAGCGTCGGCCAGCGTACCAACATCCTGTTCACCGGGGTCAAGGCCAACGAGCCGATCGCGGCGTCCAAGTTCAAGTTCGACATTCCCAAGGGTGCCGACGTCATCCAGGAATAAGCGCCGCCCCCCTCTGTGGGATATGGCCTGTGGGAGCAAGGCTTGCCCGCGATACAGACATCTCGGTGCATCAGGTAGACCGAGGCGATGCAATCGCGGGCAAGCCTTGCTCCCACAAAGCTGCTCCTGCAGAGCTGCTCCTACAAAGCTGCTCCAGCAGAGCGGCCTTCCGGCAGAGAGTATCGGCACCAGGATCAAGTGAGGTTGCATAAGCAGTGATGGACCTGTTTCGAAGCGCCCCGATTGCCCAGCCATTGGCCGCCCGCCTGCGCGCGACCAACCTGGATGAGTACGTCGGCCAGGAGCATGTGCTGGCCCGGGGCAAGCCCCTGCGCGAGGCCTTGGAGCAGGGTGCGCTGCATTCGATGATCTTCTGGGGGCCGCCGGGTGTGGGCAAGACCACCCTGGCCCGGCTGCTGGCGGAAGTGTCCGATGCCCATTTCGAAACGGTTTCGGCGGTCCTGGCCGGGGTCAAGGAGATCCGCCAGGCGGTGGAAGTCGCCAAGCAGCAGGCCGGGCAATACGGCAAGCGCACCATTCTGTTCGTCGACGAAGTGCATCGCTTCAACAAGTCCCAGCAGGACGCGTTCCTGCCGTATGTCGAAGACGGCACGTTGATCTTCATCGGCGCCACCACCGAAAACCCTTCCTTCGAACTCAACAACGCCTTGCTGTCCCGGGCGCGGGTCTATGTGCTCAAGAGCCTCGACGAGGCCGCGATGCGCAAGCTGGTGGACCGCGCGCTGACCGAGGAGCGCGGCCTGGGCAAGCGCAAGCTGAGCCTCAGCGACGAAGGTTTCCAGATCCTGTGTTCAGCCGCCGATGGCGATGGCCGCCGCTTGCTCAACTTGCTGGAGAATGCTTCGGACCTGGCCGAGGATGACAGTGAGATCGGTGTCGAGCTGCTGCAAAGCCTGCTTGGGGACACCCGGCGGCGCTTCGACAAGGGCGGCGAGGCGTTCTACGACCAGATCTCGGCATTGCACAAATCCATACGGGGTTCCAACCCCGATGCCGCCCTGTACTGGTTTGCGCGGATGATCGACGGTGGCTGCGATCCGTTGTACCTCGCGCGGCGGGTGGTGCGCATGGCCAGCGAGGACATCGGCAATGCCGATCCCCGGGCCCTGAGCCTGTGCCTGGCGGCCTGGGATGTGCAAGAGCGCCTGGGCAGCCCCGAAGGCGAACTCGCCGTGGCCCAGGCCATCACGTACCTGGCCTGTGCGCCGAAAAGCAACGCGGTGTACATGGGCTTCAAGGCGGCCATGCGCAGCGCCACCGAACATGGTTCCCTCGAGGTTCCGCTGCACTTGCGCAACGCGCCGACCAAGCTCATGAAGCAGCTGGGCTATGGCGAAGAATATCGTTATGCCCACGATGAGCCGGACGCCTATGCCGCTGGCGAAGACTATTTTCCCGAAGCACTCGAACCCCAGTCGTTCTATCAGCCGGTGCCCCGTGGCCTGGAGCTGAAGATCGGCGAGAAGCTGAACCATCTGGCGCAGTTGGATCGCCTGAGCCCACGGCAGCGGAGAAAACCTTGATTCCCCTGATACTTGCAGTTTCCGCTGGCGGTATCGCCGGCACCCTGGCACGTTTCGCCGCTAGCAATTGGGTCAACGCAAATTGGCCCCGGCACTTCTATACCGCGACGCTGACCGTTAATATCGTGGGCTGTCTGCTGATCGGCGTTTTATACGGTCTGTTCCTGATTCGTCCCGAGGTGCCTGTCGAAGTGCGCGCGGGGCTGATCGTCGGCTTCCTTGGCGGCCTGACGACCTTTTCGTCCTTTTCACTGGATACGGTGCGCCTGCTGGAAAGCGGGCAGGTGCCGCTGGCCCTGGGCTATGCGGCTGCCAGCGTATTCGGCGGGCTGCTCGCCACCTGGGCCGGCCTGTCCCTGACCAAACTTATCTAAACGAGAGACCGACATGCTCGATTCCAAACTGTTACGTAGCAACCTTCAGGACGTAGCGGACCGCCTGGCGTCCCGTGGCTTCGCCCTGGACGTCGCGCGCATCGAAGCGCTGGAAGAGCAGCGCAAGACCGTCCAGACCCAGACTGAAAAGCTGCAAGCCGAGCGTAATGCGATCTCCAAGAGCATTGGCCAGGCCAAGCAGCGCGGTGAAGACATCGCGCCGTTGATGGCGAACGTCGAGAGCATGGGCACCGAACTCAACAACGGCAAGGTGGCCCTGGACAAGATCCAGTCCGAACTGGATTCGATCCTGCTGGGCATCCCGAACCTGCCCCACGAGTCGGTGCCGGTCGGTGAAGACGAAGAAGGTAACGTCGAAGTCCGTCGCTGGGGCACGCCCAAAGCGTTCGATTTCCCGGTGCTGGACCACGTGGCCCTGGGCGAGAAGTTCGGCTGGCTGGACTTCGAAACCGCCGCCAAGCTGTCCGGCGCCCGTTTTGCCTTGCTGCGCGGACCCATTGCCCGCCTGCACCGCGCCCTGGCCCAGTTCATGATCAACCTGCACGTCACCGAGCACGGTTACGAGGAAGCCTACACCCCGTACCTGGTCCAGGCTCCGGCCCTGCAAGGCACCGGCCAGTTGCCGAAGTTCGAGGAAGACCTGTTCAAGATCGGCCGCGAAGGTGAAGCCGACCTGTACCTGATCCCGACGGCCGAAGTATCGCTGACCAACATCGTGGCCGGCGAGATCGTCGACGCCAAGCAACTGCCGATCAAGTTCGTCGCCCACACCCCATGCTTCCGCAGTGAAGCCGGGGCGTCGGGACGCGATACCCGCGGCATGATCCGTCAGCACCAGTTCGACAAGGTCGAGATGGTGCAGATCGTCGAACCGACAAAATCCATGGAAGCCCTGGAAAGTCTGACCGCCAACGCCGAGAAGGTCCTGCAACTGCTGGAACTGCCGTATCGGACCCTGGCCCTGTGCACCGGCGACATGGGTTTCAGCGCGGTCAAGACTTATGACCTGGAAGTGTGGATTCCGAGCCAGGACAAATACCGCGAGATTTCGTCGTGCTCCAATTGCGGTGACTTCCAGGCCCGTCGCATGCAGGCGCGTTTCCGCAACCCTGAAACCGGCAAGCCGGAACTGGTCCACACCCTCAATGGCTCGGGCCTGGCGGTGGGCCGTACCCTGGTGGCGGTGCTGGAAAACTACCAGCAGGCCGACGGTTCGATCCGTGTGCCCGAGGTGTTGAAACCGTACATGGGTGGCATCGAGGTCATCGGCTAAATGAACTATCTGCCACTGTTCCATAACCTGCGCGGCAGCCGCGTGCTGGTGGTCGGCGGCGGCGAGATTGCCTTGCGCAAGTCCCGCCTGCTGGCCGACGCCGGTGCGTTGCTGCGGGTGGTCGCACCCGAAATAGAGCCGCAACTGCGGGATCTGGTCAGTGGCAGCGGGGGCGAATGCGTCCTGCGCGGTTACCTCGAAACGGACCTGGACTGTTGCGGGTTGATCATCGCCGCCACCGACGACGAAATCCTCAATGCCCGGGTGTCGGCCGACGCCCACAAGCGTTGTGTGCCGGTCAACGTGGTGGACGCGCCGGCACTGTGCAGCGTGATTTTCCCGGCTATTGTCGACCGCTCGCCACTGGTGATCGCGGTGTCCAGCGGCGGCGATGCGCCGGTGCTGGCAAGGCTGATCCGGGCCAAGCTGGAAACCTGGATTCCCTCGACATACGGGCAGTTGGCGGGTTTGGCGGCGCAGTTTCGCAGCCAGGTCAAACGGCTGTTCCCGGATGTGCAACAACGCCGGGCGTTTTGGGAGGATGTGTTCCAGGGCCCTATCGCCGACCGCCAATTGGCCGGGCAGGGCACTGAAGCCGAGCGTCTGTTGCGCGAGAAGATCGCCGGCCAGGCCCCGCACGCACCGGGAGAAGTCTATCTGGTGGGTGCCGGGCCGGGTGATCCCGACCTGCTGACCTTCCGCGCCCTGCGTTTGATGCAGCAGGCCGATGTGGTGCTGTACGACCGTCTCGTCGCGCCAGCGATCCTTGAGCTATGCCGGCGTGACGCCGAGCGGGTCTACGTCGGCAAGCGCCGCGCCGAGCATGCCGTGCCCCAGGACCAGATCAACCAGCAGTTGGTCGACTTGGCCCGGCAAGGCAAGCGGGTGGTGCGCCTCAAAGGCGGTGATCCATTCATCTTCGGGCGCGGCGGGGAAGAGATCGAAGAGCTGGCGGCCCAGGGCATCCCGTTCCAGGTCGTGCCGGGCATCACCGCAGCCAGTGGTTGCGCGGCGTACGCCGGCATTCCGCTGACCCATCGCGACTATGCCCAGTCGGTGCGTTTCATCACCGGCCATCTCAAGGACGGCACCAGCGATCTGCCGTGGGCGGACCTGGTCGCCCCGGCCCAGACCCTGGTGTTCTACATGGGGTTGGTGGGACTGCCGAGCATCTGCAGCGAGCTGATCAAGCACGGTCGCGCGGCCGATACGCCGGCGGCGCTGATCCAGCAAGGCACGACGTCCAACCAGCGGGTGTTCACCGGCACTCTGGCAGACTTGCCGAAGCTGGTGGCCGAGCATGAGGTCCATGCGCCGACGCTGGTGATCGTGGGGGAAGTGGTGCAACTGCGCGAGAAACTGGCGTGGTTCGAAGGGGCTCAGGGGCAGGTCTAGACCGCGTTGTCCCAAATCGCGAGCAGGCTCGCTCCCACACAGGGCTGGGTGTAACCAGGAATTTATGGTTGTGCCCTGATCCCATGTGGGAGCGAGCCTGCTCGCGATGAGGCCTTTACATCCACGACAAATCCCGGATCAGTCCCCGCCCCAGATCCCTTTCCCCACCAACCGCGCCCGATCATGGGCCCCGCTGAAATCCTGCTCCGGTCCCTTGGGCACGATCCCGTTGGGATTGATGGTCTTGTGGCTGCCGTAGTAATGCCGCTGGATGTGGGTGAAATCCACCGTCTCGGCAATGCCCGGCCATTGGTACAGCTCCCGCAGCCAGTTCGACAGGTTCGGGTAGTCGGCGATGCGCCGCAGGTTGCATTTGAAGTGGCCGAAATACACGGCATCGAAACGGATCATGGTGGTGAACAGGCGGATATCCGCTTCGGTCAGGTATTCGCCGGCCAGGTAGCGCTGTGATCCCAGGAGCGTCTCCAACCGATCGAGTTCGGCGAACAACTGGTCGAACGCTTCTTCGTAAGCCTGTTGGGTGGTGGCGAACCCGGCGCGGTAGACGCCGTTGTTCACCGCCGGATAGATCCGCTCGTTCAGCGCATCGATCTTGCTGCGCAGGTGTTCGGGATACAGGTCCAGGTGGTTGCCGGTCAGGTCATTGAAGGCGCTGTTGAACATGCGGATGATTTCCGCCGACTCGTTGTTCACGATGCGCTGTTGCCGCTTGTCCCACAGCGCCGGTACGGTGACGCGACCGGTGTAATCCGCTGTATCGGCGGTGTAGCGCTGGTGCAGGAAGCGCAGCTTGTCCAGTTTGTCGCCGGTGGAGCCGTGGGCCTTGTCGAAGGTCCAGCCGTTTTCCAGCATCAGGTAGCTGACCACCGAGACATCGATCAGGTCTTCCAGGCCCTTGAGCTTGCGGTAGATCAGGGTGCGATGGGCCCAGGGGCAGGCCAGGGATACATACAAATGGTAGCGCCCGGCCTCGGCGGCAAAGCCACTCTCGCCCGTGGGGCCGGCGCTGCCGTCTGCGGTGATCCAGTGACGGCGTTGCGCCTGTTCGCGCTGGAAGGTGCCGTCCTTGCTTTCATACCACTGATCTTGCCAGCGGCCTTCGACTAACAAACCCATCTCGATCTCCTCGAACCATAAACATTGGAGGCGAGTCTATTCCGATAGGTTCGAACTAAAAGCGCAAAGGTTGGGCTTTGATGATCGATTAAATCGATCGATCCCGAGCATCCCAATACTGCCGGGCCCGTTCGAACGCGTCTTCACGCGTCAGGCCGAGGCCGCGCAGGGCCAGGGCCATGGTGGCGACCAGGGCCAGTTGCGGGTAGCTGTCCTCCATGTCGCCGCGCCAGATAGCTTTCAGATGCTCGGGGTCGAGGCTCTCCGGCTTGACGTGACGTTGTTGTGACAGCCGTGGCCATTCTTCATCCCAGCTCGCGCCGCCGGTGGTGCCATACAGGTGACTGTCGGCATCCGGGTTGATCTCGATTTCGCCACCGTCGCCCTTGATCACGATAGTCGTATCCCCCAACAAGCCGCTGGCATCGCGATGCACCGCCTGGTAGCCGGGGTGGAAGATGCTTTGCAGTCCGCACCGGGCCTTCAGCGGATTGAGGATCCGCGCCAGGGAATGGATCGGTGAGCGCAGGCCCAGGGTGTTGCGCAGGTCGATCATGCGCTGCATCTGGGGTGCCCAGTCCACCAGCGGCATGAAGGCCAGGCCGCCGTTGTCCAGCGCTGTGCCGACCTGCTGCCAGTCACGGCACAGCGGAATCTGCAGAAACCCCAGTAACTGTTCGGTGTAGAGCCGACCCGCCGTATGGGCGCCACCACCGTGCATGAAGATCCGTACGCCGTTCTGGCCGAGGCACTTGGCCGCCAGCAGGTACCAGGGCAGATGACGCTTCTTGCCGGCGTAGGTCGGCCAGTCGAGGTCCACCGCCAACGCCGGGGCATCCAGGCGTGCGCGCAGGGCTTCGGTGAAGCCGGCCATTTCCTCGGCGCTTTCTTCCTTGTGCCGCAACAGCATCAGGAAGGCGCCAAGCTGGGTATCCTCGACCTGTTCGTCGAGCACCATGCCCATGGCTTCGCGGGCTTCTTCCCGGGTCAGATCACGGGCCCCGCGCTTGCCTTTGCCCAGGATGCGCACGAACTGGGCGAATGGATGTTCGGCCGGGGTTTCGAGAGTCAGCGATGGAACGTCGGTCATAAGCAATTCGTCGGTTTGGGCAGGCCCGCCAGCTTGGCGGCGAGTTTGGCGGGAGTGCCTTTGAACAATCGGTTCAGGTGCAGGCTGTTGCCCTTGTCCGCGCCCAGTTTCAGCGCGGTGTATTTGATCAGCGGCCGGGTGGCGGGGGAGAGCTGGAACTCGTCGTAGAAGCCCCGCAGCAGTTCGAGGATTTCCCAGTGCTCGGGGCTCAACTCGATATCTTCGGCGGCGGCCAGGGCCGTGGCCACCTCGACTGACCAGTCGTCCCGGTCGGCCAGGTAGCCGTCCTTGTCCAGCGCGATGGCGCGTTCGCCCACGTTCAGCGCATTCATAGCCAGGTGTTGACCTTGTCATGCTGGATCGACAGTTCGACGAAGGCCGGGTAGTCGATGATCTCGACCCAGTCAGGGGCCGGCAAGTCTCGGGCCTGGAGGTCTTCGGCCAGTGCGAACAGCTTCAGGCCAGCGGCCTGCAACCGGGTAAACGGTGCGGTGCCGGGCTGCAATGCGTAAGTCGCGTCGCCGCACAGCAGCAGTGCATCCTTGTCTCCCAGGACTCGCAGACAACTGGCGAGGCGGTTATCGCCAAAAGGTGAATGGGACAACACATGCAAAGTCGACATCAGAGGGTAATCACCTGGTCGTAACGGTCAATGAGAGCGGTGATGTCCGGCGCGGTCAGCACCTTCAGGTCGCCCAGGCCCAAGGCATCGGCGTCGATGCCG
This sequence comes from Pseudomonas sp. FG13, assembly GCF_057809755.1. Taxonomy (NCBI): domain Bacteria; kingdom Pseudomonadati; phylum Pseudomonadota; class Gammaproteobacteria; order Pseudomonadales; family Pseudomonadaceae; genus Pseudomonas; species Pseudomonas sp. FG13. The sequence continues at coordinate 50,972 of NZ_JBMDKO010000029.1, forward strand.
CGCTCGGCGGCGCTGTCTGCGCAGACGAAGAGGTCTTCGACGCCGAACATGGGCAATGCCTGCAGGTTCGCGCTCAGGTCTTTTTGCTGGACGGCCTTGGCGTTCTGGCCGGGGAGCAACTGGTGTACGCCGTCATCGAGAAACAGCAGGCCGATGGGCAGGTCGAACGCCCCGCCGGCCAGGACGATGTCCAACGCTTCCCGGGCGCCTGGGCCCGACCATGGGGACTGGCGGCTGATGAGCAACAGGGACTTGGCCATCATGGGCCTCCAAAACAGATCAAGCGGTCGGCATCCTGGATCGCGTCGTGCAGTTGGCCGAGCCCGGACAGCGCCCAGGGTGTCTCGACGCTCACGGCCGAGCGTTGGTAGCGCTGGGCTTCTTCGGCGTTCAACACCCCACGGCGCAACGCCGCCGCGATGCAGACCACGCCGTCGAGCTGGTGGTCGCTGACAAAGCTGCGCCACTGTTTGGGCAGGTCCTGTTCGTCCTGGGGGGTGACCACACCGCTGTCGACGTTATAGACACCGTCCTGATAGAAAAACAGCCGCACGATTTCATGCCCGCCGGCCAGCGCGGCCTGGGCAAACAGCAAGGCTCGGCGCGAGGACGGCGCATGGGCGGCGGAAAACAGCGCAATGGCGAACTTCATGGCAGATCCGATCAGCAAAACTGCGGCCATGATAAAGCTTTATGGGCAGGGGGGCGATTGGCACTGCAGGATTGTGGGGACATCCTTGTGGGTGGCTGTTCAATCAGCTCATCTACTGTTTGAGGCCATGCAACTCGCAATACTCCGCCCAATCCATCCCCGCCATCTCTGCCACTTCCCGGTGCACGTCCATCCGCTGGGACTGATAGTCCTCTGGCGAGGCGGCGGTCAATTGCAGGGTCAGTTCCCAGGCGAACAGGCCCTGGCGTTCGGCCTCGGCCTCGAAGGCTTCATGCAACCGCTCGGCGCGGTATTGTTCCGCCGTCTCGCCCTTGGCCTGGGCCAGCAGTGGGTTGAGGTGGTCCAGTTCGGTGCGGAGTTCGGGGCGCTCGTCGAGAAACTTTTCCAACGCCCGCTCATGCTGCTGTTCGGTTGCCGCCATGGAGACTCTCTGCTTATGACAAAAGGCGTGACAGGTTGCGCGAATCGTCGTCCGGTGTCGCGTATAAATTTCAGTAAAGCCGCACGAAGACCGGGGGCGTGGTGCTACAGTCCGCTTTTTTCTCGATGAGTGAACGCAATGCGAATGCTGACGGTGGCCCTGGCCGCCACCTTGCTGGCCGGCTGCGCGGGTTCGGCGATGAACCAGGCCCGGACCCAGGCGCCTTACAAGACGCTGGCCTCGGACAAGCCGGAACAGGTCGTGGCCCAGTGCGTGCAGTTTTCCTGGCAGGACGAGGCGGTATTCGGCGTCGACGCCGGGGCTTACCTGCAACCGGACAAGAAAGGCGGCTCGACGGTGTACACCCGCTCCGCTGAATCCTTTGTCGACCTGGAAACCGGTGCTACCGGTACGACGTTGAACTACTACGCCAAGCACGACGACTTCATGGCCAAGCGCCGGTTGGCGGCGTTGGCGACTTGCCTGTAAGCCGGTAGAGCATCGCGAGCAGGCTCGCTCCCACAGGAATTTGTGGTGGATGCAAGTCTCCCGGCCAGCCCGGAACCCATGTGGGAGCGAGCCTGCTCGCGATGGCGGCGGGTCAGTCGACGACAGTGTCGAAGGGTAGACCGCTTCGCGAGCAGGCTCGCTCCCACAGGAATTTGTGGTGGATGCAAGTCTCCCGGCCAGCCCGGAACCCATGTGGGAGCGAGCCTGCTCGCGATGGCGGCGGGTCAGTCGACGACAGTGTCGAAGGGTAGACCGCTTTCGCGAGCAAGCCCGCTGGATGTGTGTTTCAAGTCAGGCGCTTCTGGAGGAAGAAGTGCTGGTGCCCCGGCGGGTAATCGTCGATCTGGCCGATGTCTGTGAAGCCGTGTTTGCGGTAGAACGCTGGGGCCTGGAAGTCGAACGTATCCAGCCAGATGCCGACGCAGTTCTTCTCCCTGGCCAGCGCTTCGGCCTTCTGCATCAATGCCGATCCGGTGCCTTGGCCGCGGGCCTGTTCCGGCACCACCAGCAACTCGATATAGAACCAGCGTAAGAACACCCGACCGTAGAGCCCGCCCACTATTTCATTGCTGTGTTCGTCCCGTACCAGCCAGGCGACCAGTTCCGGCACGGTGCCGCCGGTCTTGGCGGTGTTGTAGGCGCGTAGCGGCGCCAGGATGGCTTGGCGCTCTTCGTCGGTGGGGGTGTCGGTGCGTTCGATTCGCAGCGTCATCAGCGATGTCCTTGTTGCGGGGAGGATGAACGGCATGAGCCTACCCCAAAAGACCGTCCGGCAGCGAACGGGCGCATTTCGCAAACCGGGCCATACTTCCCTGGATTTCAAAAACAAGAAGAGAGCGGCTCATGAAGTTCGAATCCTTGACCCGAACCCTGGTTGCGACATCCCTGACCCTCAGTTGCTTTTATGTGCAGGCCGCCTCCCAGGCCCCGGTCGCCGCCGAAAACGGCATGGTGGTCACCGCCCAGCACCTGGCGACCCATGTGGGGGTCGATGTACTCAAGAACGGCGGCAATGCCGTGGATGCGGCGGTGGCGGTGGGGTATGCCCTGGCAGTGGTGTATCCGGCGGCGGGTAACCTGGGGGGCGGCGGTTTCATGACCCTGCAACTGGCCGATGGGCGCAAGACCTTCCTGGATTTCCGCGAAAAAGCGCCGTTGGCCGCCACGGCGGACATGTACCTGGACAAGGACGGTAATGTCGTCGCCGACCTCAGCACTCGCGGGCACCTGGCGGTAGGTGTGCCCGGCACGGTGTCCGGCATGGAGCTGGCGCTGAAGAAGTATGGCAGCAAACCCCGGGCCGAACTGATCGCCCCGGCCATCCGCTTCGCCGAAGAGGGTTTCACCCTGGAACAGGGCGATGTGGATCTGCTGGAGACCGCCACCGACGTGTTCAAGAAGGACATGCGTGACTCGGGCTCGATCTTCCTGCACAACGGCGAACCGATGCAGGTCGGCCAGAAGCTGGTGCAGAAAGACCTCGCCAGGACCCTGCGGGAAATCTCCACCAAGGGCGCCGACGGGTTCTACAAGGGCTGGGTCGCCGATGCCCTCGTCACCTCCAGCCAGGCCAACAAAGGCATCATCACCCAGGCCGACCTGGACAAGTACAAGACCCGTGAGCTGGCACCGGTGGAGTGCGACTATCGCGGCTACCACATCATCTCGGCGCCGCCGCCCAGTTCCGGCGGCGTGGTGCTGTGCCAGATCATGAACATCCTTGACGGCTATCCGATGAAAGAACTGGGCTTCCATTCGGCTCAGGGCATGCACTACCAGATCGAAGCCATGCGGCATGCCTATGTGGATCGCAACAGCTACCTGGGTGACCCGGACTTCGTACAGAACCCCATCGACCATCTGCTGGACAAAAGCTACGCCGCCAAATTGCGGGCCGCCATCGAACCGCAAAAGGCCGGTGACTCGCACTCGATCAAGCCCGGCGTAGCGCCTCATGAGGGCAGCAACACCACCCACTATTCCATCGTCGACAAGTGGGGCAACGCCGTTTCCGTCACCTACACCCTCAACGACTGGTTCGGCGCGGGCGTCATGGCGAGCAAGACCGGGGTGATCCTCAACGACGAAATGGACGACTTCACCGCCAAGATCGGCGTCCCCAACATGTATGGCCTGGTGCAGGGGGAAGCCAACGCCATCGCGCCGGGCAAGGCACCGTTGTCATCCATGAGCCCGACCATCGTCACCAAGGACGGCAAGACCGTCATGGTGGTGGGAACGCCGGGCGGCAGCCGGATCATCACGGCGACATTGCTGACGATCCTCAATGTGATCGACTACGGCATGAACCTGCAGGAAGCCGTCGATGCGCCGCGCTTCCACCAGCAATGGATGCCCGAGCAGACCAACCTGGAAGCCTTCGCCGCCAGCCCCGACACGCAAAAGATCCTGGAAAGCTGGGGGCATAAGTTCGCGGGTCCCCAGGACCCCAACCACATTGCCGCGATTCTGGTGGGCGCCCCGTCGCTGGGTGGAAAACCGGTGGGCAAAAACCGGTTCTATGGGGCCAACGATCCACGTCGCAACACGGGATTATCGTTGGGCTATTGAGCAGAGGGGGGCTGCCGTAGGCAACCCCCGTGGCCGTTCATCATTGTCTTGAAGAGGGAAACCATGAGCACCGCTTTGCTGATCATCGATGTCCAGAGCGCCCTGTGTACCGGTGAAGAAGAATGTTTCGAGAGCCAGCGGGTTATCCGGACCATCAACGACCTCAGTGCCCGGGCCAGGGCTTTAGACTTGCCAGTGATCCTGATCCAGCACGAGGAGCTGCAAGGCTCGCTGGTGTACGGCTCTGCTGCCTGGCAACTGGCGGACGGGCTGTTGACCTCCACGGATGACCTGCGGGTGCGCAAGACCACGCCAGATGCGTTCTACCAGACGGACCTGCTGTCATTGCTGCAGGCCCGAAGCATCGACCGCCTGGTGATCTGCGGCATGCAGACCGATTACTGCGTCAACGCCACGGTGCGCCAGGCCCACACCTTGGGGTATGAAGTGGTCCTGGCTGCCGATGCCCATACCACGGTGGACAACGGCAGCCTGGCGGCGGAGCAGATCATCGCCAACCACAATGATCGGCTTGGGCGCCTGAGCAGCGCGGTGTCGCGGATCGATGTAGTGCCGGCGGCTGAGGTCCGTCTGTAAGCGATATCAACCTGTGACGGGGTAGCAAGCTTCTTGTCACAACGCTACGAGAGAGGGGGTTCGCACTCGCTCAAGGCGCGCCAAACACCATCGTCCAGTACACCCCCGCATCGCTGCGTGAGTCACTGGCGGAGGCGGCGCCCACTTGCGTGAACATCGGGTTCATCAGGTTGGCGCAATGCCCGGGGCTGGCGATCCAGTCTTGCATGGCCTGGTTCGGCGAGCTTTGGCCGGCGGCGATGTTCTCGCCGAACTTGCGGCCACGATAGCCCGCGCCCTTGGCCCGGTCGGCGACGGAGCGGCCGTCGGGATCGCGGTGGGCGAAATAGTTGCCGTGGGCCATGGCCTGGCTGTGTCCCTGGGCGGCAGCTCCGAGTGCGGCGTTCCAGCTCAGTGGCCGGGCGGCGGCAAAGCGCTGGCGACCACACACACGGGACTTGGCCCTAGCCGCGTTGACCTGGGCCAGCAGCGCCTTGCCGATCGATGAGGCGTCGCTGGCCGGTGCACCGCCCATGGGCTGCGCCAGCACCACTCGCCACTCATCACCAACCCGGTTGACGCCGATGTCGGCGTACTGGTTGTCCAGCAAGGCGTCGCAGTGCTCGTCCGCCAACATGTCGAAAGCCTCTTGGGCATCCCGCGCGTCAGTCAGGCGGATGCTGCGCACGGCCCGGGCTCGATAGCCGGCGTCCTTCAAGGTTTCCCGCAAGCCGTCACGAAAGCCGATCGGCAAGGCCAGGCGCGAGCGCAGCACCAAAGGCGGGGAGGCCCGGACCGTGCGCCATTCACAGCGACGGGACTGGCTGCGATAGTCGTTGATGGCGTCCACCAGTTGCCCCTCGCCTCGAGCGTGGGCAGGGCTGGCGAGCAAGGGCAGCAGGGGGAGCAGGCAAAGCGAAGCGAGACGGCAAGAGCGAACAGGGTGGCGCATGGTGCGGACGGCTCAAGAGGGAGAGTTACGCGAACGCCAGGCCTGGCGCCCATCAGCCGCAAGCGCTTCGCACAGGAAGGCGAGGCTTTCACAGCTGGGGTAGGACTGTGGGTTTGAAGACAAGTTTCAGCAGGGGCACCCAACCCCTGTGGCGAGTTCAGTTGTTTCCAGCCGCCCCGGCCACGGGCGCCTTGATCCGTTCGACCTTGCGATAGGTCAACAGCACGATGCCGGCCACCACGATAGCGCCGCCGAGTATCTGGCCGGGGCTGAGCATCTGGTCCAGCACCAGCCAGCCGATCAGCAGGGTGGCCAACGGTTCGATGTTCATCACCGGAGCGTTGCGCGGCATGTCCAGGCGCGGCACGGAAATGAACAGCACGATAAACCCGGTGCCGTAGAGCGTCACCAGGGTGGCCAGGGCCAACCAGCCGGTGCTGGTGGCCGGCAGGTTGAAGCCGCCGGGGAGGGCACCGCTCAGGCCGGCGAGGTTGACGCTGCTGAACACGATGAAGATCGTCAGCAGGCTGCGTACCGAGCCACGGACCTGGGCCAGCTTGTGGTCGGTGATCCACAGTGCGCAGGCGAACGCACAAGCCGCGCAGAAGGCCAGGCCGACGCCCAGCAGCCATTGCGGACCGACGCTCTGTTCGGACGATAACCGCGCCGGCACCTCCAGCACGAAGACCAGGCCCAGCAGAATCATCCCCATCAGCGCGGCTGTGCGGGTGGTGGGGCGGGGGCCGCCCAGTGCCCAAGTCAGTAATGCGAGCAAAATCGGGAACACATTGCCCACCAGCAATGCCAGCGCCACCGGTACCCTCGCCACGGCCGAATACAGACACAGGCTCTGCGTGCCGATCAACAGTCCAAGGAGCAACTGCCAGCGCCAGGCGCCCGTTGGAAGGCGCAGGCCCTGGCGCTGCCACAGCACCATCACAGCCAACACCAGCAGCGTCCCACCCGAGCGCATCAGGATCGCCAGCAGCACGCCGGCGCCATCATCGAACGCCACTCGCGCCGCGACATGGTTGCCAGCGAAGGCACACCCCATGCACAGCAGGACGAGCACGGCGAGTTGGCGTGGAAACGGGGCGGGGGTGTCCGATGCGTAGGTGGAGTGGGCCATGGCAGGAATTCTCAAAAGAACGACCGCCGAAGCGAGAGGCCTCGGGCGGTGATTTTAGTTATTGTTGTCGTACAACGTGGCGGAATTTTTACCGCATCTTGTCCGTTGGAACAAGTGGCGATGAGACCGTAGCGCTCTAGGGAACTCTAAAGAAGACGGCTTTAGCGGGCGCGCGTCCGTATGCTTTCACTGGGGGACAAAGACAGTATTCTTGTACGATGTCTTATCACGTAGTAAAACTGTCGTCCCGTCCAATAATAATTAACGGAGAGACGCGCTATGGAAACTTCACAACTGATCAGCCCCGCCGACCAAGGTCGTCGGGTATTCCTGAAAAAATCCCTGGTGGTCTCGGCGGCTGCCGCTACTTTGGGGAACCTGCCCGGGCTCGTCCAGGCCGAGCCGTTGAGCCAGCGTTACCCGGACCCGCTGATCAACATCCTCGATCCCAGCTTCATGGACTTGCGCCTCTTCAATGCCAGCGTGGAAAAACTCGCCACTGGCCTGCGCTGGGCCGAAGGGCCGGTGTGGATCGGCGACGGCCGCTACCTGCTGGTCAGCGACATTCCCAACAACCGCATAGTGCGTTGGGATGAGATTACTGGCGGTCTGTCGGTGTACCGCGAGAATGCCAATTTCTCCAACGGCATGTGCCGTGATCGCCAAGGGCGGTTGCTGGTGTGCGAAGGCTCTACCACCTCGAGCGAGGGGCGGCGCGTCACCCGTACCGAGCACAACGGCACCATCACCGTGCTGGCGGACAGTTTCGAGGGCAAGCCTTTCAACTCGCCCAACGATATCGTGTGCAAGCGCGACGGTTCGGTCTGGTTCACCGACCCGCCATTCCAGACCGGCAACAACTACGAAGGACACAAGGTCACCCCGTCCCAGCCCCACGCGGTGTACCGCGTCGATGGCGAAACCGGCAAGGTCAGCCGGGTGATCGATGACTTGGCGGGGCCGAACGGCCTGTGTTTCTCCCCGGACGAGAGAATTCTCTATGTGGTGGAGGGCAGGGCCAAACCCAACCGGCTGATCTGGGCAATCACGGTCAAGGACGACGGGACGCTGGGCGAGCGGCGCAAGCACATCGAAGGTCTGGATTACGCGGCCATCGATGGCATCAAATGCGACGAGAGCGGCAACCTCTGGTGCGGCTGGGGCGGCAACGGCGACCCCAAGGCCGACCTGGAAAAGCTCGACGGTGTACGGGTGTTCAACCCGGAAGGCAAAGCCATCGGCCATATTTCCCTGCCGGAACGCTGCCCCAATATCTGCTTTGGCGGGCGGGAAGGTAATCGCTTGTTCATGGCCGGCAGTCACTCGCTGTATTCGCTGTTCGTGAATACCCGAGGAGCCACATTCAGCTGACTGAATGGCTTGGGCCGCGGGCCTCGCCGCCGTGGGTCGGCTCAGGACGGATCGCAACTCCACAATTCCACCAACGGTTGATCTGCCGTTGGTGGCCCCAGCCAATGGCTCATTGGCTCGCAATGTCCATTCAAACACAGCTGGTAATCCCCAGCCTGGGGTGTGCGGCCCAGTCTCAGCGGTTGCAGAGGCGGCAGTTGGCGCAGGTAGTGCCAGCTGCCGTTTTTCAGCCAGGCGCCCTCGGGAATCTCCATGCCGGCGCCGTTGCCTTTGACCCTGGCTTCCCCCAGCACCAACCCCTGCGCGGTAACCCGGTAGTCTTCCTCCCAGCGGATTTTCTCGATGGTGTGATTCCACGCCAGCGTGAAATCCCGGAGGGGAAGCTGGGCCCAGGTCACGCCGGCCAGGCCCAGGCATAAGCCGATCACGCCAGGGCCCGTCCGATGCGCCGCGAGCGCCATAGGTGCTGGAAGATCAGCAGTCCCGCCAGCACGAAGCCAATCTCATCGGTCAGCGGTAACGCGACGACCAGCAAGGCTCCGGCGGCAAAACACAGCAGGCGCTCCCAGATCGGCATCTTCTGTTGCAGATGGCCGGTGGACGCCATGCCCCAGAGCCCGACGGCCAGCATCGTCTTGATCAGCATGTAAGCGCTCATCCACAGGTTGTCACCCTGAAGCATCAGTGCCGGGTTATAGACCGCCATGAACGGAATGACGAAGCCAGCCAGCGCGATGCGCACCGCCCAGAAGCTGATTTTCAGGCCGGTTTCCCGGGCAATCGGCGCGGCCGCGAAGCAAGCCAGCGCCACGGGCGGCGTGAGGTCGGCGAGGATGCCGAAGTAGAACACGAACATGTGGGACACGATCAGCGGTACGCCCAGTTCCAGCAGGGCGGGGGCGGCGATCGAGCTGGTGATGATGTAGTTGGGGATGGTGGGGATGCCCATGCCTAGCACCAGGCAGGTGAGCATCGTCAGGATCAGCGACAGCAGCAGGTTGTCCTTGCCGATGGCCAGGATGTAACCGGCGAAGGTCGACGCCACCCCGGTCAGCGACACCACGCCAATGATGATGCCCACCAGGGCACAGGCAATCCCTACAGGAACCGCATGCCGCGCGCCTTCCACCAATGCATGGAGGCAGATGGTCAGGGTTTCCCGCGCGCCTTTGATGAACCAGCAGATGATGACCAACACCGCGATCACCGCGAAGATGACGGCGATGCCCAGTTGGAAAAAGCCCACGCACAGGACACCCAGTGCGATCCAGAAAGCGCAGCGCAAGGCAAAGCTCGACACGCGCAGGATGATCGCCGAGCCGAGGATCACGATGGCGGTGAGCGCCAGTCCCACCATGCCGGAAAAAAGCGGCGTGCGCCCGGAAAACAGCAGATAGATCAAGACCGCGAGCGGGATCAGCAAGTACCAGTTGTCTTTTACGGCGCCCAGTGCGCTGGGGCATTGGTCCTTGGGCAAGCCTCTGAGGTTGGAGCGCTTGGCTTCGAGATGAACCATCCAGAACACCGAGCCGAAGTACAGGCACGCGGGAATCAAGGCGGCCTTGGCGACTTCAACGAACGGCACGTTGATGGTCTCGGCCATGATAAACGCCACGGCCCCCATGATCGGCGGCATCAATTGGCTGCCCATGCTGGAAGTGGCTTCCACGCCACCGGCGAACGCGGCTTTGTAGCCGAAGCGCTTCATCAGCGGGATGGTGAATTGCCCGGTGGTCACCACGTTGGCAATGCCAGAGCCGGTAATGGTCCCCATCAAGGCGGAGGAAGCGACGGCGACTTTGGCCGGGCCGCCGAGCTTGTGGCCGAACAGGCCCATGGCAAAGTCGGTGAACAGCTTGATCATCCCGGCTTTTTCGAGGAAGGCGCCAAACAGGATGAACAGGAAGATGTAGGTGGCTGACACGTAGGTCGGTGTGCCGTACAACCCCTCGGTGCCGAAGGACAGTTGATTGACGATCTGATCGAAGCCATAACCGCGATGAGCCAGATCGCCCGGCAGGTATTCGCCGAACAGCCCATAGGCCAGGAACAGACCGCAGATCAACGGCAGCGCAATCCCCATCACCCGTCGGGCTGCCTCGAACACCAACACGATCAGCACGATACCGACGATGAGGTCCGTATCGGTCAGGTCACCGGAGCGCTGGATCAGATCGGCTTCAAATACCCATTGGTACAGGGCCGTGGCCACGCCGGCCAGGGACAACACCCATGCCAGTGGCTGCCAGGGACGCCCGGTGCCATGGGCGGGATAACTCAGGAACACCACCCACAACAGGAAACCCACGTGCACGGCACGCAGGACCTGGCTGGAGACAGGGGCGAACGCCGCGGTGACGATCTGGAATACCGAAAACAGCAGGGCCACGTAGAACAGTGTTCTGGGCCAGTCCCGTGGATCGCTGGGAATGCCGGGCTGAATCTCACTCATCAAGGATGTCCTCTTGCCTGCATCGAAGGTGCGAACCGCAAGGGCGCGGCGACGATCACCACCGCCGCGCCAGATCGGCTTACAGGGCGCCGGCTTCCTTGTAGTAGCGCTCGGCACCGGGATGGAGGGGGATAGGCAAGTTTTTCGCGGCTTTATCCAAGGTGATGTCTTTGGCTGCGGAGTGGGCGCTGCCGAGACGAGGCAGGTTTTCGAACAGCAGCTTGGTCATCTGGTAGGCCACTTCGTCCGAAACGTCTTCACGGGTGACCAGGATGTTGGTGATTGCCACGGTGGGCACGGCTTCGGCCTGGCCGTCATAGGTATTGGCCGGGATCGTTGCACTTTGGTAGGCCGGGTTGCCGATCTTTGTCACCACGTCAGTCGGAATCGACACGTAGTTCAGTGGCATGGTCGAGGCCAGGTCGCGGATGGCCGCCATCCCCAGCCCCGAAGACTGGAGCGTGGCGTCCAGTTGACGGTTCTTGATCAGGTCCACCGATTCGGCGAAGGGCAGGTACTGAACCTTCATGTCGCTGTAGTTCAGTCCCGCGGCCTTGAGAATGGCTCGCGCATTCAGCTCGGTGCCGGATTTCGCCGCTCCCACGGAGATGGATTTGCCCTTGAGATCGGCCAGCGTCTTGATGCCCGACTCCTGGCTGGCAACGATCTGGATGTAATTGGGATAGGCGCCGGCGATGGCGCGTAGTTTGGTCAGAGGAGTCTTGAAGCCGGCATCTTCCACGCCATTCTTGGCGTCAGCCACCGAGTCGCCCAGCGCGAGGGCCAATTCTCCGCGCCCGGCCTGCAGCAGGTTCAGGTTTTCCACCGAAGCCTTGGTGGCTTGCACCGAGGTCTTGGCGTCCTTGATGCCGGTGCTGTAGATCTGCGACAGCCCGACCCCGATCGGGTAATACACCCCACTGGTGCCCCCCGTCAGGATGTTGATGTACACCGGGGCCGCCTGGGCCGTGGTCGTGACCACCAAGGCTGCCGCGGCGGCCAGAAGGGTGAAGCGTTTGTTGACTCGCATGGAAAACTCTCCGTCTTGTTATGGCTTTATGCAGAGTCTTTCCACTGTAGTTGAAACGGGCCCGATGGCGAGTTGTTAAAACCGATGTGCCTGGTCAGGCCTTGCCGGGACCCGGAGCTGCGCTGCTGCCACGCACGGTCAACTCGAACGGCAGCAGCACATGCCGTTGCGCAATAGGCTTTTTCTCGATCAGTGCGATCAGCATTTCCACGGCTTTGCGGCCAAAGGTCTCGGCAGGCTGGGAAATGGTGGTCAGCGGCGGATCGCAGTACGCCGCGAACGGGATGTCGTCGAACCCCACCAGGGAAATGTCCTCGGGCACCCGCAACCCTGATTCCTTGATGCGCTTGAGGGCGCCGATGGCCATCTCGTCGTTTTCACAGAACAGCGCGCTGGGTCGCTCGGCCAGCGCCAGCATCGCCTCGGCTCCGTCGTACCCGGCGTTCAAGGTGAAGTCGCCGTGGCAGATCAAGCCTGGGTCGATGGTCAGACCGGCCTGACGCAAGGCGTCCTCGTAACCGGCCACGCGGTCCAGGGTCAGGGGGCTGCTGCGGGGGCCCTTGATAATGCCGATGCGGCGGTGACCAAGACCGATCAGGTAGTCGGTCATGGCCTGGGCAGCGGCGCGGTTGTCGAGGCTGATGGTGGGGTAGTCGGCATCCTTGACCACTTCGCAGGCGTTGACCAGCGGCAGGGCTTCGGTGCCAGGAGGGAGCGAGGCGAAAGGATTGCTCGCGCGTAACTGGATCACCCCGTCGGCCTGGTGCGCATAGACCAGCGCGGCGAACTCCCGCTCGACTTCTGCCTGGCCTTGCGTGTCGCACAACAACAGCCGATAACCCGCCGCCTGGGCGGACTGCTGGGCACCGCTGATGACCCGGGCAAAGAACGTATTGGCGATGGTTGGCACCAGGATCACCAGGTTGCCGGTGCGACGGGAGCGGAATTGCACAGCCATCAGGTTCGGCCGGTAGCCGGCCTGTTCCACCGCCGCGTTGACCTTGTCCCGTGTCTCGGGCAGTACCCGTTCGGGGGATTTGAGCGTTCTGGAAACCGTAGCCACCGACACGCCGGCCAGCCGGGCTACTTCACGGATATTGGACAAAAGCACCTCGATCGAGCGCCGGAACATAGCGGCGCGAAGGGGAGCTTACCGCAGGTTGGGCGCCTCACAAACGTCCCTGCATGAAGACCGTAGGGTTTGACACGCCGCGAAACTGCGCCTAGATTCCGCCGTGATGTAACCGGTTACATTGTCGTCAGCCCTGACCTGAGAGAGTCGTAATGAGTCCTGTAGCACCGAAAATAAGACTGGGTTTCGTGGGCGGTGGGGAGGGTGCTTTCATCGGCCAGGCCCATCGTCAGGCCGCTGGCCTGGATGGCGGGTTCGAGTTGGTGTGTGGGGCATTCAGTCGCGATGCCCGCAATAACCAGCAAACCGGCACAGCCCTGGGGCTGGACGCTTCCCGCTGCTACAGCGACTGGCAGCAACTGTTGGACGCCGAAGCGGCATTGCCCGCCGACCGGCGCATGGAGTTGCTGGTCATCGTGACGCCCAATCATTTGCATGCACCGATTGCCGGTCGGGCGCTGAAGGCGGGCTTTCATGTGTTCAGCGAAAAGCCCGCAGCGTTGAACCTGCGTGAGTTGCTCGCGCTCAAGGACGTGCTGCGAGGCAGCGGCCGCTTGTACGGCCTGGCTCACACGTACCTGGGGTATCCCATGGTCTGGCAGGCGCGAGAGATGGTGCGCTCGGGCGTGATCGGCACGGTGCGCAAAGTGCTGGTGGAGTATCCCCAGGGCTGGCTCAGCCAGGACGTCGCCGGGCAGGGCAACAAACAGGCCGGTTGGCGCGACGACCCCGAGCAGTCCGGCCTGGGCGGCTGCATTGGTGACATCGGTACCCACGCGTTTTCCCTCGCAGAGTTCGTGACCGGCCAGCACGTCGAACAGCTCTGTGCGGCGTTGAGTACCCACATTCCGGGCCGGCAATTGGACGACGACGCCGCGATGCTGTTGCGCATGAGTGATGGCGCCAGCGGCGTGTTGATCGCCAGCCAGGTCTGCGCCGGTGAAGAGAACCCGCTGAAGATCCGCGTCTATGGCGATAAAGGCGCCCTGGAATGGCGCCAGGAGGAACCGTCGAGCCTGATCCATCGTGCCCTCGACCAACCCCTGAGCATCCTGCGTTGCGGCGTCGGCCAGCCGTGGTTGTGCGAGGCCGCCACACGCCGCATGCGCCTGCCGGCGGGGCACCCCGAGGGTTACCTGGAAGCCATGGCCAACCTTTACGGCGATTTCGCCCGTGCCATTCGCGAACGGATCGAGGGCCCCGATGCGCCGGGCGTACCCGGCATCGAAACCGGCTTGCGCGGCATGGCGTTCATCGAGGCCGCCCTCATCAATCATCGTGGCGAGGCGAAGTGGACCGCGCTGCAGACCGGAGAGTCGCTGTCGTGAATACCGCCGATCAAACACCGAACGGCCTGCGCGGGCCGGCTATTTTCCTGGCCCAGTTCATGTCCGACGAGCCGCCGTTCGACACCTTGGCGAACATCGCCCGGTGGGCCGCCTCACAAGGGTACAAAGCCATTCAGTTGCCGACCCTGGGCACACGTTACATCGACCTGGCCCAGGCCGCCGACAGCCAGGCCTATTGCGATGAGATCAAGGCCACCTGCGCAGAGGCCGGGGTCGAGATCAGCGAACTGTCGACGCACCTGCAAGGCCAACTGGTGGCGGTGCACCCGGCGTTCGATGCGCTGTTCGACGACTTTGCCCCGGCCCACTTGCGCGGCCAACCCCAGGCCCGGACCGAGTGGGCCATCGAGCAGCTCAAGCTGGCGGCCCGGGCCAGTCAGCGCCTGGGCCTCAATGCCCATGCGACGTTTTCCGGCGCGCTGTTGTGGCCCTACATGTACCCGTGGCCACAACGCCCGAGCGGGCTTGTCGAGCAAGGATTCGCTGAACTGGCCCGGCGCTGGTTGCCGATTCTCGATTGCTTCGAGGCGGCCGGCGTGGACCTGTGCTACGAAATCCATCCCGGCGAAGACCTCCATGACGGCGCCTCGTTCGAGCGCTTCCTGGAAGCGGTCGATCACCATCCACGGGCAGCCATCCTCTACGACCCCAGCCACCTGTTGCTGCAACAGATGGACTACCTGGGTTTCATCGACCGCTACCACGCGCGCATCCGCATGTTCCACGTCAAGGATGCGGAGTTTCGCCCCGATGCCCGGTCCGGGGTGTACGGCGGTTATCAGGGCTGGGTGGATCGCCCCGGCCGTTTCCGTTCCCTGGGGGATGGGCAGATCGATTTCAAATCGATCTTCAGCAAGTTGACCCAGTACGACTTCAGCGGCTGGGCGGTACTGGAATGGGAGTGCTGCCTGAAGGACTCGCAACAGGGTGCCGCTGAAGGGGCTGCGTTCATTCAGCGGCACATGATCAACAAGAGCCGCAAGGCGTTCGATGATTTTGCCGGGGTGACGGCGGATGAAGCGTCCAATCGGCGGCTGCTGGGGCTGCCGAGGTAACCGATACCAAAAAAACTGTGGCAAGGGAGTTCATTGTGGGAGCAAGGCTTGCCCGCGATAAAGCCGACGAGGTCCTTAGGAAGAATGAGGCGCCTGCATCGCGGGCAAGCCTTGCTCCCACAATGGTCCCCTGTCCACAAAGTGCTTTTACCAACTGGCTGGCTTACAAGAACAACAAATAGACGGTGACTGTCATGACCACGATGAACGCACGCTTGAGCGTGATGATGTTCCTGCAGTTCTTTATCTGGGGTGGCTGGTTCGTCACCCTCGGGACCTTTCTTTCCAGCACCCTGGGTGCCAGCGGCGGGCAGGTCGGCATGGCGTTTTCCACCCAGTCCTGGGGGGCGATCATCGCGCCGTTCGTGATCGGCCTGATCGCCGACCGCTACTTCAATGCCGAACGTATTCTGGCGGTGCTGCACCTGCTGGGCGGGGTGCTGCTGTACCAGCTGTATTCGGCGCAGGACTTCAGTGGCTTCTACCCGTTCGTGCTGGCGTACATGGTGGTCTACATGCCGACGCTGGCCCTGGTCAATTCCGTGGCGTTCCGTCAGATGCGCGATCCGGCGCTGGAGTTTTCCCGGGTGCGGGTTTGGGGCACCCTCGGTTGGATCGTCGCCGGGGTGGTCATCAGTTTCGTGTTCGCTTGGGATTCACGGGAGGCCATTGCGGCGGGCGGTTTGCGCAATACCTTCCTGATGGCGGCGATTGCTTCGCTGGCCTTGGGCATCTACAGCCTCACGCTGCCGGCCACGGCGCCGCTCAAGGCTGAAGCTGGCGGCGGAATCAAGCAACTGCTGGGCCTGGATGCCCTGGGGCTGCTGAAGGACCGCAGTTACCTGGTGTTCTTCATCGCCTCGATCCTGATCTGCATCCCGTTGGCGTTCTATTACCAGAATGCCAACCCGTTCCTGGCCGAAACCGGCATGACCAACCCCACGGCGAAGATGGCCATCGGGCAGGTGTCCGAGGTGCTGTTCATGCTGCTGTTGCCGCTGTTCATCCAGCGCTTCGGGATCAAGCTGGCGCTGTTGGTGGGGATGCTGGCTTGGGCGTTGCGCTACCTGCTGTTCGCCTATGGCAACAACGGTGACCTGGCGTTCATGCTGTTCACCGGCATTGCCCTGCACGGCATCTGCTATGACTTCTTTTTTGTCTCGGGGCAGATCTACACCGACGCCAAGGCGCCGGAGCATCTGCGCAGTTCGGCCCAAGGGCTGATCACCCTGGCGACCTATGGCCTGGGCATGTTGATCGGCTTCCGGGTAGCGGGGCAGGTCACCGATCGTTTTGCCGAGGCGGGCGCTCATGACTGGACCAGCATCTGGCTGTTCCCGGCCGGGTTTGCGCTGCTGGTGTTCGTCTGTTTCCTGGTGGCTTTCAGCGGCCGGCAGGCGGTCGCCGTTCCTTCAAAGGCCTGAAGTACAAGCACCAGGCTGGACATCGGTCATAGATGACTGACGTCCAGTTTGGTGTAGGTCACTTTTCCGCCTTCGGTGGCATAGCCGACGTTGTCCAGGGTGTAGACGCCTGCCTTGAAGTAGAAGTTGTAGCCATACCAGGACGGATCCAGCTTCACCTGCTTGCCGAGGTTGTTGATCATCACGGTGACCATGCCCTGTTTGTTCATCTGCAGGGAATAGGTGAAGACTTTATTCAAGGCAACGTTCGGCACGGTGAACATCACCGGGCTTTTTGCATCCTTGGGCTTGACCCGGTATTCGACATCCAGGTTGCCGACACCCTTGGTGAAACGGTAAACGAGCTTGAGCAAGGGGGCAGGCGCATCCTTGGCGTGGATTTGCGCGACGACCACGCGACCGGCCGAGGGCACCTGGTTCACGGCCAGGGTGCCTTTGAGGGTGTTGATCCCGCTGTTGTAGAGCCAGTTGCGCAGCTTGCCGTCTTTCGAGGTTTCCCGCAGCTCGGAGCGCGGGAACTCGCTTTTACCTGTGTGGGAACCGGTCACCGGGGCCCAGAAGACGATCTTGTCGCCGGTGTTGGTGAAGTACGGGTTCTGCAGGGTCGGAACCGCTTTGGTTGCAATGGTCAGGGCAGGGGTTTCGATTGGAAGGGTGAGGTTCCAGACAGTCAGGTCAATCATGGTCAAGCGCTCCAACGGTACAGCCGGTGCAGATCGATGTCAGCCGGCAAAGGCAGGTTTTGCCTTCCGTGGCACTGTTACTTGGTTATCGACATGGCGCTTGGGCACTGGAGGACGTTGGAGGAGCAGCTGACGAATGGCTCTAGCATGAGCTTCAGGGGCGAGGCTGCAAATTGATCATGGATAATGTCAATTTGATGTTGATCGGGTAGAGTACGCGCCGCCCGAGAGATGGATCCCGGGCGTTTCCCCATGGAGTAGTCAATGAAAAGTTTCAGCAAGGTTGTTGCCAGCGCACTGTTCGGCCTGGTCCTGGCGGGTTGCACCGGCACCCCGATGAAGACCCAGCAGTACGACAGCAGCCAATACACCGTTGTCGGCCACAGTGAAGCGAAGGCCACCGGCCTGTTGCTGTTCGGCGTGATCCCGATTCGTCAGAACAACCGCTTCGTACGCGCCCAGAACGCCGCGATCCTGGCCAAGGGCGGCGACGCCATGATCAACACTCAGGTGCAGGAAAACTGGTTCTGGGCCTGGGTCCTGACCGGTTACACCACCTCGGTGTCCGGGGACGTGGTCAAGCTGAAGAACGTTCAGTAAAGGTCAGTTCGATCATTCCCACGCTCTGCGTTCCGCTGCCAAAGCGTGACGCGGAGCGTCACTGGATGCATTCCCACGCAGAGCGTGGGAACGATCGGTAGACGTGCCGGTCAATGCCCGCCAACCACCATGCGACTGAACGGCTCGACATACGCCTGCAGCGTCACCAGCCCGCCCACCAGAATCGCCAGCACCACCGAGTGGAAAAACACGTAGCGCAGGATTTCCCCTTCATGGCCATACCAACGGGTGGCGGTGGAGGCGACCACGATCGACTGGGCATCGACCATCTTGCCCATCACCCCGCCAGAACTGTTGGCGGCGGCCATCAACACCGGGCTCAGGCCCAACTGCTCTGACGTTACCCGTTGCAAGCCGCCGAACAGCACGTTGGAGGCGGTATCCGAGCCGGTCAGCGCAACGCCGAGCCAGCCCAGCAGGGTGCCGAACATGGGGTAGAAAATGCCCGTTGCGGCGAAGGCCAGGCCCATGGTGGCGTCCAGGCCCGAATAGCGCGTCAGGAACCCCAGGGCGAGCATCGCGACGATGGTGATTAGCGAGTAACGCACCACCCACAACGTTCGCAGGTACTGGCGCACCAATTGTGGGATCGAGTAGCCCATCAGCAACCCACCGAGAATCGCCGCCAGGAAGATGCCGCTGCCAGTGGCGGTGAACCAGTTGAACTTGTAGATCGCTTCCTCGGTTTTAGGCTGCGGCACCACGGGCGGAACTTTTTCGATCTGCTGGTGCAGGGTGCTGAAGGTCACCATGGGCGAGAACAGCGGATTCGCCTCGCGCATCGGCTTGCCTTGGGGATCGAGTTTGGCCGACTGGGACTGTGGGTCGATCGCTGGACGGGTATCGAACAGGTTCTTGAAGCCCTGGGTACCCCAGGCGAACACGAACACCGTGAGGATGATCCACGGCATCCAGGCCCGCAGCACCGCCGGCCGGGTGTCACTGGAGAACGCCCCGCCGGTCACCGACTGTTGTTCTTCGCTGGCGTCGATCTTCGAATCATCGTGGCGTCCCGACAACGCTGCGGAGGTGTGGACCGTCGCCGGTTTCCAGACTTTGAGAAACCCGGTAAGGCAGGCCATGGAAATCAGCGCGGCAATCACATCCACCAGCATCGGCCCGTGGTAGTTGGAAACCACGAACTGCGGGATGGCAAAGCTGACGCCGGCCACCAGAATCGCCGGCCAGATCTCTAGCATCTTGCGCCATCCGGCAAAGGCCCAGATCAGCCAGAACGGCACGATCACCGAAAAGAACGGCAGCTGCCGGCCCACCATCATCGACAGCTCCATTTCATCCAGCCCGGTGACCTTGGCCAAGGTGATGATAGGGGTGCCCAAGGCGCCGAACGCCACCGGCGCGGTGTTGGCGATCAGTGCCAGGCCCGAGGCGGCCAACGGGGAGAAGCCCAGCCCGATCAGGATCGCTCCAGTCACCGCCACCGGTGTACCGAAGCCTGCCGCCCCCTCGAAAAACGCGCCGAAGCAGAAGGCGATCAACAGCAATTGCAGGCGCCGGTCATCGGTGATGCGCGCCAGGGAATCCTGCAGGACCTTGAACGAACCATTTTCGGTGGTCAGCCGATGCAGGAAGATAATGTTGAGCACAATCCAGCCAATGGGTAGCAACCCGTTGGCCGCGCCAAAGAGCGCCGCCGAACCGGCCATGCCGGCGGGCATGCCGAAGGCGAAAATCGCGATCAGCAGGGCCGAGGCCAGGGCCAGCAATGCCGCCAGGTGCGCCTTGATATGAAAGAACGCCAGGGACGCCAGCATCACCACCACCGGGACCGCCGCCAGAAAGGTCGACAGCACCGCATTACCGAAGGGATCGTAGACTTGTTGCCAGACCATGTTCCACCTCTGCTTTTTATTGTTGGAAGTGCAGGCCCCAGGGGGGATTGGCAGAAGAGTATAGGCGGGGATCGGGCAGGGCATGGGGCATGCCTGTGGCGACTAACGCGCGTCGGTGCGCGGGCCTTCCTCCAGTCGAAGCTCAAGGCTCAAATCATCGCAGCTTCGCGACCAGGCCGTCAGCCATTGCGGCATGGCCGGCGACTGTTCTGCCAGCCCCAGTTCACGGACGAATTCACCCGGTGCCACCGTGCCTTTGGCCGAGCGGAACAGGCCACGCATGATCACCACCCCGACCACACGCCCGCGGCTCATGAAACGGTGCTCCATGAAGGTCCATTTGTCATCCCAGCCGAGCATCCGGGTATGCAACTCGAACACTTCGAATAGCTTCAATTCGCGCCGGAACTTGCCCCAGACATCTCCCACGATGGGTATCGCTCGGTTGCGCAGGGCCACTTTGTAAGCGCCGCTGCGCAGGACGTAATCCATGCGTCCAACATCCGCCAGAGTGAAATAGCGGCCATTGGTGACATGGCGGTTGAAGTCCAGGTCCAGCGGCCATACACGCATGCGCACCACGGTGGTGTCCAGGGGGGCCGTCGGCTTGCGCCAGGGACGACGAAACAGCATCAGCAACAGTCGGAACCAGAGATTCATGGAAATACCGCAAAGGGAAAAAAGCCCACTTTAGACAGGTGGGGTGGCCCGGGCCAGGTGCGTAAATGACTGTTTGCCGGCAAAACGCGCATTTGGGACATGTCTGCATGCCTGATTGCTCACACCCAGCTATGAGCCGCTGGCACCAATGTAGAAATGGCGGGGCGCCACCAGACCGGTGGAGCCGGGCTTGCCCGCGAAGGCGATGGCAGATTCAACAGCGGCGTGACAGACACTCCGCTTTCGCGAGCAGGCTCGCTCCCACATTGGATTTGGGTTGCGCGCAACCTTTGTGGGGCGCCACCAGACCGGTGGGAGCCGGGCTTGCCCGCGAAGGCGATGGCAGATTCAACAGCGGCGTGACAGACA